>NZ_JARVRT010000046.1:0-25870 GCF_030209605.1 Luteibacter sp. ME-Dv--P-043b
TAGGAGCGCACGATGTGCGCGAACCAGATACACGGCCGCGCTAGCGGCCTTTCCTTGATGGGTCGCCACAGGCGTGGCCCCGAGGGTGGCACCCGCCGGCTCTTGCTCCAAGACCCAAGGCCAAACGCGATGCCGAAGGCGAGCCCCGCCCACGAAATCACGATCAACGTCCGCAACTGGGATCTACAACCAACCAAGTTGCGCGACGCAACAAATCCCGGCATGATCGGACTTCCATTTTTCGTGACCCTGCCGTGTCCCATACCGTCTACACCGCCGTCGTCTTCACCAGCGCCCGCATGGCCGCAGGAATGACCTCGCGTGCTCGTCGACCGTACATCGGACATTCGGCCGGGTAGGCTGTCGCGCGCATTTCATCTGCATCGACTAAAAAACCCGGCCCCGTGCCGGGTTTTTTCGTTTCCGATTCCTGCCACTCCACCCACGGCCCCCGGGCCACCGACCGATCTGGACTGCCATGACCGTTCGCCACTTCCTCAACACCCAGGATTACAGCCGCGCCGAGATCGACGCCCTGCTCGCGCAGGCCGCCGAGTTCAAGCGGTCGCCGCAGGGCCAGCAGCTGGCTGGCAAGTCGATCGCGCTGTTGTTCTTCAATCCGTCCATGCGCACTCGCACCAGCTTCGAACTGGGTGCCTTCCAGCTCGGCGGGCACGCGGTGGTGCTGGCGCCGGGCAAGGACGCGTGGCCGATCGAGTTCGAGGTCGGTACGGTGATGGACGGCGATACGGAGGAGCACATCGCCGAGGTGGCCCAGGTGCTGTCGCGCTATGCCGACATCATCGCCGTGCGCGCCTTCCCGAAGTTCGTCGACTGGCAGGTGGATCGCCAGGACATCGTGCTGAAGGCGTTCGCACGCTACGCCACCGTGCCGGTGATCAACATGGAGACGATCACCCATCCTTGCCAGGAGCTGGCCCATGCCATGGCCCTGAAAGAGCACCTGGGCGACCTGCAGAACAAGAAGTACGTGCTGACCTGGACCTACCATCCCAAGCCGCTCAACACGGCCGTGGCCAACTCGGCGCTGATGATCGCGACGAAGATGGGCATGGACGTGACCCTGCTGTGTCCCACGCCCGAGTACGTCCTGGACGAACGCTACATGGACTTCGCGAAGCAGAATGCCGCCGAGAACGGTGGGTCGCTGCAGGTGTCGCACGATATCGAATCGGCCTACAGCGGCGCGCATGTGATCTACGCCAAGAGCTGGGGTGCCATCCCGTACTTCGGCCGCTGGGATGAAGAGAAGGCCATCCGCGACGCGAACAAGCACTTCATCGTCGACGAGGCCAAGATGGCGCTCACCGACCGTGGCCTGTTCAGTCACTGCCTCCCGTTGCGCCGGAACATCAAGGCGACCGACGCGGTGATGGATTCGCCGGCATGCATCGCCATCGACGAGGCGGAAAACCGTCTGCACGTCCAGAAGGCCGTCATGGCCTCGCTCATTTCGCACGCGTCGGGCGCCAGGTCCGGCCTCGGTTTCTGATTCGTCCTTCCCCTTGTCCCTTACCCCTTTTCCCGGAGCCAGCATGTCCAGCAAAGATATCGTCCTCGCCTTCTCGGGCGGCCTCGACACCAGCTTCTGCGTCCCCTACCTGATGGAGCGCGGCTATGCCGTGCACACCGTGTTCGTCGACACCGGCGGCGTGTCCGCGGAGGAGCGCGAATACATCGAGCAGCGCGCGACCGAACTGGGTGCCGCTTCGCACCGCACCGTCGACGCGTCGCAGGCGATCTGGGACAGCTTCGTCACGCCGCTGATCTGGGCGGGCGAGTTCTACCAGGGCCAGTATCCGCTGCTGGTGTCGGATCGCTACCTCATCGTGAAGGCATCGCTGGAGCGTTGCGACGAACTGGGCACCAAGCTGTTCGCGCACGGCTGCACCGGCATGGGCAACGACCAGGTGCGCTTCGACCTGACCGTGCGTGCGCTGGGCGATTACACCATCGTGGCGCCGATCCGCGAGATCCAGCGCGAGCACACCCAGGTGCGTGCCTACGAGCAGGCCTATCTGGAAGAAAAGGGCTTCGAAGTCCGCGCCAAGACCAAGCACTACACGATCAACGAGAACGTGCTGGGCGTGACCATCTCCGGCGGCGAGATCGATGCATGGGAAATCCCGGGCGAGGGTGCGGTCGGCTGGTGCGCACCGCGTGCCGAATGGCCGTCCGAACCGCTGCGCATCGAGCTGGGCTTCGAGAAGGGTGTGGCTGTCTCGCTCGATGGCAAGGCGGCGACGGGTCCGGAGATCCTCGCTTTCCTCAACCGCGAACTGGCGAAGTACGGCGTGGGCCGCAGCCTTTACACGGGCGACACCAACATCGGCCTGAAGGGCCGTATCGTGTTCGAAGCGCCGGCACTGACCGCGCTTCTTACCGCGCACCGCGCGCTCGAAGAAACCGTGCTGTCCAAGCAGCAGAACCGCTTCAAGCCGGAGATCGGCCGCAAGTGGACGGAAGTGGCCTATGAGGGCTTCTTCAACGACCCGATCAAGGCCGACCTCGAGGCCTACCTGGTCTCCACCCAGCGCAAGGTCGACGGTAAGGTCATCGTCGAGACCCGTGGCGGTTCCATCTACGCGGTGAAGGTCGAATCGAAGAACCTCTTGCATTCGTCCAAGGCGACCTACGCACAGGCGGCCGACTGGGGCGTGGCCGAGGCCGAGGGCTTCATCAAGCTCTACGGCATGAGCTCGACGATCTGGGCGGAAGTCGACCGCGCCAACGGGAACTGATCCACGACCATGGACAAGCTTCTCGACGACACCCTGACCCATCTGCGTGCGCTGGTCGGTTTCGACACGCGCAATCCGCCGCGTGAGATCGGCACCGACGGCATCTTCGACTACCTGCGCGCCAACCTCCCGGGGTTCGATGTGCAGGTTACCGATTTCGGCGCGGGCGCGGTCAATCTTTACGCCGTGCGCGGTACGCCGAAGTACCTGTTCAACGTGCACCTGGATACCGTGCCGGATTCGCCGCACTGGACGGCGAGCCCGCACGAACTGCGGGTGACCGAAGACCGCGCAATCGGCCTGGGCGCGTGCGACATCAAGGGCGCCGCCGCGGCGCTGGTCGCCGTGGCCAACGCCACGCAGGGCGACATGGCCCTGTTGCTGTCCACGGACGAGGAAGCCAACGACGCCCGCTGCATCGACGGCTTCCTGAAGACGCCGCGCGACTACGAGGCGGTCATCGTCGCCGAGCCGACCCAGGGCGAGGCGGTGCTGGCGCACCGGGGCATCCTCTCGGTGCAGATGCGTTTCCAGGGCCGGGCAGGGCATGCCTCGGGCGACCAGAAACCGTCCGACAGCGCACTGCACCAGGCCACCCGCTGGGGCGCCGCCGCGCTGGACCACGTGCAGGCGCTGTCACACGAGCGCTTCGGTGGCCTGACGGGCCTGCGCTTCAACATCGGCAAGATCGAGGGCGGCATCAAGGCGAACGTCATCGCCCCCACGGCGGACGTGCGTTTCGGTTTTCGGCCGCTGCCCTCGATGGACGCCGATGCCCTGCTGGAGACCTTCCGCACGCTGGTCGATCCGGCGCCGGTGGAATACGGCGAAACCTTCCGCGGCGATTCGCTGCCGGCGGGCGACGTCGCCACGGCCGAGACCCGTCGGCTGGCCGCTCGCGATGTCGCCGACGAGCTGGGCATCCCGGTGGGCAATGCCGTGGACTTCTGGACGGAAGCGGCGCTGTTCTCCAAGGCCGGCTACACCACCTTCGTCTACGGCCCGGGCGATATCGCCCAGGCGCACACGGCAGACGAGTGGGTCCTCCTCGAACAACTGGCTGCCTATGCCAGGACCATCCATCGGATCGTCGACAGTGGAATCTAACCAACATACCCGCAAGACCATCGTGCGCCTGCTGTCCTCCATGGGCAGCGCACGTGAGATCCAGCAATACCTCAAGCGTTTCTCCCAACTGGACGCCGCGCGTTTCGCCGTGGTCAAGGTCGGCGGCGCCGTCCTGCGCGACGACCTGCCGGCACTGACGTCCTCGCTGTCCTTCCTGCAGCAGGTGGGCCTGACGCCCATCGTGCTGCACGGCGCGGGTCCGCAGCTGGACGAGGAACTGGCCGCCGCCGGGATCGAGAAGAAGACGGTGAACGGCCTGCGGGTGACCTCGCCGGAGGCGCTGGCCATCGTGCGCCGGGTGTTCCAGGCGCAGAACCTGCGCCTGGTCGAGTCGCTGCAGGAAGCCGATACGCGCGCCACCTCGGTGCCTTCGGGCGTGTTCGCCGCCGAGTTCCTCGACCAGGCCACCTTCGGCCTGGTGGGGCGCGTGCGCGAGATCAACCTCGCGCCGATCGAGGCCAGCCTGCGTGCCGGGTCCATCCCGGTGATCGCCAGCCTGGGCGAAACCGACGCGGGGCAGATACTCAACATCAACGCCGACTTCGCCGCCAACGAACTGGTGCGCGTGTTGCAGCCCTACAAGATCGTGTTCCTGACGGGCACCGGTGGCCTGCTGGACGGCGAGGGCACGGTGATCGATTCGATCAACCTGTCGACCGAGTACGACCAGTTGCTCAAGCAGCCCTGGCTGCACTCGGGCATGCGCCTGAAGATCGAGCAGATCAAGGACCTGCTGGACGACCTGCCGCTGACTTCTTCGGTATCGATCACGCGCCCGGCGGAACTGGCCAAGGAACTGTTCACCCACAAGGGCTCCGGTACGCTGGTCCGCCGCGGCGAGCGCGTGTTGCGTTTCGAGTCGTGGGAGGGCGTGGACAAGGCGCGGTTGCGTGAGCTGATCGAATCCAGCTTCGGGCGCAAGGTGGTGCCGGATTACTTCGAGCGCACCGACCTCTACCGCCTCTATGTCTCGGAGAACTATCGCGCGGCGATGGTGCTCACCCAGGACGAAGGCTTCGCGTACCTCGACAAGTTCGCGGTGCTGGACGACGCGCAGGGCGAAGGCCTGGGGCGTGCCGTGTGGCAGGTGATGCGCGACGAGAACCCGAAGCTGTTCTGGCGTTCGCGCCACGGTAACGTCATCAACCATTTCTATTACGCGGAGTCCGACGGCTGTTTCAAGCAGTCGCGCTGGAAGGTGTTCTGGTACGGCCTGGACAACTTCGCGGACATCGAACGCTGCGTGGCGCATTGCGCCACGCGCGTCCCCACCCTTCAGGACTGAGCGGTCATGGCAAGCAAGACCATCGGCATCGTCGGCGCGCGCGGCCACACCGGCGCCGAGCTGATCACACTCGTCGCGAACCATCCCGGCCTCGAGCTGGCCTTCGTCTCGTCGCGCGA
The DNA here is from genome assembly GCF_030209605.1 of Luteibacter sp. ME-Dv--P-043b. Taxonomy (NCBI): domain Bacteria; kingdom Pseudomonadati; phylum Pseudomonadota; class Gammaproteobacteria; order Lysobacterales; family Rhodanobacteraceae; genus Luteibacter; species Luteibacter sp. ME-Dv--P-043b. Next base: position 5,295 of record NZ_JARVRT010000046.1, read on the forward strand.
ACTGGCGGGGCAGCCGCTCGCCGACCACAACGAGGCCTACAAGGGAACCCTGGCGTTCGGCAACCTCGATCCGGCCGCGGTGGCGGAGCAGGGGGTGGACGTGGTGATCCTGGCCTTGCCCAACGGCAAGGCGGCACCGTATGTCGAGGCGATCGACAAGGCCGGCGGTTCGACGGTGATCGTCGACCTGTCGGCGGATTACCGCTTCGACGAGCGTTGGTACTACGGCTTGCCCGAACTCTACCGGGACCGCTGGCGCGGCGAGAAGCGAATCAGCAACCCCGGTTGCTATGCCACTGCGATCCAGGCATCCATCGCCCCGATCAAGGACCTGCTGGCGGCACCGCCGGTGTCGTTCGGTGTCTCCGGCTATTCCGGTGCGGGCACCACGCCCTCGGACCGTAACGATCCGGAAAAGCTGCGCGACAACCTCATGCCGTACGCGCTCACCGGGCACATGCACGAGAAGGAAGCCAGCCGCCACCTCGGCATGCCGGTGGAATTCATGCCGCACGTCGCGCCGCATTTCCGCGGCCTGACGGTAACGACCAACCTCTACCTGGCCAAGCAGGCCAGACGGGAGGATATCGTCCGTCGCTTCGAGGCGCGCTACGAGAAGGAAAAGCTCATCCATGTCGTCGACGAGGCGCCGTGGGTCAGCCAGGTCGCCAACCGGCACCATCTCGACGTGGGTGGTTTCGCGCTGTCCGTCGACGGCCGTCGCGTGGTCGTCGTGGCCACGCTGGACAACCTCCTGAAGGGTGCGGCCACGCAGGCCCTGCAGAACGTCAACCGTGCGCTCGGCTTCGACGAGCTCACCGCCATCCCGCTTTAAGGACCCTACGATGACCCAGCCGCTCTGGCAGAAATCCGGCATCCAGGTGGACGCGAAGATCATGCGTTTCCTCGCCGGCAACGACGTGGTGCTCGATCGCGAGTTCTTCCTGCACGACATCACCGCGAGCAAGGCGCACGTCGAGGGCCTGGCGAATATCGGCGTGGTGTCGCACGACGAGCGCGATGCCCTGCTGCGCGAGCTGGACGCGCTGGCGGCCGACTTCTCGGCCGGCACGTTCGTGCTCGACGACCGTTTTGAGGATGGTCACTCCGCCATCGAGGCACGCCTGACCGAACGCCTGGGCGATGCCGGCCGCCGCGTGCATACGGGGCGCAGCCGCAACGACCAGGTGCTGGTGGCGACGCGCCTGTGGCTGAAGGAAAAACTCTCGACGCTGGAAGCGCTCTGCCGCCGTATCGCCGAGGTCTGCCTGGAGCGCGCAGCGGGCGATGCGCTGCCAATGCCCGGGTACACGCATATCCAACGGGCGGTGGTGTCGTCCACCGGCATGTGGTTCGCGGCGTTCGCCGAGGCGTTCATCGACAACACCCTGCGCGCGAAGCAGGCGCTGGCGCTGATCGACGCCAACCCACTGGGCACCGCCGCGGGCTACGGCGTCAACGTGCCGCTGGATCGCGCCCATACCACGGCGGCCCTCGGCTTCGCCCGCATGCAGGTCTCGCCGATCTACGCGCAGCTCTCGCGCGGCAAGTTCGAGATGGCCGCGCTGGACGCGGTGGGCACGGCGTTGCTCGACACGCGCCGCCTGGCCTGGGACCTGTCGCTGTTCACCACGGCGGAGTTCGACTTCGTGGCGCTGCCGCCCGAGTACACCACGGGTTCGTCGATCATGCCGAACAAACGCAACCCCGATGTGGTGGAACTGTTGCGCGCCAGCTATGCCAGCGTGGCCGCCGCGCGCACCGAGATCGAGCAGCTGCTGTCGTTGCCCTCGGGCTACCAGCGTGACCTGCAGTTCTCGAAGGGTTCGCTGTTCCACGGTTTCTCGATGGGCCTGGGTGCCCTCGACCTGCTGCCGGACATGCTTGCGCGTTTCGAATGGAAAGCGGACAAGATGCGCGCCGCGATCGAGCCGGCGATGTACGCCACCGACGTCGCGATCGAGCAGGCCGTGGCCGGTGTGCCATTCCGCGATGCGTACCGCGCCGCCGCCGAAACCGCCGCCTCGGCCGGCGACGGCCGCACGCCCGAATCCAGCCTCGCCGCCCGCACCTCCCCGGGCGCCGGCCACGATCTGATGCTCGCCACCCTCCACCAAAGGCTCGCCACCCTAGGCTCGCCACCTCGCGACTCGTCACCTCGCGACTCGTCACCCTGATGTAGGAGCGCACGATGTGCGCGAACCCTCATGCTGCATTTCGCGAATGAGGCCGTAAATCTAAAAATCAAAGGCGGTTAAGCACGTCCCCTATCCCGAACGACAATGCAACCTCAAGCAATAACGCCATCTCATCGCGCACATCGTGCGCTCCTACACGTAACAACGCACCCTCCACCAACAACGCACCGCCATCGCGCACATCGTGCGCTCCTACACAGCCCATATCACCCTGGAGACTCCATGGCTGGCGGCTTCAACGAGCAACCCTTGCCGACGTGGCGCCGCGCCGTGCTCAAGGTGGGCAGCAGCCTGCTGACGACGCCAGCAGGCGCGCTCAGCGGCGAGCATGCGGAAGGCTTGGCGGCCTTCGTGCGCGCCAGCCGTAGCGCCGGTCGCGAGGTGGTGATCGTATCGTCCGGCGCGGTCGCGGCCGGGCGGGGTTTTGCCGCGCCGGAGCGCGCCGCAGGGCTGACCGGTCGCCAGGCGCTGGCCGCACTGGGCCAGACACGGTTGATCGCGTTGTGGCAGGGGTTTTTCGACGCGCCGGTGGCGCAGGTGCTGCTCACCCACGACGACCTGCGCAACCGCCGCCGCTACGTCAACGCGCGTTCCACCCTGCGCGAGCTACTCGCGCTCGGCGCCATCCCCGTCATCAACGAGAACGACACAGTGGCGGTGGACGAGCTGAAACTGGGCGACAACGACAACCTTGCGGCGATCGTGGCGGCCTTGGTCGATGCCGACGTGCTGTTCATCGCATCGGACATCGGCGGCCTGTACACGGCCGACCCGCGCACCGATGCCGACGCGCAACCCATCGACGGTGTCACGGCAGTCACTCCGGCGCATCTCGCCAGCGCGGGCGGAGCGGGCACGGCGGCCGGCACGGGTGGCATGCGGACCAAGCTGGAAGCTGCCGGCAAGGCCGCGGCGGCGGGTATCGAGACCGTGCTGTTCAACGGACGCGACCCTGCCTGTGTGGCGCGCCTGGCCGATGGCGTGCTCACCGGCACCCGGCTGCACGCACCGGGCATGCCGTTGGCGGCGCGCAAGTACTGGCTGCGCCACACCCCTACGGCAGGCCGCATCGTGGTCGACGAGGGCGCGGCACGCGCGGTGCGCGAGCGTGGCGCCTCGCTGCTGCCCGGAGGCGTGTCGGCCGCGACAGGCGATTTCGCACGTGGCGACGTGGTCGAGATTGCCGAGGACGACACTGTTTTCGCCCGCGGCATCGCACAGTATGCCGCCGTCGATATCCGGCGTATCGCGCGCCGCCATACGCGCGATATCGAGGTATCGCTCGGCTACAGTTACGGCGAGAACGTCGTCCACCGTGACGACTTGGTCGTCCTTCCCGTATGAACGAGGCCACCATGACGCTTACCCTGCGCGAGCGCGCGCTTGCCTGCCGCGATGCGGCGTCCGCCATCGCGTCCCTCGACACGACGGCCAAGCGCCACGTGCTGGCCGCCATGGCGGATGCGCTGGAGGCGGCCGTGCCCACGATCCTCGCGGCCAACGCGACCGACATGGCTGCGGCGCGCGAGGGTGGTACCGTGGCGGCCATGCTCGATCGCCTGCGTCTGGACGACGAACGGGTGCTCGCCATCGCGCGGGCCATGCGCGACGTGGCCACGCTACCGGACCCGGTCGGCCTGATCACCCGTCGCGAAATACGGCCCAACGGCATCGAGGTGCAGCGCGTGCGCATCCCCCTCGGCGTCATCGCGATGATCTACGAGGCGCGGCCCAACGTCACCGCCGATGCGGCCGCGCTTTGCCTGATGGCCGGCAATGCGGTAATCCTGCGCGGCGGCTCCGACGCGATGCAGTCGAACATCGCCATCGCCGACGTGCTGCGCGGCGCGCTGCGCGATGCGGGCCTGCCGGAGGCCGCGCTCACGCTGATCGACGATCCGCGCCGCGAAACGATGATCGAACTGCTGCAGCTGGTGGACATCGTCGACCTGGCGATTCCGCGCGGCGGTGAAGGCCTCATTCGCTTCGTGGCGGAGCACGCGCGTGTGCCGGTCATCAAGCACTACAAGGGCGTCTGTCACCTCTATATCGATCGCGACGTGGATCACGACCTGGCCCTGCGCCTGCTGGTCGACGGCAAGACGAGTCGTCCCGGCGTGTGCAATGCGCTGGAGACATTGCTGGTCCACCAGGAGGCTGCCGCCGCATTCCTGCCACGCGCGATCTCGCGCCTGCGCGAGCTGGGCGTGCAGGTGCGTGGCGATGATGCGACGCGCGCGCTGGCAGAGGGCGTGGTGTCCGCTTCAGAGGACGACTACGCCGCCGAGTTCCTGGACCTGGTCATCGCCGTGCGGGTCGTCCCGACGATCGATGACGCCATCGCGCACATCCGTCGCTATGGTTCCGACCACACCGAAGTGATCGCCACGCGCGACACTGCGGCGGCCGCGCAATTCATTCGTGCCATCCGCTCGGCGGTGGTCATGGTCAATGCGTCGTCGCGCTTCAGCGACGGCGGTGAGCTGGGGCTGGGCACGGAGATCGGTATCTCGACCACGCGCCTGCATGCCTATGGCCCGATGGGCGCGGAGTCGTTGACGGTGGAGCGGTTCGTGGTGCGCGGGGCGGGGCAGGTCCGCCATGCGGAAAGCACGGCGGGCTGAGTCGGGAGCTAGACGCTCAGACCAGCCGACCCAGTTCCGCGCGAATGCGCTCCGATACATCGCACATGGCCGACCAGGCGCGCTCCAGGGCGTCGGCAAGCGCCTCGCGATCCAGGGCGACCGTCTCGGCGCGGCTGCCCTCGTCGGGCATGTATTCGATCAGCACGCGTCGACCGTCGATCCACGCCTGGTCGCCGGCCAGGAAAAGTGGATCCTCGAAGCTGCCCGTGCCGGGTTCGGGCGGCATCGCGAAAGCGGTTCGACCGTCGTGGGGGGCGCGACGCAGCAGGTCGATCGCGCGCACGTAGGAGCCGTCGTCCTCGTCCAGCTCGATATCGATGCTGTCCATGGCTGAACCGGCATACAGTTCCACGCTGCCGACGAAGATCGCCTGCGTGGCATACCCATCGAGACGGGTGCGCTTGTCCATCAGCACACGACGCAAGGCATCCACATAGCGTGTCGTCGCCTCCGGATGTTCACGCAGCCACACACTGCTGACGTCTTCGATCGCCGTGATGTGGCCGTTCACGCGTGCCTCGACGCCACGATGCGAGACGGTGGCCGGACGATCGGGCAGGGGCACCGGAAGACCGCCCGCGCGAAGCCCGAACATCACCCGCCCAGGCGCCGTCCGCAACCAATGGGTCACCGCCTGCACGGCAAACCCGTCGCCGCGTTCGCTGTACGGTGCCGGGAACAGTTCCTGCTCGCTCATGCCTGCGTGCCGCGCCAGGCTTCGATGGCCTCCACCGCACCGAGGCAGTCGGCGAAGCGGTTGTACAACGGCGTGGGCGAGAGGCGGATGACATCGGGCTCGCGCCAGTCGCCGATGATGCCGTGTTGTTCGAGGTAACCGAACAGGTCGCGCCCGGCTTCGCGCCCGGCACGCACGCGTATGGACAACTGCGCGCCCCGCTGCAGCGGATCGGCGGGCGTCACCACATCCAGCGTGTCGTCCAGGCGGGTGCGGATCAGCCATTCGAGATAACCGGTGAGGCGGCGGCTCTTTTCCACCAGCCTCGGCATGCCGCCGGCCTGGGTGAAGATATCCAGGGACGCGCGCAGCGGCGCCAGTGCCAGGATCGGTGGGTTGGACAGCTGCCAGCCATCCGCGCCCGGCGTGGGAACGAACTGCGGGCCCATCTGGAAACGCGTGCCCTTGTCATGGCCCCACCAGCCGGCGAAGCGCGGCACGTCGGCGTGGGCGTGGCGCTCGTGCACGAAGCAACCGGCCACGGCGCCCGGGCCGGCGTTGAGGTATTTGTATGTGCACCAGACGGCGAAGTCCGCGCCGCTGTCGTGCAGGGCCAGCGGCAGGTTGCCCACGGCGTGCGCGAGGTCGAAGCCTACCTTGCAGCCCTGGGCATGGCCCAGGCGGACGATGGTGGCCAGGTCGAACACCTGGCCGGTGCGGTACTGCACGCCCGGCAGCATGATGAGGGCCACGCGGTGGCCGTGCTCGGCGATGGCCCGTTCGATCGACTCGGCCGACAAGGTGCCGCCCGGGCCATCGGGCGTCAGCTCGATCAGGTCGGTGGCTGGATCGAACCCGTGGAACCGGACCTGCGATTCCAGCGCATAGCGATCCGTCGGAAAGGCGCCGGCCTCCATCAGGATGGCGGGGCGCTCCGCGGTCGGCCGGTAGAAGCTCACCATCATCAGGTGCAGGTTCACGCCGAGCGTGTTCATCGCTACCACTTCGTGCGGCTGCGCACCGACCACCAGCGCCATCGCGTCTCGCACGTACTCGTGGTAATGCATCCATGGCGAGCGGCCACGGAAATGGGCTTCCACAGCGAGGTCGGCCCAGTCGGCCAGCTCGGCCTCGATCGCCGTGCGCACGCTCTTGGGTTGCAGGCCGAGCGAGTTGCCGCAGAAATACAGGCTGTCCCCGCCGGCATGCGGCGGGATGTGGAACGCGTTGCGGAACGCACGCAGCGGGTCGTTCGCGTCCTGGGCGTCGGCCCACGCGCGGGTCGCTTCAAAACCGGTCATACGAAAAGCCTCGGGTACATCAGGAGGGCATGCGGGCGGCGAGTTCGGCACAGCCCTTGTCGAAACCGGCGCTCCATTTCGCGTCGCCGGCGGGGCGTGCGCAGCGCAGCTGGATGGCATAGCCGCCGCTGTAGAAATAACGCTCGTAGTACTCGAGTGTCACCGTGCCTTCCCGGGCCTTGTAGACGTTTTCGGTGGGGCCGGCGGGTTTGCCCGCCGCGTAGTCCTTCAGGCCGGACGCGCGGCTGCGCATGTTGCCCGAAAACTGCTGGAACCCGTTGAGGTTGGGCACCTTCTGCAGCGTTACCGAGACACGGGCGACCGTGGCGTCGGCGGCATTGGCACCGGGTACCTGGAAGATCTGCGTCTCGGTCTCGCCCTGCGACTGCATGATCGGGATCCAGCTGTCGGGCACGCTGAAACGGATGGCGCCCTCGGCCATCGATACCTCGGCGGCGCCGATGGCGGGACTGGCCAGCAACAGGCCTAGCAGGAGGGCAGGCACGGAGCGGTTCACGGTACGGATTCCCCAGGTCCAGCGGCGGTGCCGCGCGATGCACGCATTCTTGCACAGCACCACGTCACGTCACGCGGGTACGGGGTCCATCTCGAAGCGGGACAGCGGCACCCCCAGCCATGCCAGCGCGGTGCCGTGGAACAGCCTGGCCCGGTCGGTGTCGTCCAGGCGCAGCGCGTCGATGCCGCTGCCGGGCTCCTGCTCGCCCAGCGGGAACGGGTAGTCCGTGCCGAGCATGACGCGATCGGTGCCGGCGGTGGCCAGCAGGTAGCGTAATGCGGCCGCGTCGTGAACGCAGGAATCGAAGAACAGGCGCGTGAGGTACTCGCGCGGGTTGCGCGGGTTGTCGGTGGCGACCAGGTCGGGGCGCATGCGGAAGCCGTGTTCGATGCGTCCGATGGAATACGGAAAACTGCCGCCGCCGTGGGCCAGCATGACGCGCAGCGCGGGCAGGCGTTCCAGCACGCCACCGAAGATCAGCGCACACGCGGCACGCGCCTGTTCGGCCGGCATGCCCACCAGCCAGGGCAGCCAGTATTTGGGCATGCTCTCGCTGCCCATCATGTCCCACGGGTGGACCAGCACGGCGGCGCCGAGGTCGGCGGCGGCCTCGAAGAAGGGAAACAGCTCCGGCGCGTCCAGGTTCCAGGCGTTGCAGTGCGAACCGATCTGCACGCCCTGCAGGCCGAGTTCGCCGATGCAGCGCTCCAACTCGCGAATGGCCAGCTCGGGTGCCTGCAACGGCACCGTGCCGATACCGGCGTAATGCCGGGGATGGGCCTGGCAGACCTCGGCCATGGCATCGTTGAGGTGGCGGTGCAGCTCCAGCGCGTGATGGCCGCGGGCCCAGTAGGAAAACATCACCGGCACGGTCGAGACGACCTGGACGTCGACACCGAAGCGCGCGTAATCGGCGATGCGCACCTCGGCATCGAACGCCGTCTCCCACACTTCGCGGAAGAACTTCCCGTCCTTGTAGATGCGATGGTGGCCGCTCGCATGGGTCATCACGGGAAAGCGGTCGTCGCCGTAGCGGGCCGCCAGATCGGGCCAGTCACGAGGCAGGATATGCGCATGCGTGTCGATCTTCAGCATGGCCGGAGTGTAGCGCCGGCCCGCGGACAAGGCCTCTGGCGGTGCAGCAATCCCGCGTCGGCTCAGGCCGGGGTGACCGACCGCCGGGTGACCACGTGCGCGATGGTGTCGACGTTGTCGGTGAGGCGGTCGGTCAGGCGCTCCAGCGCGCCCGCCAGCTCGCGATCGGTGGCGCGCCCCAGCGAGGCCATCAGGTGGCGCTGGTGCTCGCGCAGCAGGGGCGGCACGGCGATGCCCTCCGTGCGGGTCAGGGCCTCGGCCTGCGCGCGCAGCGCGACGGCGGCCTCGTGCACGAACGGTCCCACGTGTGCCCAGGCTTCCGGCACCTCGTCCCCGTCGATCAGGGATTCCAGTGCCATCGCCGTACGCGCCAGGCGGTTGCCGTTGGCGAACAGGGTTTCCGCCAGTTCCAGCAGCACGGCCGGCGTGCCGGGCTCGGCGCGCATGCGGTCGACCGACGCCTGGGCATTGGTGCGGGCCGTACGCGTCGCCGTGCGCACCTCATGACGCGTGCCCCGATCGGCCGGGACCACCAGGGCGTCGAGGTAGTCGGCGTAGGCGCGGAGCATGGTCGACAGCGACGTGCGTGCCTGGTGGCGCTCCCACGACGGCCACAGCAGGTAGGCCAGCAGCGCCAGCCCGCTGCCCAGTACGGTATTGAGTACCCGGTCGGCCATGGCCGCGTTGGGGTCCACGCCCTCGAACGACAGCAGCACCACCACGGTGCCGGTGAGGGCGGCCACCGCGATGCCGTAGTGCGCGACGGCGAGGTAGCGGAACCCGACGCACAGCACGCCCATCACGGCCAGGTGGGCCCACGCCACGTCCGGGGTCAGGCGCAGCACGAAGGTCGTCAGCAGCAGGCCCAGGATCGTGCCGACCACGCGCAGCAGCCCGAAGCTGAAGGTGGCGGCGAAATCCGGGCGCAGCACGATGGCGGCTGTCATCGGTAGCCAGTAGCCGTGCGGCAGGGCGAAGTGGCGCGACACGGCGAAGGCCAGGGTAAGCACCACGGCGCAGCGCACCGAGTGACGGAAAGCGACGGAGCCGGGCGTCAGGTTGGCGCGCAGGGTGGCCAGCGCCGAGCCGCTGCGCAGGGTTTCCGGCAGTGCGGTTTCCGCGCGTTGCGCGCGTTCCTCGCCGCGCGAGCCGGCCCAGTTGGTGTTGCGCACCGCGGCGGCCAACTGGCCGGACAAGGCCCGGATATGCCCGCCCAGCCCCGTGCCGGTCGAGCCGGCGAGCAGGGCGCGCTCGCTGGCCTGCAGCGTGGCCAGGGCGCGCTCGGCACGCTGCGGCGGCTCGGCCGCATCCAGGGCGTCCGCCGTGGCGTCCAGCACCCGCGCGGCATCGGCACGGAACATGTCGCCCATGCCGTCGCGACGGGCGTCCAACTCGGCCATGGCGATCAGTTCGAGACGGATGCGCTCGGCCAGTTCCAGCAGCACCCGGAAGGCTTCCATGGCACGGCCGTGCGCATGGTGGCGGCCCAGCAGCGTGGTCTGCAGCGTGTTCATGGCATCGGCCAGCGCCGGTGCCTCGCCGTCCTTCTGCGGCTTGCGCGCCAGGTCGGCCAGCCCGCGGTACACCACGGCCAGGGCCAGTCGCTCGGGCCGATAGCGCTGCAGCGGCCAGGCGGCGACGGAGAACGCGGCCAGCAGCATGCCGCCGGCGAAGATCAGGGCGCCGCCGCTGAGCGCACCGATGAGATCCTTCGGCGTCGCCGCGGTGATGACCAGCAGCAGCATGCTGGTCATGCCGACGCGGGCGATGTCCGGGCCGAACACCACCAGCATGCCGCCGAGGAAGCCGCAGACCAGGCAGGCCAGGCACATCGGCCCCACCCAGTCGCCGATCAGGAAACCGACCAGCGAGGCCGCACCCGCGGCCAGCGCCGCGAGGAACAACCGGCTGAGCCGTTGCTGGTAGGGGCCCGGCTGATCGGAGAACATCGTGTCGAGCGCGCCGGCGGCCACGCCCAGGCCGATCTCCGGATACCCCAGCAGGATGCCCAGGGCCATGGGCAACACCACGGCCGCGGTGTTGCGCAAGGCCACGCGCACCGGTACGTCGGGCCGCTTCGTCCGGATCAGCGTATCGATGACACTGGCACGAAACGAATAGCGGCCGTTCATGGCATGGGCGCGTCGACGACCCTTACGCGCGGCCGGCGAATTCGCCGGTCAGCGTGTTGACGGTAACCTTCTCGCCGGTGGTGATGTACTCGGGCACCTGGATCTCGACGCCGGTCTGCAGCGTGGCGGGCTTGGAGCGCTTGGTGGCGCTGGCGCCCTTCATCTCGGGCGCGGTGTCGGTCACCGTGAGCACCACGGAGGTCGGCACCTGCAGGCCCACCGGCGCATCGTCGATCACCTGGATGTAGTAGCCCTCCAGGTCTTCCACGACATAGCCGGCGTTGTCGCCGACCACGGCGGCGTCCAGCGTGTACTGGGTGTAGTCCTCGTCGTCCATGAAGACGAACGCGTCGCCATCCATGTAGGAGAACTTCGCCTGGCGGCGCTCCAGCGCGACTTCCTTCAGTTCGTCGTCGGCGCGCACGCTCAGGTCGAACTTGCGGTTGCCCGGGATGGAATACAGCGTGAAGCGATACGTGACGTTGCCGCCGCGCGCGGACGGCGCACTGCGTTCGATGTCGCGGACCTGGTAGACGGTGCCGTCGTTCTCGACGACGTTACCCTTTTTGACTTCGGATGCTTTCATGGCGTTCGACTTCGATGTCGTGGAATGGAGTGGGGTGAAGGAAGGGGATTACTTCGGGGCGAGGCGGACGCCGCCGTCGAGCCGGATCGTTTCGCCGTTGAGGTAACGGCTGGCGAGGATGAAGGCCACCGTGTCGGCGAATTCCTCCGGCTTGCCCAGGCGCGACGGGAACGGGATCGATGCCGACAGCGACTCCTGCACCTGCGGCGGCATGCCGTCGACCATCGGCGTCCAGAAGATGCCGGGCGCGATGGTGTTCACGCGGATACCGAACCGGGCCAGCTCGCGCGCCATCGGCAGCGTCATGCCGACCACGCCACCCTTGGAGGCGGAGTACGCGGCCTGGCCGATCTGGCCTTCGTACGCTGCCACCGAAGCGGTGTGGATGATGACGCCGCGCTCGCCGTCGTCGCCGGGCGGATTGGCCTGCATCAATTGGGCGGCGGCCTTGGCCACGTTGAAGCTGCCGACCAGATTGACCATGACGGTGGTGCTGAAGGTGGACAGCGGCATCGCGCCTTCCTTGCCCAGCACGCGGCCCGCGCCCAGGATGCCGGCGCAGTTGATCACCGCGTTGAGGCTGCCCATGGTTTCGCTGGCGGCGGCGATGTTGGCGACCACGCCGTCTTCCGAGGTGACGTCGGTGCGGCGGAACGATGCCTGAGATCCCAGCGCTGCGGCGGCGGCCTGGCCCTTTTCCTCGTTGACGTCGAAAAGCGCGACCTTCGCGCCGGCCTCGACGAGACGCTTGGCAACGGCGTGGCCGAGACCGGATGCGCCGCCGGTAATGACGGCCCTGACCTGTTCGAGCTGCATGGAAACTCCGCGGAAGCGACTGGCAAAGAGGCCCATCTTAGCCGAGGCACCGCGGCTTGGCGTTGTGCGGGAGCACACGGCCGCGGTGCATGCGATCAGCGTTCGGCGAGGAACGCCTGCATGCGACCCGACGCCACCAGGGTGGCGAACGGGACGACGGGTGACGGCGGGTTTTCCGGCGCGCTGAGGAAGAGGCTCCATACGCCGACGTCCCACCACCGGCCGAGCTTGTAACCGGCGCTGGGCCAGACGCCGGCCGGCGTGAAGCCCATCGACGCATGCATGGCTACGCTGGTATCGCCCGGCAGCGTGATCACGCCCACCGCCTGATTGATGCCTTGCAGGCGCATCGCGTCCAGCAGCGCGCCATACAGGCGCCGGGCGATGCCGCGGCGGCGCGCGTCCTCGTGCACGTAGATCGAGGTTTCGGCGACCCAGTCGTAAGCGGCGCGTTCGCGGAAGCGTCCCGCATACGCATAGGCCAGCACCGTGCCGTTTTCCTCCCACACCAGCCAAGGGTGGCTGGCCATGCGTGCGGCGATGCGGCCGCGCATGGCCTCGACACCGGGCAGTTCGGTCTCGAAGGTGATCGCGCTGCGTTCGATCACGGGCGCGTAGATGGCATGGCAGGCAGCGGCGTCGGCCTCGTGGGCGATACGTATCACAGGGGCTTTTCCATGAAGATGCTGGACGGGTTGGCGTGATGATCGCCGAAGGGCGGGCAGCGACGGTAGCCCGAACGCTCGTAGAGTTCGATCGATTCGGTCTGTGCCACGCCGGTTTCCAGCTTCACCCGTGTACCGCCACCGGCGCGCACCTGCCTCTCCAGCGCTTCCAGCATCTGCTTGCCCAGGCCCATGCCGCGGCAGGCGGGCACCACGTACATGTATTTCAGTTCGACATAGCTGCCCTGGTCCACGCAGGCACCGCAGGCCAGCGGCTGGCCGTCCACGCGCGCCGTCATGAAGGTGGTGTCGGGCCGGCGGAGATTTTCCACGCCGACCGCCTGGGGCAGGGGATGGCGATAGAGATCGGACAGGTAGCCGTGCAATTGTTCAATCAGCGGCAGCACGTCGTCCTTGCCCGGATCGTCGATGCCGAACACCAGCGACGGCGGCTTCGGCGCCACGATCAGGTCGCCGTCGTTGAGGCTGCGCAGGAAGAAGCGGTCGCAGCTGAAATGGCCCGTGCCGCCCATGGGGGCGTCGATGCGCGTGAAGCCGTGCCGGAAATACACCGCCTGCGCGGCATCCATGCCGGTCAGTGTTTCAAGGTAGCAGCGCGAGAAGCCGGCGCGCCGCGCGGCATCCAGGCAGGCGCGCATGACGTTGGACGCGGCACCGATGCCGCGCGCCTCTGGCAGGAAATACATCTTGCGCAGTTCGCAGGTTTCGTCGTCACCGCCCTCCAGTGGCGCGATGCCGGCGCCGCCGATGGCGCGACCGCCCTTGTCCACCACGAAATACGCCGCGCGTGGCCGCGCGTAGGCGGTGGACATCGCGTCGACTTCGGCATCGTGGATGGCGAAGCCCGGCCCGTCGGCACCGAATTCCGGCATGACATGACGGATGACCGCGGCGATGTCGGCATCGTCGCGGGGCTCGATGGGGCGGATGAGGTAGTCGGCAGGCATCCCCCGATGCTGCCCGATCGGCGGCGGAAGCGCCAACCGGGCGTCCGCCCGTGCCGGAGGTCAGGCCGCGGTGCGGGCCCGGGTCACGCGACTGGCGGTTTCCTTGCCCAGCTGGCCGGCCAGCCAGGCGCCGGTATCGACCAGGCGGTCCAGGTCGACGCCCGTGGTCATGCCCATGCCGTGCAGCATGTAGATCACGTCCTCGCTGGCCACGTTGCCGGTGGCGCCGCGCGCGTAGGGGCAGCCGCCGGTGCCCGAAACCGCGCTGTCCACCACGCGCACGCCTTCCTCGAGGCAGGCGAGGATATTGGCCAGCGCCTGCCCGTAGGTATCGTGAAAATGCACGGCGAGCGACGCCATGGGCACCTCCGCCGCCACGGCGCGGAGCATCGCACGCGCCTTGGCGGGCGTGCCGACACCGATGGTGTCGCCCAGCGACACCTCGTGGCAGCCCAGCTCGTGCAGGCGACGCGCGACACGGACCACGTCGGCCACCGGCACCTCGCCCTGGTAGGGGCAGCCGAGCACGGTGGATACGTAACCCCGCACGGCCACGCCGTCCGCTCGGGCCCGCTCCATTACCGGTACGAAGCGATCGATCGACGCATCAATGGAGGCGTTGATGTTCTTCTGGTTGAACGCTTCCGACGCGGCGGTGAACACCGCGACTTCCGTGGCGCCGACCTCGCGCGCTCGCTCGTATCCCTGCAGGTTGGGCACCAGCACGGGGTAGACCACGCCGGGCGCCTTGTGGATGCCCTGGAATACTTCTGCGGCATCGGCCAGCTGCGGTACCCAGCGCGGGCTGACGAAGCTGGTGGCTTCGATGGTGGCCAGCCCGGTCGCGGAGAGGCGATCGATCAGCGCGATCTTCACCTCGGCGGCCAGCATGGTTTTTTCGTTCTGCAGGCCGTCGCGTGGCCCGACCTCGACGATGCGGACGTGGTTGGATGCGGTCATGGAAGGGTTCCGGTCAGGCGGGTTCGGCGAAGCGGACGAGCACGGCATCGGCGTCGACGAAATCGCCTTGTACTGCCGAGACGCTCTCGATGGTGCCGGCGCGCGGTGCCTTCAAGGCGAGCTCCATCTTCATCGCCTCCATCACCATCAGCTCCTGCCCTTCCTCCACCACGTCGCCCGCGGCCACACGCACCAGCACCACGCGACCCGGCATCGGTGCCGCGAGATGACGCGCGCCGGCGGAATCGGCGCCGGCCCAGGCATAAGCCGGCGCACGGGTGAAGGTCCAGCGGCGTCCCTGTCCGTCGTGCAGGCGGACGCGATCGCCGTCGACCGCCAGGGGCACGCGGCGGCTCTCGCCGTCGAAACGGGCCGACAACACGCCGTGGTCCCGCCGTGCGCCGGCGACCGTGCATGACGCCTCTCCTTCGCGCAGCACGTAGGCGCCGTCGTGGCCGTGCGCCTCGATCTCGTGGCGTACGTCGCCCTGCATGAGCGCGACGACGCGCTTGCCGTGATGCCCGAGGCGCCAGGCGTCGGCCTTTGCCCAGGGCGAGTGGGGATCGCCGGCGGCCCCGGCGACGCCGGCTTCGTCGGCCAGCAGCACCGCGGTGGCGGCGGCGAACCGTTCGATGTCGGCCGGCTGGTCGTTACCGACGAGGAACTGCTCGAGGTGCCGGTCGAGGTAACCGGTGTCGATCCGCCCCTCTACCACCACGGGATGGCGCACGAGGCGTTCGAGGAAGGCGACGTTCGACTTCGGGCCGACGATGTCCGTGGCCGCCAGTGCCTCGCGCAGCCGCTCCATGGCCTGCGCGCGGGTGCGGTCGTGGACGATCAGCTTGGCGATCATCGGGTCGTAGAAGATGGTCACGATGTCACCGGCGATCACGCCGCCGTCCAGGCGAACGTGTTGCGAGGGCGGCGGCAGGGTCAGCGACAGTAGCTTGCCCGAGCCGGGCAGGAAGCCGGCTTCCGGGTCTTCCGCGTAAAGCCGAACCTCGATGGCGTGGCCTTCGGCACGGATGTCCTCTTGGGCCAAGGGCAGGGGCTCGCCCGCGGCGACCCGCAGCTGCCACTCCACCAGGTCCAGCCCCAGGGTTTCCTCGGTGACCGGGTGCTCCACCTGCAGGCGGGTGTTCATCTCCATGAAGAAGAACTCGCCGTTCTGGCCGACGATGAATTCCACGGTGCCCGCGCCTACGTAATCCACGGCACGCGCGGCGGCCACGGCGGCGGCACCCATGCGTGCACGACGAGCCTCGTCGAGGAAGGGCGACGGTGTTTCTTCCAGTACCTTCTGGTAGCGCCGCTGCGCGGAACACTCACGTTCGTTCAGGTGGACGATGTTGCCGTGGGTGTCGCCGAACACCTGGAACTCGATGTGGCGCGGATGTTCGACGTAACGCTCCAGGATCACCCGCGTATCGCCGAACGCGTTGGCCGCCTCGCGCTGCGCGGACGCCAGCGCCTCGGCGAACCCGGCGGCGTCGTGCACGATACGCATGCCCTTGCCGCCACCGCCGGAGGCCGCCTTGATCATCAGCGGGAAGCCCGTGCGCGCGGCCTCGTCGGCGAGGTGGCCGGGATCCTGGTCGGCGCCGTGGTAGCCGGGCACCAGTGGCACCGCGTGACGCTCCATCAGTGCCTTGGCGGCCGCCTTGGAGCCCATGGCGTCGATGCTCTCCGGACGCGGCCCGATGAACACGATGCCGGCGGCGGCGCACGCACGCGCAAAATCGGTGTTTTCGGAGAGGAAACCGTACCCCGGATGGATCGCCTGGGCGCCGCTGCGTCGCGCTACCTCGATGATCGCGTCGCCACGCAGGTAGGACTCGGCCGGCCGCGGTCCCCCGATCGGCCAGGCCTCATCGGCCAGCCGTACGTGCTGGGCATCCGCGTCGGCGCTGGAATACACCGCGACCGTACGGATGCCGAGGCGGCGACAGGTCCGGATCACGCGGCAGGCGATCTCTCCGCGGTTGGCGATCAGAATGCACTCGAACATGCGGCTCCCGGCGAGCTGGACAGGGTGGGGAAAAGCGGAAAAATTAGCAGATCGCGGTGCGGCGAAGGGTTGCGGCGCAGCATGCTCCGATTCCGTGGATTTGCACGCGGGCGGCGGGTCGCCTAGCCTTGAGGGTTCGGGAAGGCGCCTTCATGTCTTCCCTTTCCCCCTCCCAGCGAGAGAATTTCATGCAGATCGCCAACCGCCACGCCGTTTCCTTCCATTACACGCTGACCGACGACCAGGGCAACGTCGTCGACAGCTCGGACGGTCGCGAGCCGCTGGCCTATATCCATGGCGAAGGCCATATCGTGCCCGGCCTCGAGAAAGCGCTGGAAGGCCGTTCGGTCGGCGACCAGTTCAAGGTCGACGTCGCTCCCGAGGAAGGCTACGGCGTCCGTCACGAGGAACTGATCCAGGTGGTGCCGCGCGCGGCGTTCCAGGGCGTGGAAGACCTCCAGCCGGGCATGCAGTTCCAGGGTCGCAACGACCAGGGCAGTATCAACGTCACGGTCAGCAAGATCGAGGGCGACAACGTCACCGTCGACGGCAACCACCCGCTCGCCGGCCAGACGCTGCACTTCGCCGTCGAGATCACCGATGTGCGCGATGCTACCGAGGACGAACTGGCCCACGGCCATGTCCATGGCGCGGGCGGTCACCAGCACTGAGGGTGATGGGGCGGGGCGTGCGTCTGTCGCGCGCCCCGGCCTGGTTCGATCGCGAGCGTCTTGAGGATCGCGCACATCGTGCGCTCCTACACCGAATGTGGCGCGGATTTGATCGCGCGCATCGTGCGCTCCTACACGCGACGCTTGGTAGGAGCGCACGATGTGCGCGAATCAGCCACCCTCAGACTCAATACCAGTCGAGCAACGACACACCCACGCCCAGATACGTCGCGCGGTGGTTGTAGTCGATCATGCTTTCGCCATACCCGTTGAACACTTCCACGTAGCCACGCAGGTTGTTCACTACCGGGAAGCTCCAGGTGCCGCGCAGCGAGCCGTGTGAGCGGTCGCCCGTGCGGAAGGAATGGCGGCCGGTCAGCGAGAACTCCTGGCGACCCACCTCGTGCACGACGGTGATTTCGCCGCGGCCCATGTAATCCTTGATATCCGGGTTGTCATCGTCCTTGCGCGCTTCCGGGATGCGCCACCAGGGGCGCAGCATGATGACCCAGCCCTCGCGCTCCAGGCCGATGTCGGCCACCACGCGGTTCCAGCTGCGCGACAGCGGGTCGGCGCGTCCGTTGGACTGGTGGTTGATGCCGATGCTGGCCAGACGGCCGTTCCAGCCGAAGAGGTTGTAGTTGGTGTTGAACACCAGCAAGGCCTCCGGCTCGTAGTTGGTTTCGCGGAACGGACGCGAGTTGTCCTTGTTGTACACCTGCCAGCGGGACGACTGCGTGTAACCCACCCACACGTCGCCGTTGTCGCCGAACAGGTTCTCGGCCACCTTGGTCTTCATGCTGATCTGGAATTTCGCCTCGACGTTGTCGAGGTTCTGCGGCGTCGTGACGGTGTGGTCCGGCGCGGGCGTGTGTGGCGTGGTGTTCTGCTTGTTCGTACCGAAGAACGGCAGGACATAGGTCGGCTTGTAACCACGCAGGTTGAACGTGCCCAGCTTGCTCTCGGGCGACAGCTCCCAGCGGCTGTCCAGCAGCGAAAGCGGACGCGGCACGTCGCCCGAATTGCGCGTGGCCAGGTCGACGCTCATGGATTCACCCTTGGGATCTTCCTTCTTCGCCGCCGTGGTCATGTTCGGTCGGCCCACCGCCTTGTCGTAGCAGAGCAGCCGCTGCGAGTCGGTTTCGATACCCGAGCAGGCGCGAATATCCATCGGGCTCGGATTCTGCGCAAAGGCGAGGCTCGCCTGCAGACAGGCGTAAGCGCCGAAGGCGCCGGCGGCGGCGTGGATTCGTTTCATCGTACGGAGACTCCCTGAGCCGGTGACTGCCCGGCGAGCGGAAGTGTATCCGTGACAAATGTGAAAAACGTGCATGTGCGCGAATACTCAAGGAAACGGCCCGACATGCGGGCCGTTTCCTTGGCGCGGGATAGAACGTGTTTACTGTCCGCTGGCGCCCGACTTGGTCACCCACTTCTGGTACTCAGCCTTCGAGACGCGGCCGTCGCGGTTGGCGTCGGCGTACTGGAAGTCGTTAGCCAGCAGCGGGAACGCCGAAGCCTGCGTCGGGCTGATCGAGCCCTTGCCGCCCGAGAGCGTCGCGAAATCCGGTGCCGGACCCGACGGCTTGGCCGGTGCGGGACTGCTGTTCACCACAACCTGGCCAGCGCCCTGCGGTGCGTGCATGGAGCGTTCCATCGCACCGGCTTCGCCACCCGGCGGGGGCGGGGGCGGGGCATCGCCCGGACGGGGCGGCGGCGGAGCATCACCGGGGCGCGGCGGCGGCATGTCGCCCGGGGGCGGCGGAGGCGGCGCATTGGCGGCGGGCGGCGGCATGGCCGGGTCCTGCTGCTGCATCGTGCCCGGTGCCGTGTCCGAGGGGGGCGGCGGCGGAGGCGTGGCCTCACCGGCCGGCGGAGGCGGCACGCGGCCCGGCGGCGGAACGTCCTGTGCAAAAGCGGCACCGGCCAGCAACAACGAAGCGCCCAGTGCGGCAGCGCGAATATGCGTCTTCATATAAGCCTCCTTAGTAACGGTGGTCGGATCGCCACGGATCGTCGATCCGCAGCATCGTTCCCGACGCTACCAAGGAGAGATTTAACGGCGGCACAATTACGAAAGGCCCTGCACCGCGCCGTCACGCCCATCCGACAGGACGTGCACGGCGCTGGTGGATGACTCTCGAAAACTCAGCGCGTGGAGGCCGGAGCCGGCGTGTCGGCGCACGACTTCCCGTGCAGCGCGTCCTTCAACTGGCTGGCCAGCGATGCGCAGCGCGCGCCCAGTTGACCGCGCATGTCCGGGTCCTGCGACTGGCGCAGCAGGCTGGTACGCATCATGTCGTAGCGGCTGTCGATCTGGTCGCGCGCGAAGATGCCGGCGGCGAGGTGGCAGCTCTTGTAGCTGGCCAGGTATTCGTCACAGGCGGCGATACCCGTGCTGTCGGGCAGGGGGGCGTCCTTGGTGGCGGTCGCGGTGCGGCTGGTCGTCCGGGAGGTCGAGCCGCTGGTCGTGGTGGAGGTGACACGCGGCTTGCTGGAGGAGCTGCTCGCGGGTGTCGAGGACACGGTCGTGCGGGTGTTGCCCGACGTCGTCCTGGCGTTGTGATCCGCGCACGCCGCCAGCGCCAGGGCGCCGATGAGAAGCGGAACGAGTCGGATGCTGGAGTGGTTCATGGAGCGGTCCCCCTTGGTTAGAACGTGAGCGGATGGTAGGTGAGATCGCTGTGCTTTTGCGACCGCCCGCAAGCATGTGCGCCGATACCGTGAAAGTTACGTCAGTGAGCCGACTACGGATGCGGCCTGAGCGGCATCGCTATTTGTGACATTGCGCTGTATAGTCGCCGGACTGTGTTTGCCGGGGTCATAGAGTCAGTTTGACCCGATGCAGCTGATCACGTATCCGCAACATCGCTTCGCTCCTCGCGTTTCCTTGCACACCAGTTAGGCGGCAGCTATTTCAAGTTGCCGGTTTTATTCGTAAAAATTGTTTTGGAGTGTTTCTATGTCGGATCGTGAAATCGGCACCGTCAAGTGGTTCAACGACGCCAAGGGCTTCGGCTTTATCTCCCGTGAGAACGGCCCGGACGTGTTCGTGCACTTCCGCGCCATCCAGGGTAACGGCTTCAAGTCCCTCGCCGAAGGCGAGAAGGTCTCCTTCAAGGTCGTCAACGGCCAGAAGGGTCTGCAGGCTGAGGAAGTCCAGAAGGCCTAAGCCTTCGGATATCCGAGCTGCATAAGAAAGGCCGGGCGGCGACGCCCGGCCTTTTTTTGTGGGCGAATGGCTCGCCTTCGGCATCGCGTTTAGCCTTGGAGCCTTGGGCACTGGAGCAAGAGCCGGCGGGTAGCCCCCTCGGTGCCACGCCTGCGGCGACCCGTCA
>NZ_JARVRT010000025.1:0-18294 GCF_030209605.1 Luteibacter sp. ME-Dv--P-043b
GTACACGGCCGCGCCAGCGGCCTTTCCTTTTCGGGTCGCCGCAGGCGTGGCCCCGGGGGGGCTACCCGCCGGCTCTTGCGCCAGAGCACACGGCACACGGCACACGGCACACGAAAACCTTATCGCGAAAAGATGTCGCGCACATCGTGCGCTCCTACGACGCATGCGCGAACAAACGAAAAACCCGCCTCGGCGGGCGGGTTTTTCGGGTCGCTTGTATGTCGTCGGGCTTCGCTTAAACCGCCTGGGCGGGATGGGCGTAGGAGATCGGCGCCTTGGCCGGGTCCTTGAAGCTGACTTCTTCCCACGCCGCGGCATCGGCCATCAGGCTGCGGAGAAGCTTGTTGTTGAGCTCGTGCCCCGACTTGTGCGCAGAGTACGCGCCGATCAGGCTGTGGCCGAGCATGTAGATGTCGCCGATGGCGTCGAGGATCTTGTGCTTGACGAACTCGTTGTCGTAACGGAGGCCGTCTTCGTTCAACACACGGTAGTCGTCGAGAACTACGGCGTTGTCCATCGAACCGCCCAGCGTGAGGTTGCGCTCACGGAGCATTTCGATGTCACGCATGAAGCCGAACGTACGGGCGCGGCTGACTTCCTTGACGAACGAGGTCGTCGAGAAATCCATCTCGGCCTGCGAGTTGCGCTTGTTGAACAGCGGGTGGTCGAACTCGACCGAGAAGCCGACCTTGAAACCGTCGAACGGCTCCAGCTTGGCCCACTTGTCGCCGTCCTTCACGATCACGGGCTTCTTGATGCGGATGAAACGCTTGGCCGCGTCCTGTTCCTCGATACCAGCGGACTGGATGAGGAAAACGAACGGACCGGCGCTGCCGTCCATGATCGGCACTTCCGGTGCCGACAGGTCGACATACGCGTTGTCGATGCCCAGGCCGGCCATCGCGGAGAGCAGGTGCTCGACCGTCGAGACGCGAACCTCGCCCTGGATCAGCGTCGTGGAAAGACGCGTGTCACCGACGTTTTCCGGGCGTGATTTGAGCTCGACCGGGGGATTCAGGTCGGTGCGGCGGAACACGATACCCGTGTTCGGCGCGGCCGGACGAAGCGTCATATACACCTTGTCGCCGGTATGGAGACCGACGCCCGTGGCGCGAATGATGTTCTTGAGCGTGCGCTGCTTGATCATGTTGGGTCGAACCTTGTTGGCAGCAGCCTAAAGTAGCGGTCATGCTAACACAGTCTTAACCTGTGAATAAACAAACCAGACGGTACAGTCCAGTGTCGCTTCACTGTTCCTTCAGCATGAAGGACAGGCGATTCTCACCGCCCGTGCGACTGAATAGTTCGTCCTCTCAATCATTTACAAGCTGCTGAAATACGGTCCGCTTTCCGTCGGCGAAGCGGGGACGCTCCGCCGCCCGGACGGGACGGCGGCGGAGCGTCGGCCAACCCGGCTTCGTGCCGGGTCGTCCTCACGTTGTCCTTAACGTGCCTTGGGGTGGTGCGTCAGTCGGCCTGGCGACGCAGGAAAGCCGGGATGTCGAGGTAATCGATCGCCGGCTCGGCGTTCTTCGACGGGGCCGGCTCCGAACGCACCGACGGCACGGCATCCGACTGCGCGTAGTCGACCACTTCGTTGCCGGTACCCGTGCGCAGCACCACCGGACGCGGACGCTGGCGCATCTCGACCTGCTGCTGCACCGGCTGGCGAACCGGCTGCTTGGCCGTGGCGCCGACGCGGTTGAGGCCGGTGGCGACCACCGTGACACGGACGTCGTCCTGCATTTCCGGGTCCAGCGAGGTGCCGATCACCACGGTCGCGTCTTCCGAGGCGAAGTCGTGGATCACGCGACCGATCTCGTCGAACTCGCGCATGGTCAGGTTCGGACCGGCGGTGACGTTGACCAGGATGCCGCAGGCACCGGCCAGGTTGACGTCCTCGAGCAGCGGGTTGTTGATCGCGGCCTCGGCGGCGGCCTGGGCGCGGTCGTCGCCGCGGGCCGTGCCGGAGCCCATCATCGCCATGCCCATCTCGCTCATGACCGTGCGCACGTCGGCGAAGTCGACGTTGATCAGGCCGGGGGCCGTGATCAGGTCGGCAATGCCCTGCACCGCACCCTGGAGCACGTCGTTGGCGGCCTTGAACGCGTTGAGCAGGGTAACTTCGCGACCCAGCACCGAGAGCAGCTTCTCGTTCGGCACGGTGATCAGCGAGTCGACGTGCTGGGAGAGGTCCTCGATACCCTTGAGGGCCACCTGCATGCGGCGACGGCCCTCGAACGGGAACGGCTTGGTCACGACCGCGACGGTCAGGATGCCCTTTTCCTTGGCCAGCTGCGCAACGACCGGCGCAGCGCCCGTGCCGGTGCCGCCGCCCATGCCGGCGGTGATGAAGACCATGTCCGCGCCTTCGAGCATTTCCTCGATGCGCTCGCGGTCCTCCAGCGCGGCCTGGCGGCCGACTTCCGGATTGGCGCCCGCGCCCAGGCCCTTGGTGACGTTGCCACCCAGCTGGAGGTGTGTGCGCGAGGCGCAGCTCTTCATCGCCTGAGCGTCGGTGTTGGCGACGACGAACTCGACGCCTTCGATATTGGAATTGACCATGTGGGCCACGGCGTTACCGCCACCACCACCCACGCCGATGACCTTGATGACCGCATTCGGTGCCAGCTTTTCGATGAGTTCAAACATTTCCCGTCCTCCGCAGAACTTTTAGTTTTTTTGGTTTATGTCCCTTGCCCGACTCCTGTCGGCCATGGGTTGCGGGCCATCCTGCTGCCCCGGCGCCCCCCTTCCATCGGGCACCGACTAATTCGATACGACGCTCAGAAATTCTTGGTGAACCAGCTTCGGAACTTCTCGACCATGCTGCCGACATTGCCGGCGGCGGAATGCGTGTGGCGCGCGGCACCCGTGGAGCGCGAACCGTGCAGCAGCAGGCCGACGCCCGTGGAATGCAGCTCCGTGGAGACCACGTCGCCCAGGCCCGACACATGCTGGGGCACGCCGACGCGCACCATCTTGTGGAAGATTTCCTCGGCAAGCTCGAGTGCGCCTTCCATCCGCGACGCGCCACCGGTCAGCACGATGCCGGCGGCGACGAGGCTTTCGTAACCCGAGCGGCGCAGTTCGTCCTGCACCATCTCGAAGATTTCCTCGTAGCGGGCCTGCACCGACTGGGCCAATGCCTGTCGTGCGAGGCGCCGCGGCGGGCGATCGCCGACGCTGGGGACCTGGATGGTTTCTTCCGCATGCGCAAGCTGCGCAAGCGCGCACGCGTATTTGATCTTGATCTCTTCCGCGTGAGCGGTGGGTGTGTGCACGCCGTAGGCGATGTCGTTGGTCACCTGGTCGCCGCCGACCGGCAGCGACTTGGTGTAACGAATCGCGCCCTGCGTATAGATGGCGATATCGGTGGTGCCCGCGCCGATGTCGACAAGGCACACGCCGAGTTCGAGCTCGTCCTCGGTCAGCACCGCTTTCGCGCTGGCCACCGCGGCCGGCACCAGCTCGTCGACCGACAACCCGCAACGCTGGATGCACTTGGAGATGTTCTGCACTGCGCTGGCCGCACCCGTGACCAGGTGCACGCTGGCTTCCAGGCGCACGCCGCTCATGCCGACCGGATGGCGGATGCCGTCCTGTCCGTCGATACGGTATTCCTGCGATTCCTTGTAGAGCACCTTGCGGTCGGCAGGGATCGCTACCGCGCTGGCGGCTTCCAGCACCTGCTCCAGGTCCGCGGCCATGACCTCGCGGTCGCGAATGGCCGCGGTACCGTGCGAGTTGCGCGTTTCCAGGTGGCTGCCCGAGATGGAAGCGTAGACCGAGCGGATGTCGCAGCCGGCCATCAGCTCGGCCTCTTCCACCGCACGCTGGATGGAATGCACCGTCGACTCGATATCCACCACCGAGCCGCGCTTCATGCCACGTGACACGTGCGTGCCGATGCCGATCACTTCGATCGGTTCGCCCGGCTCGTATTCGCCGACGATCGCGACGACCTTCGACGTTCCGATGTCGAGGCCGACGACGAGCTGTTTGTCGTTCTTGTTTCTCATGATCCTGCTCAACTTCCGACCTTGGGTGTGGCCGTGGTTTCCGGCTGCGGCCACCGGATGGCGAATCCGTTGGTGTAACGAAGGTCGGCGTAGGCGAAACCGCCGTGCCGACCGGCGACGAGTTGGGGGTAGACATCGAGGAACCGCGCCAGGCGACGGTCGGCCTGCTCGCGATCGCCGATCACGATTTCCGCGCCACTTTCCGCGGTGACGCTCCAGCTGCCACGCTCGCTGAGGCTGACGCCGACGATCGACAGGCCGGTGCGGCCTTCGAACGATTTCTGCGCCTGCGCGTAGAAGCTCACCACCTCGGCCAGTCGCGAATCCGGTCCGCGCAGGCGCGGCAGGTCGCCCATCTGGTCGGCGCCCGGTGCATCGAAAACCAGGCCCTGCCGGCTGATCAGGCGATCCTCGTTCCAGCGCGCGAACGGCTGCCGTTCGTAGATGCGGACCAGCAGGGTATCCGGCCAGCGCTTGCGCACTTCCACCGACTCCACCCACGGCAGGCTGCCGATGGAGTGGCGCACGGCTTCCAGATCGGTGGCGAAGAAGCCCTTGCCGAGGCTCGGCAGCACGGCGCTGCGGATCTGCTCCGCACTGACATGGGCGAACTCCGCCTCCACCTTCAGCTGCGTGACGGGCCAGCGGCCGGCGGCGAACCAGCCCTGCATGACGCCGACCACGGGCAACACCACCAACGTGATGGCGATGCCCCAGGCAACCAGACGCGTGGCGGCTGAACCCCTCATGCGCGGGTAGCCTCCCGTTCCATCGAGGTTTCCAGCACGCGCCAGCAAAGCTCGGCATAGCTCAGCCCGGCGACGGCGGCCGCCTTGGGCACCAGCGAATGCGAGGTCATGCCCGGCGCGGTGTTCACCTCGAGCAGCCAGTTCTTGCCATGGCGGTCGCGCATCACATCGACGCGGCCCCAGCCGAAGCAGTCGAGCGCGTCGAAGGCGCGCAGCGCCAGTGCGCGCATGGCGTCTTCCGCCTCGCCCAGCAGGCCCGGCACGATGTACTGCGTGTCTTCGGCCACGTACTTGGCGTTGTAGTCGTAGTACTCGCCCTTGGGCAGGATCTTGATCGTGGGCAGCACTTCGCGCCCCAGGATACCGACGGTGAACTCCCCACCTTCGCTGCCGTCGCCCTCGATCAGCGTTTCCATCAGCATGTCGCCCGGATAACGGCGGGCCAGCTCGACGGCGGCGTCGAGGCCGGCTTCGTCGAACACGCGCGTGATGCCCACGCTGGAGCCTTCCCAGGCCGGCTTCACGATCAGCGGAAAACCGACCTCGCGGGCCGCGGCATGCACGTCCGCGCCACGTGGCAACGCCTTGAATTTCGGCGTGGGCAGGCCGAGTGCGATCCACACCTGCTTGGCGCGCACCTTGTCCAGCGACAGCGCCGAACCGAGTACGCCGGAACCGGTATAGGGCACGCCGAGCGACTGCAAGGCACCCTGCAGCTCGCCGTTCTCGCCGCCTGCGCCGTGCAGGATGTTGAACACACGGGCGAAATGACCGGCGCGTACCGCATCCAGCAAGGCGGGAATGCCATCGATGGGATGCGCGTCGACGCCGAGCGAACGCAGCGCCTCGAGGACGCCACGGCCGGAGTCGAGCGACACCTCGCGCTCGGCGGAGTTGCCACCCAGCACGACGGCCACGCGACCAAAACCGGCGGCGTCGTTCACGATGCGGGGAAAGCGGTCGGAGCGGTTCACGGAGAGGTCCTCAGGTGGCCGACACCGGCCAGGTCGATGGCCGCTGCGCCGATGTCGCCGGCGCCGAGCAGCATGATCAGGTCGCCGTCGCGCGCGAGCGCCGACAGCGTGTCGCGCAGGTCGCGCGGATGGTCGACCAGCACCGGGTCGGTCTTGCCGCGGGCACGGATCGCACGGGCCAGTGCCTTGCCGTCGGCGCCCGGAATGGGCGACTCGCCTGCCGGGTACACCTCGGTCAGCACCAGCACATCGACCTCGGCCAGCACGTTGGCGAAATCGTCGAGCAGGTCACGCGTACGGCTGTAGCGGTGTGGCTGAAAGGCCACGACCAGGCGGCGATCGGCCCAGCCGCCGCGGGCGGCGGCGAACACCGCGGCCAGCTCGCGCGGATGGTGGCCGTAATCGTCCACGAGCAAGGCGCTGCCGCTGTCCAACGCGATCTCGCCGCGCCGGTGGAAGCGACGGCCCACGCCTTCGAAGCGTGCCAGCGCGTGCGCGATCGCTTCTGCCTCGACGCCGAGCTGCCAGCCGACGGCGGCCGCGGCCAGCGCGTTCTGCACGTTATGCCGGCCAGGCAGGTTGAGGGTCACCGGCAGCGTACCGTCCATACCCGGCAGGTGCAGGTCGAAGTGCATCTCGAAGCCGACCTGGCGGACGTGGGTGGCCGTGACGTCTGCGCTGGCGTTCTCCACGCCGTAGGTCATCACGCGACGCGAGGTGTCCTGGGCCAGCTTCGCGGTTTCCTCGTCGTCGATGCACAGCACCGCCATGCCGTAGAACGGCAGGCGATGCAGGAAATCGCTGAAAGCCTTCTTCACCAGCGCGAAATCGCCCTGGTAGTTTTCGAGGTGGTCGGCATCGATGTTGGTGACCACCGCCATGACCGGCGACAGCATCAGGAACGAACCGTCCGACTCGTCCGCTTCGGCCACGAGGTACTGGCCCGTGCCCAGGCGCGCATTGGCACCGGCGGCATTGAGCTGACCACCGATCACGAAGGTCGGATCGTAGTCGGCCTCGGCCAGCACGCTGGCGACCAGGCTGGTGGTGGTGGTCTTGCCGTGCGTGCCCGCGATGGCGATGCCACGACGGAAACGCATCAGCTCGCCGAGCATTTCCGCACGCGGCACCACGGGGATGCGCGCGGCGAGCGCGGCGACCAGTTC
Source organism: Luteibacter sp. ME-Dv--P-043b (assembly GCF_030209605.1). Classification (NCBI taxonomy): domain Bacteria; kingdom Pseudomonadati; phylum Pseudomonadota; class Gammaproteobacteria; order Lysobacterales; family Rhodanobacteraceae; genus Luteibacter; species Luteibacter sp. ME-Dv--P-043b. The sequence continues at coordinate 6,912 of NZ_JARVRT010000025.1, forward strand.
GGGATTGTCCTGGCGGATGGCACTGGAGGTGACGACCACGTCCACGCCGTCGATGTTGGCCGCTTCGTGACCGATGCAGACCGTGACGCCGAGTCCGGCCAGGCGCGCGGTGGTGGCCGAAGGCGCGCGATCGGAGCCGGACACGCTGTAACCGAGGTTGGACAGCACCTCGGCGATGCCGCTCATGCCGACGCCGCCTACGCCGATGAAGTGGACACGGCGGAACGAGGTCATGAAATCGTCGTGGGCGCGCAAACGACCGGGCGTCATGCGGAAACCTCCATGCAATGACGGGCAATCGTGGATGCGGCGTCGGGCTTGGCCAGCGTGCGGGACGCGATGGCCGCGGAAAGGATCTGCCGGCGATCGGCCAGCATGTCGGACAGCAGGTGGGCGAGCATGTCGCGCGCATCGCTCTGTGCAAGGGTGGCGTCCGCCACCAGCCGCGCACCGCCGGCATCGACCATCGCCCGCGCATTGGCGGTCTGGTGATCGTCCACGGCATGCGGGAAAGGCACCAGCAGCGCTTCGAGGCCGGCGGCGCAGAGTTCGGCCACGGTCAGTGCGCCGGCCCGGCAGACGACGATGTCGGCCCACTCGTAGGCACCGGCCATGTCGTCGATGAAGGCGACGATGTTGGCGGCGATACCAGCCTCGGCATAGGCAGCACGGGCGTCTTCGAGGCCGCGCTCACCGGTCTGGTGCACTACTTCCGGCTCCAGCCGGTCGCCCTGCCCGTTGTCGGCCATCCGGCGAAGCTCAGCGAGCGCCGCGGGCACGGCCATGTTCAACGTGCGCGCACCGAGGCTGCCGCCCAGCACGAGCAGGCGCGGACGCCCCGTGCGACCGGTCATGCGCAGCTCGGGCGGCGACAACGCCGCGATGCGTGAACGCACCGGGTTGCCGACCCACTCGCCGTTGGGCAGTACGTTCGGAAAGCCGGTCAACACCTTGCGCGCAAAGCCAGCAAGCTTGCGATTGGTGAAGCCGGCCACGGCGTTCTGTTCGTGCACCACCAGCGGGATGCCCGCGAGGCGCGCGGCCACGCCGGCCGGTCCGGCTACGTAGCCGCCCATCGACAGCACGCAGGCCGGACGCAGGCGACGCAGCAGCGCGAGCGATGCCAGCAACGCGCGAACCAGCATCACCGGCGCCATGAGGCGCGTCTTCAGGCCCTTGCCGCGCAAGCCGCCGACGGCGATGGTGTGCAGGTCCAGGCCGTGCGCGGGCACCACGCGGGTTTCCATGCCGCCTTCGGCACCCAGCCAGGCCACGGGCACGCCGTGCGAACGCAGTTCGTCGGCCACGGCCAGGCCGGGGAAGATGTGGCCGCCGGTACCGCCGGCCATGATCAGCACCGGGCGCGTCATGCCGCACCCCCGAATGCCGCTGAATCCGGCACGGCGTTGGCCGGCAGGCGCACGGCGGTCTGTCGCGCGTCTTCCGCGCGGTTGATCTCGAAGGTGGCGCGCAGCAGCACGCCGACCATGGCGCAGGTCATCAACACCGACGAGCCGCCGGAGCTGATCAGCGGCAGGGTCAGACCCTTGGTCGGCAGCACGCCCAGGTTCACGCCGATGGACACCATGGCCTGGAAGCCCAGCATCAGCGAGATGCCGTAGGCCACGTAACCGGAGAAGCGCTGGCCGAGCTCGACGCCTTTGAGGCCCATGTACAGGCCGCGGCCCACCAGCACGATATAGAGGAAGATCACTGTGACGATGCCGGCCAGGCCGAGTTCTTCGGCCAGCACGGCAAGGATGAAGTCGGTGTGCGCCTCGGGCAGGTAGAACAGCTTCTGCACGCTGGAACCCAGGCCCACACCAGTCCATTCGCCACGGCCCACGGCGATCAGTGCCTGGGTCAACTGGAAACCGTCGTTGAACGGATCCTTCCACGGATCGAGGAAGGACGTCAGGCGCTTGATGCGGTAGTCCTCGGCGGTGGCCGCGTAGATCAGCGCCGGCACCAGCGGCGTCGCCAGTACCAGCAGGTTGCGCATGCGCGCGCCGGCCAGCCATACCATGCCCACCGTGGTGGCAACCACGAGCGCGGCCGAACCGAAGTCGGGCTGGGCCAGCAGCAGCAGCACGATCAGGCCCGCCACGCCTACCGGCTTGACCACGCCGAAGAGGTCGTATTCGACACCTTCGCGATGACGGACCAGATAGCTGGACAGGTAGCCGACCAGGATCAGCTTCACCGCTTCCACGGGCTGGAAGCTGGTCACCAGCAGGTTCACCCAGCGGCGCGCGCCGTTGATGCGCATGCCGAACACGGGCAGGAACACCATCAGCAGCATGATGACGCCGAACAGCAGCAGCAGGAAGCTGTGCTTTTCCAGCACCTTCAGTTCCGTGCGCATGGCGGCCGCGGCCAGGCAGCCGCCCAGCACGAGGAACACGAGGTGGCGCTTGAGGTAGTAGAAGGCACCCTGGTGCGAGCCGTCGGCCACCGCGATCGAGCTGGACGTGACCATGATCACGCCCAGCGTCGCCAGGGCGAGCGCGGCCAGGAGCAACGGGAGATCGAAGCTCCCGCGGGGGCCCTGACGGCGTTTGGCCTGTTTGTTTCCGAAGCCGAACATGATCGCTTAGCGCACCTTCAACGTGGCGAGACCGATGAGCACCAGCACGACGCTGATGATCCAGAAACGGACGATGACCCGCGGCTCGGGCCAGCCCTTCAATTCGAAATGATGGTGGATCGGTGCCATGCGGAAGATGCGCTTGCCGCGCAGCTTGAAGCTGCCGACCTGGAGCATCACCGAGGCGGTTTCCATGACGAACACGCCCCCCATCACCAGCAGCACGATTTCCTGGCGCACGATCAGCGCCACGCAGCCGAGCGCCGCGCCGATGGCCAGTGCGCCCACGTCGCCCATGAACACCTGCGCGGGGTAGGTGTTGAACCAGAGGAAACCAAGGCCGGCTCCGGAAAGGGCGCTGCAGAAGATGGCCAGCTCACCGGCACCCGGGATGGCGGGAATGCCGAGGTATTCGGAGAACAGCTTGTTGCCGGCGAGATAGGCGAAGATGCCCAGCGCACCGGACACCAGCACGCTCGGCATGATGGCCAGGCCGTCCAGGCCATCGGTGAGGTTCACCGCGTTGGAGAACCCGACGATGATGAAATAGCCCACCACGACGAACAGCAGGCCGAGCGGGATCGCCACCTGCTTGAACAGCGGCACGTACAGGGCGGTCTCCGCCGGCAGCTGGTGGGTCTGGTAGAGGAACACTGCGGCACCCAGGCCGAACACCGACTGCCAGAAGTATTTCCAGCGGCTGGCCAGCCCGCGGCTGTCCTTCAGCACCAGCTTGCGGTAGTCGTCGTAGAAACCGATCACGCCGAACAGCAGCGTCACGGCGAGCACCACCCACACGTAGCGATTGGACAGGTCGGCCCACAGCAGCGTGGCAATGCCCACGGCGAACAGGATCAGCAGGCCGCCCATGGTCGGCGTGCCGGCCTTGGAAAGGTGCGTCTGCGGACCGTCGCTGCGCACCACCTGCCCCGCCTTCAGCGCGGCCAGCTTGCGGATCAGCAACGGACCCAGCAGCAGCGAGACCGACAGCGCCGTGAGCGCGGCCATGATCGCGCGAAAGGTGATGTACTGGAAAAGATGTACGGACGTGAAGTGCCGAGCCATCCATTCCGCCAGTTCAAGCAGCATCGGAGGCTCCTTCAGCGTATTTCTTCATCGCCGCCACGACCCGGTCCATACCGGAGGAACGTGACCCCTTCACGAGGCAGGTAACGCCCTCGTGGACCTGCACGCAGGCCGCCTCGATCAGCGCCTCCTGCGTTGCGAAATGCTGCGCGCCCGCACCGAACGCCTCGACGGCCGCCGCGCTCTTGGCACCCGTGGCGAGCAGGCGTTCGATGCCGCGGCGGTGCGCGAGATCGCCGATGCCGGCGTGCAGCGCCAGCGCATCCGGGCCCAGCTCGGCCATGTCGCCGAGCACCAGCCAGCGCTCGCCCTGGGCCAGCGCCAGCGTGTCGATCGCGGCGGCGGCGGAACCGGGGTTGGCGTTGTAGCTGTCGTCGATGAGCGTCCAGCCACCGGCCATCGGTTCACGCTGGAGGCGTCCGGCCACGGGCGGAACCTGCTCCAGGCCCTCGACGATGCGCGCCACCGGCACGTCCAGCGCGATGGCGATCGCCGCGGCTGCCAGCGCATTGGCCACATTGTGCCGACCGGGCAGCGGGAGGTGGACATCGCCGTCACCGTGCGGCGTGGACAGCACGAAATGGGTGCCGTCGATGCGTTCCTCGACGATATCCGCGCCGATGTCCGCACGATGGTTCAGCGCGTAACGCAGCACCCGGCGCGCTCCGGCCAGGTTGGTGAACAACCCACCGAAGCGCTCGTCGTCCGCGTTGATGATCGCCACGCCATCGGCCGACAGCATCTGGTACAGCGCGCCCTTGGTCTCGGCCACGCCTTCCAGCGTGCCCATCCGCTCCAGATGCGCGGGTGCGATGGAGGTCACCAGGCCGATATCCGGGCGCGCGATGGCGGCCAGGTACTCGATATCGCCCGGCTTGCCGGCGCCCATCTCCAGCACCGCGTACTGGGTGCCTTCGGGCATCGCCAGCAAGGTGAGCGGCATGCCGATCTCGTTGTTGAAGTTGCCGGCGTTGACGTGCGTGCGGCCGTGGCGCGAGAGGATCGATGCCGTGAGCGTCTTCACCGTGGTCTTGCCGTTGGAACCGGTGATGCCGACGACACGGACATGGCTGTTGGCACGCGCGGCGCTGGCCAGGTCGCCCAGCGCGGCCTGGGTGTCGTCGACGATCACCTGGGGGATCGACGCGTCGACCGGACGGGTGACCAGCGCGGCGACGGCACCGCGCGCCGCTGCGGCGGCCACGAAGTCATGCGCATCCACACGCTCGCCGGGCAGCGCCACGAACAGGTCGCCGGCCTTCAGCGTACGGGTATCGATCGAGAAGCCGCTCACCTCGACATCGGCGCCATGCAGGCGGCCGCGGGTCCAGAGGGCGACGGCGGACAGGCGCATCATGCGCGGGCTCCTTTCTTGCCGGATTCCATCGCCTCGCGGGCGACGGCGAAGTCGTCGAACGGCCGCTTGCCATCCGGGCCTTCCTGATAGGTTTCGTGGCCCTTGCCGGCGATGAGCACGACGTCGTCGGCCTTTGCATCGGCCAGGGCCAGGGCGATAGCCTGGGCGCGGTCGCGCTCCACCATCGCAGTGTCGGGATGGGCGAAGCCGGCCACGATCTGGGCGACGATGGCGTCGCCGTCTTCGGTGCGCGGGTTGTCGTCGGTGACGATCACCACATCGGCCAGGCGCTCGGCAATGGCGGCCATGAGCGGGCGCTTGCCCTGGTCGCGGTCGCCGCCGGCGCCGAACACGCAGATCAGCTTGCCCTTGGTATGCGAACGCAACGCCAGCAGCGCCTGCTTGAGGGCATCGGGCGTGTGCGAGTAATCCACGACCACCAGCGGCTTGCGCCCGTCGCCGCCGAGACGGCTCATGCGTCCGTTCACCGGCTGCAGGGATTCCAGCGCGGCGTGGATACGCTCGAACGGCTCGCCCAGCGCGCCGAGCACGGCGGCGACGGCGAGCAGGTTGGCCACGTTGAACCGGCCCAGCAGACCACTGCGCACCGTACGCATGCCCCACGGGGTGTCCAGGTTGAACGACAGGCCCTTGGCCGAGGTGACCACGATGTCCGCGCGTACCTCGGCATCCTTCGCAGTGCTGTCGGTGGCCATGGACGTGCGCAGCCGGACCACGCCTTCCGGCAGGCCCTTGGCCAGCTTCGCGCCGAACGGATCGTCGATGTTGACCACCGCGGCGGCCAGGCCCGGGAACGCGAACAGGCGGGCCTTCGCCGCGCCATACGCTTCCATCGTGCCGTGGTAATCCAGGTGGTCGCGGGTGAGGTTGGTAAACACGGCGATGTCGAACGCCACGGCATTGACACGGCCCTGCTCCAGCGCATGCGAGGAGACTTCCATCGCCACGTGCGTGGCACCGGCATCGCGGAATTCGGCCAGGCGGGCCTGCATGCTGATGGCGTCCGGCGTGGTCCGCTCGCCCTCGGCGATCGCACCGTGCAGGCCGGCGCCGAGCGTGCCGATGGTGGCCGGCTTGCGACCGAGGAACGCCAGCGCCTGCGCGATCAGCTGTACCGTGGAGGTCTTGCCGTTGGTGCCGGTCACGCCGACCACGTCGAGCGCGGCCGACGGATCACCATGGAAGCGGGCGGCGAGCGCACCGGCCTTCTCACGCAGACCATCGATGGCGATCACCGGCACGCCGGGCTCCACCGCGGCAAACGGCGGCTCGGCCAGCACCACGGCGGCGCCCTGCGCCACGGCCATCGCGGCGAAGTCGATGCCATGGCCCTTGCCGCCGCGCAGGGCGACGAAGGCCTGGCCGGCCGTCACCTCGCGCGAATCCAGCGAGAGACCGGACACGACGATATCGCCGGCGCCCGGGGCGTCGGCGATATCGCGGAGCAGGTCGGTAAGGGCGAGGGTCACGGCACCACCTCTTCCGCCGCGCTGTCGTCCGCCTGCGGCGGCGGCGCGTTGGCCGTGCCGATCAGGCCGCCCTGGCTGGGACCGCCGACATACCAGCGACCCACGTTGTCCGGCGGGATATCGAGCAGGCGCACCGCGCCTTCCATCACCTGCGCGAACGCGGGACCGGCTACCGAACCGCCGTAGTAATGGCCGCCCTGCGGATCGTTGATGACCACCACGGTGACCAGGCGCGGGTTGCTCGCCGGGATCATGCCGACGAAGAGCGAGATGTAGTTCTTCGCGAAATATCCGCCCACGGAGAACTTGTGCGAGGTACCGGTCTTGCCGGCCACGCTGTAGTTGGCGACGGAAGCGAAACCGTAGCCGGTGCCGCCCGGCTGCAGCACGGTTTCCAGCATGCGGACCAGTTCGTGCGCCACCTCGGGGGTGATCACCTGGTTGGGCGGGTTGTCCGCACCCTTGATGAAGCTGGGCGCGCGCAGCGCACCGCCGTTGGCGATCGCCGCGTAGCCGGTGGCCAGCTGCAGCGGCGTCACGCTCAGGTTGTAGCCGTAGGCCATGCGCGATTTTTCGATCGGCTTCCAGGTGCGGCTGACAGGCAGGTAACCCGCCGCTTCACCGGGAAATCCGCTGCCCGTGCTGTTGCCGATGCCGAACGACTTCCACATGGAGTAGAGGAAATCGGTGTCGAGCGTCATCGCGATCTTGGCGGCGCCGACGTTGGACGATTTGGTGATGACGCCGGTGGGCGTGAGCGTGCCCCAGTTGTGCGTGTCGCGCACGGGGTGTCCGCCCATCATCCAGGTGCCCGGCGAGGTTTCGATCATGGGCGAGGTGGGCGTGTACTTGCCGCTGGTGAGCGCGGCGGCCATGGTGAAGGCCTTCATCGTCGAGCCCGGCTCGACCACGTCGGTGACCGCGCGGTTGCGGCGGTCGCCCGGGGAGCTGCCGCGCACGGCATTGGGATTGAACGACGGCAGGTTGGCCATGCCCAGCACTTCGCCGGTATGGACGTCCATCACCACGATGGAGCCGGAGTCGGCCTTGTTCTTGTCCAGCGCATCCTTCAACGCGCTATACGCCAGGTACTGGATGCGGCGGTCGATGGACAACGTGATGTCGCGACCCGGCTGCGGCTCGCGCACCAGCTCGACGTCTTCCACCACATGACCCATGCGATCGCGGATGACCCGCTTGGCGCCGGGCTTGCCCGACAGCCATTCGTCGAAGGCCAGTTCCAGGCCTTCCTGGCCGTGGTCGTCGATGTTGGTGAAGCCGAGGATGTGGCTGTTCACCGCGCCCGACGGGTAGTAACGACGGTATTCGCGCTGCGACGAAATGCCGGGGATCTTCAGGTCGACGATCGCCTGCGCGTCTTCCGGACGCAGCTGGCGGGCGATGTACATGAATTCCTTGTCCGCACGCTGTTCGATCTTCTGCTTCAGGTCGTCGGCGTCGACGTGCAGCGCCTTGGCCAGCTCGGGAATGCGGTCGGCGTTCTCCAGCACTTCCGGCGGATTGGCCCAGATCGAGGCGACCGGCGTGGACACGGCCAGCGGCTCGCCGTTGCGATCAAAGATGGTGCCGCGCGACACGGCGATGGGCATCTCGCGCAGGAAGCGCGCATCGCCCTGGTCCTGGTAGAACTGCTTGCGGACCACCTGAAGGTCGAACGCGCGCACCACCAGGCCGGACGCGGCCACGCACAACAGCGCGACGATCACGGTCATGCGCTTGCGCGGGCTGGGGCCCTGGCCGCGACGGCGGCTGGGCACGACGGGCTTGCCGTAGCGGGCCTTCATCGACGCACCAGCTGGATGTCCTGCGGCTTCGGCGTGAACATGCCGAGCTTGCCGCGCGCGTCGGCATCGATGCGGCTGGGCTCGGCGTAGGTGGCCTGCTCCAGTTCGAGGCGACCGTACTCCACGCCCAGGTCGTCCTTCTGGCTTTGCAGCCGCGACAGTTCGACGAACAGCACGCGGCTTTCGTGGCGCGTCCACACCACCCCGATAGCGCTGGCGATGACCGCCAGCAGCAGGAGGGAGAGGCAGATGGCGCCGAAGACCTTCATGCAAGCTTCTCCGCGACGCGCAGCACGGCGGAACGCGAACGCGGGTTCGCGGCCACTTCGGCGTCGGAGGGAAAAATCGCCTTGCCGACCGACTTCAGCCGGGCCAGCTTCGCTTCGGTCGGCGGGCCGCGACGGCTGCCCTGCACACGGCCTTCGTGCGAGCGAATGAACTGCTTCACCGTGCGATCTTCCAGCGAATGGAAGCTGATCACGGCGAGGCGACCACCGATGGTGAGCAGTTCGAGGGCAGCCTCCAGGCCACGCTCGACGGAATCCAGTTCGGCGTTGACCCGGATGCGCAGGGCCTGGAACGTGCGCGTGGCGGGATTCTTCCCCGGCTCGCGGCGACCGACGCAACCGGCGACCAGTTCGGCCAGTTCCGCAGTGCGCGTGATGGGCGCGGTGGCACGGCGCTCGACGATCACCTTGGCGATACGGCGGCTGAAGCGCTCCTCGCCGAAGCGCCAGAGCACGTCGGCGATATCGAATTCCGAGGCCTCGGCGAGGAAGTCGGCGGCGCTGATACCGCGCGTGGTATCCATGCGCATGTCCAGCGGCGCGTCGGCCATGAAGCTGAAGCCGCGGCTGCGATCGTCCAGCTGCGGCGAGGACACGCCAAGATCGAGCAGGATGCCGTCGAGGCCTTCCGCCAGCTCTGGCCATTCGCCCATGGTGGCGAAGTTGTCGTGGCGCAGCGCGACGCGCGGGTCGGTAGCCAGGCCGGCTTCGGCCACGGCGATAGCCGACGGGTCACGATCCATCAGGAACAGACGGCCCTCGGCGGAGAGACGGGCAAGGATCGCCGAGGCATGGCCCCCGCGACCGAACGTCCCATCCAGATAGCGTCCGTTCCCGCGCAAGGCGAGGCCCTCCACCGCTTCGTCGAGCATCACCGGGATGTGCACATCGCGCCCCGCCATCGCCACATCCCGCTCCCGTTCCACCAGCACCTCGAATTAGTTCGTCGTCACAACCGCAGTTCCGCCATGTCGTCGCTGATGTCTTCTTCGCCGATGGTCTGGCGGATCTTCGCGAGATGGGCCTGTTCGCTCCAAAGCTCGAACTTGTTGCCCATGCCCAGCAGGACGGCTTTTTTCTCCAGCCCCGCCGCCGCCCGCTGACTGGATGGGAGGAGGATGCGTGCGGCCCCGTCGGGTTCGACGATGGACGCGGCACCCACCAGCTTCATCTGCAACGCGCGATGGACGGCCTTGACGCTGGGCAGCGCGTTGACCTGGTCGCGCACCTGTTCCCACTCCGCGTACGGAAAGATCCAGAGGCAACCGGCATCGAAGGGGTTGTAGGTGATCACCAGACGGTTCGCGCAGGCGTCGGCCACCAGATCCCGATACGAGGTCGGGATCGTCAGACGACCCTTGTCGTCGATCGTGATGGCTGTCTCACCTTGGAACATTGTCTGCTGGCCGCCCCACCGAAACCCACGATTTCACACTGGGGCCCACGATAGTCTCGGCACCTGAGACTGTCAAGGAAATTTTTCTTGTGAATCAAGGAGAAAGGGCAGGTTCATGACCAATTCCAGCCGTTTATGAGGAAGGGGCGGGAGGTGGTTGAATCAGTGGAGTTTTTTGCGAATCACGCCGCGATTTACGGTGTGTGCGCCGCGTGAAATGGACGGCGGGGCTGAACTCACGTTCACTCAACCCGTCCTCCACCGATGTGACGACGGCACTCACCCGTTTTCCACACGCGAAAACGGCGCCGTCGCGAGACGGCGCCGTCACAAGAAGAGAAGGAGTCGGCCTGTAAGCCGGGTTCTGTACGTCTTGCGACGCGACAGTCATTCTTCTCGGCCTGGCGTCACCGCCAGGCTCCAGCAACCTACCCGGGGACGACGCGGGCAACGTCATAGTCCCCTTATTTGGTCTTGCTCCGGGTGGGGTTTACCGTGCCATGCGACGTTGTCCCCGCACGCGGTGCGCTCTTACCGCACCCTTTCACCCTTACCTGATCCCCTTGCGGGGCCATCGGCGGTCTGCTCTCTGTTGCACTGGCCGTCAGCTCACGCTGCCCAGGAATTACCTGGCACCCTGCCCTATGGAGCCCGGACTTTCCTCGATACGCCCGAAGGCGCGACGCGACTGTCCGGCCGACTCCAGCGCAGATTGTACGGCATAACGCGTTGTCGGCGGCGGGCTGGGCTCGCCTTTGGCGTCGCGTTGGGGCTTGGAGCATGGGGGCGTGGAGCAAGAGCCGGCGGGTAGCCCCCTCGGTGCCACGCCTGCGGCGACCCGCTAAGGAAGGGCCGCTGGCGCGGCCGTATATCTATTTCCCCTACGGGGCGGGTCGGGCTTCGAACGGGGGTTTCCGATTCGCCATCCATGGCTCAGCGGAAACGGCCGGCCATCGTGGCCGGCCCCCTGCGGGCCTTGTCCGTTCGAATCCCTCGCCTGCGGCTACCGGCCCCGAGGAGGCTACCCGCCGGCTCTTTCCAAGACTGAGGTGGGTTGTTAGGCGCGCACCGTAGACGTGCAGGGTACGGCGTCGCCGCTTCGTTGGCTTTTTGCCCGCATCGCGGGCTCCTACCTCAGGTTGTACGTTGATTCCACGCACGGCGCCCGTGTTGCAGTTGGGGTGTGGGAGCGCACGCACGTGCGCGAACCCTAGACGTATCTAAGGCGACCGATGCCATGCACGCCAAGCAAGCGAGCGTTCCCAGCAACGAAGCGATACCTGGCTCTTGGCTCTTCCCACACGCAAGCTCAGTCGTCGGAAGAGCCGGCGGGTGCCACCCTCGTGGCCGGTAGCCGCAGGCGAGGGCTTCGAAC
>NZ_JARVRT010000010.1:0-15586 GCF_030209605.1 Luteibacter sp. ME-Dv--P-043b
TGACGGGTCGCCGTAGGCGTGGCCCCGAGGGGGCTACCCGCCGGCTCTTGCTCGAACGTCCCAAGGCTCCAAAGCCAAACGCGATGCCGGAGGCGAGCCCACCCAGCATCGCGCGATGCTCAACGCGCAGCAGGGGTGGTTGCGACCGCCCCGCCGTGCGTTAATTGTGGGAATGATCGAGACCGACCGACTGACCCGTTGTTATGGACCGCTGATCGCGGTGGATGCGCTGTCGTTGCGGGCGGAGCCGGGGCAGGTGCTGGGCCTGCTGGGGCCCAACGGCGCGGGCAAGTCCACCGCCATGCGCATGATCGCCGGCTTCCTCGCGCCCACTTCCGGTACCGCGCGTGTCTGCGGCTTCGACGTGCGGCGGGAGCCGCTGTCGGCCAAGCGGGCGCTGGGTTACCTGCCGGAAGGTGCGCCCAGCTACGGCGAGATGACCGTCCGTGAGTTCCTCACCTTCATGGTGCGCGTCCGCGGGCTGGATCGGGAGCTGGCCTATCGCCGGTTCGACGAGGTGGTGGCGCGCCTTGAGCTGGAAGACGTGCTCGAACAGACCATCGGCACACTGTCCAAGGGGCTGCGTCGCCGCGTGGGTCTGGCGCAGGCGATCCTGCACGATCCGCCCGTGCTGATGCTCGACGAACCCACCGATGGACTGGATCCCAACCAGAAACATTCCGTGCGCATGCTGATCGACGCCATGGCGCGCGAGCGCACCATCCTCATATCCACCCACCTGCTGGAAGAAGTGCACGCCCTGTGCAACCGGGTAGCGATCATCGCCAACGGCAAGCTGCTGGCCGATGCCACACCCGCCGAGCTGGAGGCGCGCTCGCGGTACCACGGCGCGGTGTCGTTCAGCGCGCAGGGCAGTGCGGTATCGCGCGAGATGCTGGCGCGTATTCCCGGCGTGGCGACGGTGGAGGTCGATCCGCTGGATGGCCGGGTCACCGTGTTCCCGCGGGAAGGCCGGCCGATCCTCGACGAGGTGCAGGCCCTGCTGCGCACCCAGAACCTGCAGGTGTCCGAGATCCAGCTGGAGCAGGGTCGCCTGGACGAAGTGTTCCGGCAGATCACCACGCAGCCGCGCGGAGGCCACGCATGAACGGTGTGATGGCGATCGCCCGCCGCGAACTGTGGAGCTATTTCGTGACGCCCGTGGCCTATGTGTTCATGGTCATCTTCCTGGTGCTGGCGGGTACGCTTACCTTCTATACCGGCGATTTCTACGACCGCGGCCTGGCCGACCTGCAACCGTTCTTCGACATGCATCCCTGGCTTTACCTGGTGCTGGTGCCCGCGGTGACGATGGCCATGTGGGCGGAAGAACGGGCCTCGGGCACGCTGGAACTGCTGTTCTCGCTGCCGGTGTCCATCTCGCAGGCCGTGCTGGGCAAGTTCCTGGCGGCCTGGGGCTTCATCGGGATCTGCCTGGTGCTCACGTTCCCCATCTGGATCACCGTGAACTACCTGGGCGATCCGGATAACGGCGTGATCCTGGCCGGCTACGTGGGCAGCTGGCTGATGGCCGGTGCGTTCATCGCCATCGGTACCTGCATGTCCACCATCACGCGCAGCCAGATCATCGCCTTCATCCTCACCGCGTCGGTCTGCTTCCTGCTGTTGCTGGTGGGCCAGCCGCAGGTGCTGGATTTCTTCCAGGATGCCGTGCCGCCCAAGCTGGTCGGCGCGATGGGCCAGTTGAGCATGGCGCGGCACGCCAATGCCATCGCGCGTGGCGTGCTGGACCTGCGCGACCTGGTGTATTTCTTCGCCACCATCGTGGCCTGGCTGGGCGCCAGCGTGGTGATGCTCGACCTGAAGAGGACGCGCTGAGATGGCCCGTCGCTTCCGTATCACCCGTTCGCTGCGCCTGCGCGCCGCCCTGGTCGCCATCGCGGCGCTGTTCCTCGTCGCCATCGCGATCAGTGCGTTGTCGCTGCGCACCGCGCGCGTCGACCTCACGTCCGATCGCATCTACACGCTGACCCCAGGCACGTTGCAGATCGTCGATGCACTGACCAAGCCGTTGACCGTCACCCTGTATTTTTCCGACCACGCCACGCGCGACCTGCCGCAGCTGCGCAGCTACGAGCAGCGGGTACAGGAGATGCTGCGCGAGATCGCCGTGCGTGCGCACGGTCGCGTGCGCTTCCGGGTGATCGATCCGGTGCCGTATTCCGACGACGAGGATGCCGCCGAAGGCTACGGCCTCACGCCGGCCAGCGGCGGCAGCAACGGAGAGCGGGTGTTCTTCGGCCTGGTGGGCATGGATGGTTCCGGCGAAGTGGCACCGCAGGCCATTCCGTTCTTCGACCCCGCCCGCGAGGCGTTCGTCGAATACGACATCGCCAAGCTGCTCTACGAACTGGGCATGCCGCGCAAACCGCGGCTGGCCGTGGTCAGCTCCCTGCCGGTGGAAGGCAACCCGGTGATCGGTGAAGCCGCGTGGACGGTGTTCCGGCAGCTCGACCAGATCGCCGAGGTGACCACGCTGGACCCTGACGGCCTGACCCACATCGATCCGTCGATCGAGGTGCTGCTGCTGGTGCATCCCAAGCGATTGTCGGACGACGCGCAATACGCGATCGACCAGTACGTATTGCGTGGCGGCCACCTGGTGGTGTTCGTCGATCCGGACTCGGAAATGGACAGCGCGCCGCTGATCGACTCGCACGGCATCGTGGACGATCACGACTCCGACCTGCATCGCCTGTTCGCCGCGTGGGGAGTGGTGTACGACCCGAGCCAGGTGGTGCTGGACCGCTCGCAGGCGTTGACCATCGACCTCAACGGCAACAGCATCGGGCATCCGGCGATGCTCGGCCTGGGTGCGCAGGACCTCAACCACGACGACGTGGTGACGGCCAGCCTGCAGCGGGTGAATTTCTCGACCGCCGGCCACTTCGAGCTGGCCCAGGAGACGAAGGCGCGGCTGGTGCCGCTGGTGCAGTCCTCCGACGAAGCCACGGTGGTGCCCGCCCAGCGGGTGCGCGACGCGGCCAACGATCCGTCCAGCCTGATGGAGAACTACGAGCCGACCCACGATCGTTACGTGCTGGCGGCGCGCTTGCGCGACACGTTCCACTCCGCATTCCCCGAGCGCGCGGGCAAGGGCCACCTCGCCAAGGCAGGAGGCCCGGGCGAGATCGTGCTGGTGGCCGACACCGACCTGCTCTCCGATCGCCTGTGGATCGATGTGCAGCCCCTGCTGGGCCAGCAGCAGCTCACGCCGTTCGCCAACAACGGCGACTTCGTCTCCAACATCGTCGACAACCTCAGCGGATCCACGGCGCTGTTGTCGATCCGCGGCCGGGTCAATGCGCAGCGTCCGTTCACGCGTGTGCGCGCCCTGCAGGCCGCCGCCGATCGCAAGTTCCTGACCAAGAAACGCGAACTGGAAAACGAGCTCTATGAAACCCAGCGCCGCCTGGCCGAACTGCAACCGGCCAAGGGCGCCACGGGTGGCACGGCCACGGCCGAGCAGCGCCGCGAGGTCGAGCAGTACCTGCAGCGCAAGCTGGCCATCGGCAAGGAATTGCGTGACGTGCAGCACCAGCTCAACGCCGAGATCGACGCGCTGGGGCTGCGCCTGAAGTTCATCAACATCGTGCTGGTGCCCGGCCTGGTCGCGCTTATCGGGCTGATCTACGGCTGGCGGCGCACGCGCCGTGCCCGCCGCGCGACCTGACGGTGGCCGGCACGATCCTGAAATGGGTGGTGCCCTGGGAGTTTTCCTGGGTGTTCCTGATCGTCTTCGTCGGCACGGCGCTCGCCTATGCGCGCGGCTGCCGGCGCCTGCGGGTGCCGCTGGCGCGCCGGGCCGCGTTCTGGGCCGGCATGGCGATGATCTACCTGTCGCTGCACACCTATTTCGATTATTTCGCGGAGCACGAGTTCTTCATGCACCGCATCCAGCAGGTGCTGCTGCACCATCTGGCGCCATTGCTGGTCATCGCGTCCTATCCCGGCACGATCCTTCGCGCCGGCCTGCCACTGGCGTGGCGTGTGCGGCTGCGTCGCGCGCAAGGCGGCGCGGTCTGGCGCGCGCTGAGCACGGTACTGCTGCAACCCGCGGTCGTGACCCTGGGCTTCGTCGCGTTGATCCTGGTCTGGCTGGTGCCGGACCTGCAGACGCTGGCCATGCTGGACTGGCGGATCTACCGCGCCATGAACTGGTCGATGGTGGTGTCGGGGCTGGCGTACTGGTGGCTGGTGCTGGACCACCGCCCGAAGCCGCCGGGGCGCATGTCGCCGGGCTGGCGGGTGCTGTCGCCGGGCATCACCATGACCCCGCAGATCGTCGCCGGCGCCATCGTCACCTTCTCGAAAACCGACCTCTATCCCATCTTCGAGATATGCGGGCGCGCGTTCACGCTCAACGTGCTGACCGGGCAGCTGATCGGTGGCGTCATCATGTGGGTGCCCGCGGCCATGATCGAATCCGCGGGCGGCCTGCTGGCCCTGCGCCAGTGGCTGCGGCTGTCACGCAACGGGCGCCTGCCGCGCAGGACACCCGTGCGCCGTGCCAGGGTGGCTCAGTAGACCTTCGGCACCCTCTCCGCCTTGTCGGTGACCTTGTCCTTCTTCGGCTTGCTCTTCAACGGAGGCAGGTGCACCTCGTCGCTGGGAACCTCCTTGTCGGGCACCTGGTCGAGCAGGTGTCGGATGAGGTCGAGCCGGCCGGTCTTCTGGTCGTTGTAGTCGGCCACGAACCACGGCGCATCGGCGGTGTGCGTGCGCTTGATCATGGTGTCGCGCAGTTCGCCCATCTGGGCGTACTTGTCACGGCCTTCGAGGTCTACCGGCGACAGTTTCCAGCGCTTCAACGGATCCTGCGCGCGCTCGGCGAACCGTTCCTCCTGTTCGTCCTGGTCGACCGCCAGCCAGTACTTGAGCAGGATGATGCCGTCGTCGGTCAGCAGTTTCTCGAACGTCGGGCAGGCCTTCATGAAGGCGTCGTACTGGTCTTCGGTGCAAAAACCCATGGCGGGTTCGACCACGGCGCGGTTGTACCAGCTGCGGTCGAACAGCACCAGTTCGCCGGCCGCGGGCAGGTGTTCCACGTAGCGCTGGAAGTACCACTGGGTCTGCTCGTCCTGCGACGGCTTGCCGAGCGCCACGACGCGGGCGGCGCGGGTGTCGAGCTTGTCGGTGATGGCCTTGATGGTGCCGCCCTTGCCGGCGGCGTCGCGCCCTTCGAAGAGCACGACCATGCGCTTGCCGCTGCGGCGCAGCCAGCGGGTCAGGCCGACCAGTTCGACCTGCAGTGCTTCGAGGTCGCGTTCGTAGGCTTTCTTCTTCTTGCCCATCGGTATCTTCCATCGGGGGTCGGGAAGCCGATTGTGCGGCACGTCATGTCGCCGCGGCGTGCCGGCAGGGCAGGGCGGTTACGCCGCCGTCAGGCTTTGCAGCTCGTCCGCCTGGGCCTCGCGGGTCAGCGTGTCGATCAGTTCGTCCATGTCGCCCTGCATCACCTCGGTGAGGCGGTAGAGCGTCAGGTTGACGCGATGGTCGGTGATGCGGCCCTGCGGGAAGTTGTAGGTGCGGATGCGCTGACTGCGGTCGCCGGAGCCGACCTGAAGGCGGCGTGATTCCGCCTGGGCGGCGCTCTGCTTGCTGCGCTCGGCGTCCAGCAGGCGTGCCTTGAGCAGGCTCATCGCGCGGGCACGGTTCTTGTGCTGGCTGCGCTCGTCCTGGCACTCCACCACCGTGCCGGTAGGCAGGTGGGTGATGCGGATGGCCGAGTCGGTCTTGTTGACGTGCTGGCCGCCGGCGCCGGACGCGCGGAAGGTATCCACCTTGAGGTCGCCTTCGCGAATGTCGATCTCGGCGATGTCGTCCTGTTCGGGGAGGATGGCCACGGTGGCGGCGGAGGTATGGATGCGGCCCTGCGATTCGGTTTCCGGCACGCGCTGCACGCGGTGGGTGCCGGATTCGAACTTCAGCTTGGAGTAGGCCCCGCGTCCTTCGATGCGCGCCACCACTTCCTTGTAGCCGCCGTGCTCGCCCTCGTTCGCGTTGAGTATCTCGACATGCCAGCGCTGCCGCTCGGCGTAGCGTGCGTACATGCGGAAGAGGTCGCCCGCGAAGATCGCCGCCTCGTCGCCGCCGGTGCCGGCGCGCACTTCGAGGAACAGGTTGCCTTCGTCGCGTGGGTCCTTCGGCAGCAGCAGGATCTGCAGCTCGCCGTCCAGGTCCTCCAGGCGCGCCTGGATGCGTGCCACGTCGTCCACCGCCATGTCGCGCAGTTCGGGGTCGTCGAGCATGGCGCGTGTCTCGGCCAGCTCGCGCTCCGCGTCGTCGTGCTCGCGCAGGGAGGCGGCCACGGGCTCCAGCTGGGCGTATTCGCGCGACAGGTCGCGGAAGCGCTGGTTGTCGGCGAGCGCGTCCGGCTGGGCGAGCAGGCGGCCGACTTCCTCGTGGCGTTCGGCGAGGGCTTCGAGTTTACGGCGGATGGAAGGGGTCATCGACGGTACGACGTGGGGCGAGAGTAATCCCACATCATGCGGAAACGTCGTCGTCCGGGTCCAGTCCGTAGAGACGGCCGGCGGCGTGCAGCAGGTCCATGTCGCCGGAAAGGGCGGCGTCGCGCAGCCGCGCGCTGGGCGCGTGCAGCAGCTTGTTGGTCAGTGTGTTGGCCAGGAAGGCCAGGGCCTCGTCCGCGGAACGGCCCCTGGCCAGCATGGCCTGGGCCTTGGCCAGCACTTCGTCGCGCTGGGCCTCGGCGGCCACGCGCATGTCCACCGCCGGATTGCGCAGGGTGAGCGCGCGACGCCAGGACATGTAGCGCTCCACCTGGAGGTCGATGATGGCGTCGGCCTCGCGCGCGGCCATTTCCCGGGAGCGGCGGTTCTCGTCGATGACCTGCTTGAGGTCGTCGATGCCGTAAAGGTAGACGTCGTCCAGCTGGGCGACCTCCGCCTCGATATCCCGCGGCACGGCGATATCCACCATGAACATCGGCCGCCGGCGGCGCGCGACGATCGCGTCGGCCACCATCGACCGGGTGACCACCGGTTGCCGCGAGGCCGTGGAGCTGATGACGATATCCGCCTCGGCGAGGTGGCGCGGCAGGTCGGCGAGGGAAATGGCATAGCCGCCGTAGCGGCTGGCCAGCTCCTGGGCGTTTTCCGGCGTGCGGTTGGCCACGATCAGCCGGCGCACCTTCTTGTCGGTGAGGTGGCGGGCGGCCAGCTCGATCGTCTCGCCGGCGCCGATCAGCAGCACGCAGGCCTGGCGAAGGTCGGTGAACACCTGCTCGGCCAGGCGCACCGCCGTGTACGCGACCGAGACCGTGTGCGCGCCGATGCGGGTGTCGGTACGGACGCGCTTGGCCACGGCGAAGGTGTGCTGCAGCAGGCGCTCCATGGGCGCGCGCAGCGACTGCGCGGAGCGGGCCTGCTGGTAGGCGTCCTTCACCTGGCCGAGGATCTGCGGCTCGCCCAGCACCATGGAGTCGAGTCCCGTCGCCACGCGGAACATGTGACGGACGGCTTCGTGTTCGTCGTGGCGGTAGAGGAACTCGTCCAGCCGCTGCGGGGTCAGACGGTGTTGCCGGGACAGCCACAGGCCGGGTGCGCTCTCGAAGCCGTCGGCCACGCTGCAATAAAGCTCGGTGCGGTTGCAGGTGGAGAGGATCATCGCCTCCTCCACGCCGGGCTGCCGGACGAGTTCGTCCAGCGCCTCCGGGGCCGCCGCGGCGTCGAATGCCACCTGCTCGCGCAGGCTGACCGGCGCGGTGAGGTGATTGAGCCCGAGGGCGATGAGTGGCATGACGGGCTGCGGTCGGCTTCGGTGGCGTCGGCTAAGCTAAGGGCGCATTGTGCGCTCACAAGGGCCGGGCTTCATGCATCGGCGTGTAGGACGAATTCGGAGAGTAGTGTGCTGAGCGGTCGGTCCAAGTTCAAGCGAGTGCGGCATTTTGTGGCCCTGGGCACCCTCGCGGTGCTCGCCGGCTGTGCCACGACGCCCCCCGGCCCGGCCACCGCGCCCAGGGCCGTGCGTACGGGCGCGCAGCCGCTGGACCGGATGCAGGTGGCCATCGTGCCGCCGGAGCGCGACCTCCAGGCCCAGCTGATGGCGGGCGACTTCGCCCTGGCCGCCAACGATCTGAAGGCCGCCTCCGATGCCTATGGCCGCGCGGCCCCGCTCACCGACGACCCCCGCGTGGCCGCGCGCGCCACGGAACTGGCCCTGGCCGTGCACGACCAGGACGCCGCGGCGCGGGGCCTGGCGCGCTGGGCCCGCCTGGGTGCCGGGCCGCTGGAGCTGGCCGAGACCCGCGCACGCATGGCGCTGGACCGCGGCGACACGGCCGAGGCCCAGCGCCAGTTGGAAATCATGGCGGGCACGGGCAGTCCCGAGGCCTGGCGCGAGATCGGTCGCACCCTGGCCTCCGGCCGCGATGCCGCGCAGGCCGGGCAGTTGCTCGAGCGCGTGGCCACGCCGCAGCGCCTGCCCAACGATTCCGCCGTCTGGCTGGCCATGGCCGAACTGGGCGAGACCCTCGGCCGGCACGACTACGCCAAGGCCATCGGCGACGGCGCGCAGGCGCGTTTCCACGACGGGGTGACCTACGGCTGGGCGGCGCAGCAGCACTTCCGCGCCGGCGACAAGGCGGGGGCGAAGGCCCTGTTCGCGAAGGCCGTGGCAAAGGATCCGGCCAACACGCGGCTTCGCCTGGCCTATGCCACGGTGCTGGCGCAGGGCGGCGACGAAAAAGGCGCCGCACGGGTGCTGGCCGGCGGCACGCAGGATGTCGATACCTACATGATGCGGATGACCCTGGCCGCGCGTGCCCAGGACAAGAAGGCCGTGGCCGGGCTTTACGCGGAGATCCGCCGGCAGTCCGACGACGTGCAGGCAGCGAATGCGTTCACGCTGGGCCAGTTGGCCGAGTTGCTGGGACAGCAGGAAGACGCCCTCGACTGGTACGCCGCGGTCGGCGACGACGACCCGCGCATCTTCGACGCCTCCGTGCGCAGCGCGGTCATCCTCCATCTGCAAGGCAAGGACGACGATGCCCACGAGATCGTCGGCAGCCTGCAGACCCAATACGCCGACCGCCCCGACGCCCTGCGCAAGGCCTTCGCGCTGGACGGCGAGCTGTACATGGATGCCCGGCGCTACGCCGCCGCCGTGGATGCCTACGACAAGGCGTTGCGGGTGAAGCCGGACGATCCGGACATGCTCTACGCCCGCGGACTGGCCAATGCCGAAGCCGGGAAGGTGGACCAGGCGGTGGCCGATTTCCGCCAGGTGCTCACCCTGAAGCCGGGCGACGTGGAGGCGAGCAACGCATTGGGATACACGTTGGCCGACAACGATCGCGACCTTCCCGAGGCCCAGGCCCTGCTGCAGGTGGCGCGAGCCGCGCGCCCGGACGATCCCTCCGTGGCCGATTCCTGGGGCTGGCTGCAGTTCCGGCAAGGTCGCCTGGACCAGGCCGAAACCACGCTGCGCGGAGCCTGGGCCCGGCATAAGGACGGCGACGTCGGCCTGCACCTGGCCGAAGTGCTGTGGGCACGGGGTGCGCACGACGAAGCGCGCAAGCTGCTGGACGAGGTGCGTCGCATCGACCCGAAAAACGCCGCGCTGCCACGGGCCGAGCAGAAGCTGCGCCCGCAGGGGTAGGGCGCCTGCCGGCGGCCTTCGCCGGGCGCCATCGCCTCGTCTTCCCTCCCTCGCCGGATCGATCCATGCACCGTGTCGTCAGAACCTCCCTCGTTTCCCTCGCGCTGCTGCTTTCCGCCTGCGCGACCACCCGTGCGCCGGTCCGCCAACCGGGCGATGCCGCCACGCTGGGCCGGCAGGCGCAGCGTGAGCGCGACCTGGCCGATACCGATCACTGGACGTTGCAGGGCAAGCTGTCCGTCTCGGACGGTAAGGACAGCAACTCCGGCACCCTTACCTGGCGACAGGACGGCGACCGCTACGAGTTCACCGTGCGCGGGCCGATCACGGGTCGCACCTTCCGCCTCACCGGCGGCCCCGACGGTGCCGACCTGGAAGGCCTGGACGGTGGCACCCGGCACGGCACCGATGCCGAATCGCTCATGGCCGCGACCGTCGGCTGGCAGATTCCCCTGCGTGAACTGAAGCGGTGGGCACTGGGCCTGCGTGCCGACACCGGCGCCGCGGACATCGCGTTCGGCGGGGATGGCCTGCCGTCCCGCCTGGTCCAGGACGGCTGGACGGTCGACTACAAGGCCTGGGACACGACGCGCCAGCCGGCCATGCCGTTGCGCGTGTTCGCCGAGAAAGCGCCCTACAAGGTGCGCCTGGCGATCGAGGACTGGTCGTTCGCGAAGTAGGCGCCCGCTATACTCCGCGCCTTTCGCACCACGGCCCCGCGATGAACTTCGATATATCTCCCGCCGTCGCGGACCATGCCGACCGGCTTTGCGAGATCGAACGCGCCGCGGTGCAGCTGTTCCGCGGGCATCCGGCCTGGCCGTCGTACTCGTCGATGATGCTGCCGCGCGAGATCGTCCACGAGCTGATCGCACGCGGTCGGGCGTGGGTGGCGACGGTGGACGAGGATGTGGTCGGATTCGTCTGCCTCGACACCGACGGCACCCCGGACGCGATCGGCATCGCCGAGATCGATGTGCTGCCGGCGTTCGGCGGCCGGGGCTTCGGCGCGGCACTGCTCGAGCACGCCTGCGCCTGGGCGCGCGAAGCAGGGTTCCGTCGGGTAGACCTGGGGACGCTGTCGGATGTGCCGTGGAACGCGCCGTTCTATGCGAAGCACGGCTTCACCGTGGTCGACAAGCATGCTCCCGGCTTTGCCCGGGCGCTGGCGCGGGACCGCGAAAACGGCTTTCCCGACCACCTGCGGGTCTTCATGAGCCGTGAACTGGCGCCGCTGGGGCCGACCGACTGGACCCGCTGGCCGGCGCCGGCCAAGCTCAACCTGTTCCTGCGCATCGTGGGCCGCCTGGACAATGGTTACCACGCCTTGCAGACGGTGTTCCGCCTGCTCGACTGGGGCGACGAGGTGCGCCTGCGCGTGCGGGCCGACGGCCTCGTCACCCGTCCCGCCGCGGTGCCCGGTGTTCCCGAGGACAGCGACCTGACCGTGCGCGCCGCCCGCTTGCTGGCCGCGGAAACCGGCTGTCCGCTCGGTGCGGAGATCGCCATCGCCAAGCGGATTCCCATGGGCGGCGGCCTGGGCGGCGGCAGCTCGGATGCGGCCAGTGTGCTGGTCGGCCTGAACGCCTTGTGGGGCACGGGACTGGACGAGGACGCCCTGGCGGTGCTGGGCTTGCGCCTGGGCGCCGATGTGCCCGTCTTCGTCCGCGGGCGGTCGGCCTGGGCCGAGGGCGTGGGCGAGCGGCTGACGCCCCTGCGCTTGCCGCGGCGTTGGTACGTGGTCGTCGATCCGGGCGAACACGTGCCCACGGCCGCGCTGTTCGCCGCGCCCGAATTGACACGCCATGCCCCGCAAGCGACAATTTCGGCCTTTGTTTCCGGGGAAGTTGCGGAGAACGCCTTCGAACCCGTGGTTCGCGCGCGGCATCCGCGCGTGGCGGCGGCACTGGAATGGCTGGGCGGCTTCGGCAACGCGCGGCTTTCCGGCAGCGGTGGCTGCGTATTCCTGGAAACGAGAACGCACGAGGCGGCGCTTGCCGTCGCTTCACGCTGTCCCGCGGGCTTTACGGTCCACGTGGCGGCAGGCATCGATCCCTCGCCGCTGCAACTCATGCGGCAACGGATCGACGCCGCTGGACACAGGTCGTAAGGACGGGAAGGGCCGCGGGCTGCGGCAGAGCCAGGCGGGCCACATGGCTCGCCGGAACGAATTGTTGGGGCGTCGCCAAGCTGGTTAAGGCACGGGATTTTGATTCCCGCATGCGCAGGTTCGAATCCTGCCGCCCCAGCCACCTCACGGTGGCATACACCCGGACCCACCCATCTCACGCCAGGAGTTTCCGTGGATACGTCCACCCCGATGTTGTTTACCGGCAATGCGCACCGCGCACTGGCCGAAGATGTCGCCGCCCGCCTGGGCATCCCGCTCGGCAAGGCGCTCATCGGCCGGTTCAGCGATGGCGAGGCACAGATCGAGATCGAGGAAAACGTCCGCAAGCAGGAGGTATTCGTCATCCAGCCGACGGGTGCCCCCAGCGCAGAGAACCTGTTCGACCTGCTGGTGCTGATCGACGCGCTCAAGCGCGCGTCCGCCGGTAGCGTCACCGCGGTCATGCCGTATTTCGGCTATGCCCGCCAGGATCGTCGCCCCCGCTCGGCGCGCGTGCCGATCACGGCCAAGCTGGCGGCCAAGATGATCGCCACCGCCGGCGCCGACCGCGTGCTCACGATCGACCTGCACGCCGACCAGATCCAGGGTTTCTTCGATATCCCGGTGGACAACGTGTACGCCTCGCCGGTGCTGCTGGCCGATATCTGGCGCCACCACAGCATGGACGACCTGATCGTGGTCAGCCCCGACGTCGGTGGCGTGGTCCGCGCTCGCGCGCTGGCCAAGCGCCTCGACGATGCCGACCTGGCGATCATCGACAAACGCCGCCCGAAGGCCAACGTGGCCACGGTCATGAACATCATCGGCGACGTGGACGGCAAGACCTGCGTCCTGGTCGACGACATCGTCGACACGGCCGGCACCCTGTGCGCCGCCGCGGCGGCCCTGAAGGAAAAAGGCGCCCGCAAGGTCGTCGCCTATTGCGTCCACCCGGTGCTGTCGGGTGCCGCGATCACCAACATCGAGGGCTCCCAGCTCGACCAGCTGGTGGTCACCAATACCCTGCCGCTGCGCGACAATGCGCGCGACTGTGCGAAAATCCGTCAGTTGTCGGTCGCGGAACTGCTCGCCGAGACGATCCGCCGCATCGCCTTCGGCGAATCGGTGAGCTCCCTCTACATCGACTGACCTACCGTTTTCGGGCTTCCCTGGTCGCGGGGAAGCCCTTTACCACCGCCGTAAGGCGGTTTACCTGAGGCAACACCATGGCTACCAATCATCAGCTCACCGCCACGAGCCGCAAGATCGAAGGGAAGGGTGCGAGCCGCCGCCTTCGTACCGCGGGTTTCGTGCCGGGTATCGTCTACGGCGCCGGCGAGGCTCCGCAGGCTATCCAGGTCCTGCACAACGACGTGCTGCTCGGCTCGCGTTTCGAGTCGTTCTACTCGTCCGTCATCGACCTCACCGTCGACGGCAAGAAGCAGAAGGTCCTGATCAAGGACTGGCAGAAGCACCCGTACAAGCAGCTCATGCTGCACATGGACTTCCTGCGCGTGAACGAGAACGAGGCCGTCAAGGTCGCGGTGCCCATCCACTTCCTCAACCAGGAAAAGTCGCCGGCTGGCAAGACCTCGGGTCTGGTCATCTCGCACAACCTGACGGAAGTCGTGGTCTCGTGCCTGCCCAAGCACCTGCCCGAGTTCATCGAGCTGGACCTGGCTTCGCTCGACGCCGACTCCATCATCCACCTGTCCGACCTCACGCTGCCGGCCAACGTGGAAATTCCTGAGCTGGCCCTGGGCAAGGAGCACGACGTCGCCGTCGTCACCGTCGCCGCCATCCAGGAAGAAGTCGATCCGGAAGCGCCGGCCGCCGAAGGCGACGCTCCGACCGAAGAGAAGAAGTAATCGGTTTGCGACCCGCGT
This sequence comes from Luteibacter sp. ME-Dv--P-043b, assembly GCF_030209605.1. NCBI lineage: Bacteria > Pseudomonadati > Pseudomonadota > Gammaproteobacteria > Lysobacterales > Rhodanobacteraceae > Luteibacter > Luteibacter sp. ME-Dv--P-043b. Next base: position 13,636 of record NZ_JARVRT010000010.1, read on the forward strand.
GCGCCCTGGCGCCGCGGGTCGTGTCCGCTTCGGCACATGGCGACACTTCGTCTCATCGTCGGCCTCGGTAACCCCGGGGCCGAATACGTCAGGACCCGGCACAACGCCGGGTTCTGGTGTGTCGACGCCCTGGCCATGGATCAGGGAGAGCGTTGGGCCTTCGACGGCAAGCTGCACGGGGAAACCTGCAAGCTGCGCCTCGGCGGCGAAACCCTCTGGCTGCTCAAGCCCGCGACGTTCATGAACAAGAGTGGCATCGCGGTGGCCTCGGCGCTGCGCTACTACAAGATCGCGCCGGAGGAGTGTCTCGTCGCCCACGACGAACTGGACCTCCCGCCCGGCACCGTCCGCATGAAATTCGACGGCGGCCACGGCGGCCAGAACGGATTGCGCGACATCATGGCCCACCTGGGTCATGGCAAGTTCCATCGCCTGCGGGTCGGTATCGGCCACCCGGGGCACAAGGACAAGGTCACCCCGTGGGTGCTCGGCCGACCCAACGCGGCCGACGAGGACGCCATCATGCACGGCATCGGGCGCGCGTTCGACGTGCTGCCGCTGGCGCTGGATGGCAAGTTCGACGAGGCGATGAAGCGCCTGCACACGGTCGCCTGACCGCACCACTCACCTATACCGGACAACATCGCCATGGGCATCAAATGCGGCATCGTCGGCCTGCCTAACGTCGGCAAGTCCACCCTTTTCAACGCGCTCACCAAGGCCGGCATCGCCGCCGCCAACTTCCCGTTCTGCACGATCGAGCCCAACACCGGCATCGTTCCCGTGCCCGACCTGCGCCTGAGCGCGCTGTCGGATATCGTGAAGCCGCAGCGCGTGATTCCCACCACCATGGAATTCGTCGACATCGCCGGCCTGGTCGCCGGCGCGTCCAAGGGCGAAGGCCTGGGTAACAAGTTCCTCGCCCACATCCGCGAGACCGACGCCATCGCGCACGTCGTGCGCTGCTTCGAAGACGGTAACGTCATCCATGTGGCCAACAAGGTCGACCCGATCGCCGACATCGAGACGATCGACACCGAACTGGCGCTGGCCGACCTGGAAGCCGTGCTGAAGGCGCTCGACCGCGCCACGCGTTCGGCCAAGGCCAACGACAAGGACGCCATCGCGAAGAAGCCGGTGCTGGAAAAACTGCGCGTGGCCCTCGACCAGGGCAAGTCGGCCCGCTCGGCCGGGCTGGATGCGGAAGAAAAGGCGCTCGTGCGCGACATGTTCCTCATCACGATGAAGCCGCTGATGTACATCGCCAACGTGGCGGAAGACGGCTTCGAGAACAATCCGCACCTGGATGCCGTCCGCGCGCGCGCCGTGGAAGAGGGTGCCGAGGTGGTGGCCATCTCGGCCGCCATCGAGGAAGAACTCTCGCAGATGGAAGAGGCTGACCGCGACGAGTTCCTCCGCGACCTCGGCCTGGACGAACCCGGCCTCAACCGCGTCATCCGCGCCGGCTACAAGCTGCTCGGGCTGCAGACCTATTTCACCGCCGGTGAGAAGGAAGTCCGTGCGTGGCAGGTGCGTGCGGGCTCCACCGCACCGCAGGCGGCCGGAGTCATCCATACGGACTTCGAGCGCGGTTTCATCCGTGCCGAGACCGTCGCCTACGACGACTTCATCAAGTTCAAGGGCGAGCAGGGTGCGAAGGAAGCCGGCCGGCTTCGTCTGGAAGGCAAGGACTACCTGGTCAAGGAAGGCGACGTGCTGCACTTCCGATTCAACGTCTGAGCGCATGCGTTAAAGGGTGAAACGAAAAGCCTCGCTCGTGCGAGGCTTTTTTTGGTTCTTCACGCATGACCGTGGCCGTCCCGAAGCCAGAGCAGAGCCAGAGCCAGAGCCAGAGCCCGTTTCTCGTATGGCGCGGCGAGGAGGTGCTGGGTGGTTACACTCTGCGCTCGGGCAGCGGCCGCAAGCGGCCGAACTCGCTCAGAGCGTAACC
>NZ_JARVRT010000050.1:0-12813 GCF_030209605.1 Luteibacter sp. ME-Dv--P-043b
CGGGTCGCCGCAGGCGTGGCCCCGAGGGTGGCACCCGCCGGCTCTTGCTCCAGGCTCCAGGCTCCAGGCCCCAAGCCCCAAGCCCAAAGCGAAGCCAAAGGCGAGCCCACCCACGAAGCCCAACAAAAAAATGGGCGGCGCCGGCGCATCCAGCGGGAGCGCCGCCCGGTCCACACAGGGGGAAGTGGACGGCTGAAGCATGCGGTGTCCACAACATCACAAGTGTGACGCAGCGCACCGCTGCGCGTAGTTGCCGCAAACGCGGCTATCCCGCCGGCGAACCGCGACGTGGATCTCCCGGGCCACGTGACCGGACGGGCGTCTGGACGTCCTTACCAGGGCACCGTCCGCCCGAGGTAGTCGAGGTAATGCAATCCCGGCATGCCCTCGTGCGCGAGCATCGTATCGACCAGGCGGGGGATGCTCTCCGCGATGGTGAGCCGCGCGTCCGGCCCGCCCATGTCGGTGCGCACCCAGCCCGGTGCCATCAGCAGCAGCGTGCGCGCCTCGTCCTTGTGCCGTGCCGCGAAGCTGCGCATGAACATGTTCAACGCCGCCTTGCTGCCCCGATAGACCTCGTAATGGCCGTTGGTGTTGTTGGTCAGGCTGCCCTGCCCCGACGACATCACCCCGATGGTGCCCTTGGGCGACACGCACGCGTGCAGCGCCTCGATCACCCGCAGCGGGCTCAGGGCGTTGGTCACCATCACGCGGACGAACTCCTCCGTGGATACGTCGGCGATGCCTTCCCAGTCGGCGTTCTTTGTGCCCGCATTGACGAACAGCGTATCCAGCCGGCGTGGTACCAGGTGTGCGTGGAGGTCGGCGATGCCGGCGGGGTCGGTGATGTCCAGTGTCATCACCTCGAGGGCACCCGCCGATGTTTCGGCCAGTGCATGGAGCCGTTCCATCGAGTGGGCACGCCCGGTGGCGATAACCTGCCAGCCGCGACGGAGGTAGTCCTCGGCCAGGGCAAAACCGAGTCCGCGCGAGGCGCCGACCAGCAGGATGGTCTTGCGTGGGGATGAAGGTGTCATGCGACGCTCCGATACAGGGGCTGCCCTTCGCGGGCGGTCCATGCAACGTAGTGTCCCTGGACATGGGGCGGAAGGCGCGCGAACGGAAACGTATAGATGCACCGGACGCCTTATCGAGGCCTAAGCCACGCTACGATGCGCCATGGACGAGCCCGACCTGAACCTGCTGATCGCGCTGGACGCCCTGCTCGCGGAAGCCAGCGTGGCGGGCGCGGCGCGCCGCCTCGGTCTGAGTGCATCGGCGATGAGCCGCACGCTCACGCGCCTGCGTGCCGCCACTGGGGACGAACTACTCGTACGTGCCGGACGCCGCATGGTGCCGACCCCGCATGCGGTAGCGTTGCGCGAGGTGACTCGTGGCCTGGTGGAAGACGCGAGACGCGCGCTGCGGCCCGCCGTGACGGAACAGGACGTGGCAGGCCTGCGACGGGATTTCACCCTGCGTGCGAACGACGGCTTCGTCGAGGTGTTCGCCGCGCTGCTGATCGCCGACGCCCGGCGACTCGCCCCCGGGGTGCGCCTGCACTTCGCGTCCAAGGCCGAGAAGACACCGATGCACCTGCGCGAAGGCCTGGCCGACCTGGAAGTGGGCGTCGTGGGCAGCATGGGGCCTGAGGTACGCACACAGGCCCTGTTCCGCGACCGTTTCGTCGGCGTGGTGCGGCGAGGTCATCCACTCGACGATGGCAATCCGGTGACGGCCGGGCGCTATGTCGCGCACGGCCATGTCGTGGCCTCTCGCCGCGGTCAGGCGACAGGTCCGGTCGATACCGCGCTGGCGGTCGCCGGGCTGGAACGCGAGGTGGTGGCGGTGGTGCCGGCCTTCCACGCGGTGCTGGCGGTGGTCCGTGCCTCCGACCTGGTCGGGCTGGTGCCCGCGTCGTTCCTGGCGACACCAACGGAGGGTATCGCCGTCTTCGAGCTGCCGGTGGTGACACCGGGTATCACCGTGTCGCAGATGTGGCATCCGCGACTGGACAACGATCCCGGCCACCGCTGGCTGCGGCAGCGGGTGCTCGCGCTATGCCGCGAGCACCTGCGCGCCTGAGCCGTCGCGGGCGTCGCCTCGGTTCAACCGTCCAGCGAAGGCGCGACCAGCTTCACCACGCTCGAGAAATCCAGCCCGCCGCGGCCGGCCTTGCTGTTCAGCGCGTACAGGTTGCGCGCCAGTTCGCCCAGCGGGATGGACGCGCCCACGCCCACCGCCGCCTCGGTCACCAGGCCCAGGTCCTTCAGCATCAGGTCGGTACCGAAGCCGCCGGTGTACCCACGCGACGCGGGTGCGCCGGGCAGCACGCCGGGCCAGGGGTTGCAGACCTCCGTGGCCCAGCTGCGTCCGGTGCTGACCGCCATCATCTGCGACAGCACGGCCGGGTCCAGTCCATGCGCGGCGCCGAGGGCGATAGCCTCGCCGGTGACGGCCATGATGACGCCCAGCGCCATGTTGTTGCACAGCTTGGCCACCTGCCCGGCGCCATTCGCACCGACATGGAAGATGTTCTTGCCCATCGACGCCAGCAGCGGCCGTGCGCGTTCCAGCACCGCGGCGTCGCCGCCCACGATGAAGGTGAGCGTGCCGGCCGCAGCACCGGCCGTGCCGCCGGACACCGGCGCGTCGAGCATAGCCAGCCCACGATCGGCCGCAGCCCGGGCCACCTGCTTCGCCGTCTCCGGGGCGATGGTGCTGCAGTCGACGACCAGCGCGCCGGCCGGAATCGCCGCCAGCAGGCCCGCGGCGCCCCGATACAGCGCGTCCACGTGACGGCTGGCCGGCAACATGGAGATGACCACCTCGGCGTCCACCACGGCGTCCATCGCGCTGACGGCCGCGGTGGCGCCGAGCGCGACCGCGGCCTCCACCGCCGTCGGCACCAGGTCGAACACGCGCAGGTGATGCCCGGCCTTGAGCAGGTTGGCGGCCATCGGGCCGCCCATGTTGCCCAGTCCGATGAAAGCGATGCGACTCATGGCGAGGATTCCGTGGAGGCACCCAGGTCGGCCAGCGGATGATCCGCGGCGGCCCATGGGGCGTGGAAGAAGGTTTCCGCCCAGGCCGGCGTGGCCTCGGCGAGGGTGGCGGGGTTCCAGCGCGGCTGGCGGTCCTTGTCGATGAGCAAGGCACGGATGCCTTCGGCGAAGTCGCCGTGCGCGGCGCAATGCAGCGACACGGCGTATTCGAGGCGGAAGGTATCCGCGAGCGACAGGTCGGCGGCGCGCCGCTGCAGTTCGAAGCCCAGCCTCGCCGATCCGGGGGCGCCGGCGAGCAGCGTGGTTTTCGCCGCCTGCAACCACGCGTCGTCGGTGTCGAGGGCGATGATGCCGGCGACGACCTCGTCCAGGTTCGACGGTGCGCACAGGCGCTCGATGAGCGCTGCATGCTGCTGCAGTGGACCGGCGGACGCAGGCTGCGCGAACGACTCAAGCAGGGCCGAGAGCGTCGCGTGGTTGTTCGTGGCGGCATCGGACCATGCCGTGTCGATCAGCCTTGCGACCACCTCGTCGTGACGCGACGACTCAACGAAATGATCCGCCAGGCGCGCATGGATCGCATCGCCCGCATTCAGCGGCGCGCCGGTCAGGGCGAGGAAGATGCCGCCATGGCCGGGCACGCGGCGAAGCAGCCAGCTGCCGCCCACGTCCGGGTAAAGGCCCACCGTGATCTCCGGGAACGCCAGCTTCGAGCGCTCGGTGACCACGCGATGGCTGGCGCCGGCCATCAGGCCGATGCCGCCGCCCATGACGATGCCGTGGCCCCAGCACAGCACCGGCTTGGCATAGCGGTGGATGCGGTAGTCGAGCCGGTATTCCGTGGCGAAGAAAGCGGCGGCAGGCGTATCGCGAGCGATGTCGTGGCTGCCGTCTCGATGGTCCAGCATGCCCCGGTACAGGCCATGCAGATCGCCACCGGCGCAGAAGGCCTTCTCGCCTGCGCCCTGCAGCAGCACCATGACGATGCCGTCATCGTCGGCCCAGGCACGCAGTCGTTCGTCGAGCAGGTGGGCCATCGGCAGCGACAGGCCGTTCAGTGTCTTTGGCGCGTTCAGTGTGGCGATGCCGATGCGCCGGCCGTCGCGCGTCGCACGCTCGTCGAACAGCACCGGTGCATCGTCCGGCGTCTCCATCGGCGTCGCGCTCATGCGTTCTTCCACTGCGGGCTACGCTTTTCCAGGAAGGCGTGCACACCCTCGGCCTGGTCGGCGCTGTCGAACAGGTCGACGAAGGCCTCACGCTCCGCCACCAGCGCGGCCGCGTGGGTCTGGGTGCGAGTGGCCTGGACCAGCCGCTTGCACGCCGTGACGCTGGTCGGGCTTTGTGCGTGGGAGCGCGCGGCCCAGGCCAGGGCCGTGGCCAGGCCCTCGCCGGTGGGGACCACTTCTTCCACCAGCCCGATCCGCAGCGCCGTGGGCGCGTCGACGCGCTCGCCGAGCAGGATCATCCGCTTGGCCCAGCCTTCGCCGACCAGGCGCGGAAGGTTCTGCGTGCCGCCCGCGCACGGCAACAGGCCCACGCCGGCCTCGGGCAGCGCCATCTGCGCGTGCGCTTCGGCGATGCGCAGGTCGCACGCCAGCGCGCACTCCAGGCCGCCGCCCATCGCGTAGCCGTTGATCGCGGCAATGCTCACGCCACTGAATGCGGACAGGGCCTCGAAGGCCTCGCCGAAGCGACGCGCCGCCTCGCGCGCCACGGCACGATCGCCGTCGGCGAACTGCTTGAGGTCGGCGCCGGCGCAGAAGAACTTGCCGCCCTCGCCCGTGACCACCAGGGCGTAGATGTCGCGATCGGCGTTCAATGCGCCGACCAGATCACGCAGTGCCGTCAGGCTGTGCACCGTCCAGGTGTTGGCCGGCGGGTTGCGCAGGGTCACGACGGCCGTATGGCCCTCGACCTTCAGCGCCAGTCCGGTCCAATCGGTGTCCTTGTAGCCACTCATCGCAATTCCTCTTCGGTGTTGAGCAGGTGGCGCGCCACGATCACGCGCATGATCTCGTTGGTGCCTTCCAGTATCTGGTGCACCCGGCTGTCGCGCAGCAGCCGCTCGATCGGGTACTCGCGTATGTAGCCGTACCCGCCATGCAACTGCAAGGCATCGTTGCAGATGGCGAAGCCGGCATCCGTGGCGAAACGCTTGGCCATGGCGCACCACACCGTGGCGTCGTGGCTGCGTGCGTCCAGCTTGCGCGCGGCGGTGTGGACCATCTGCCGTGCGGCCACCAGTTGCGTGGCCATGTCGGCCAGCTTGAACTGGAGCGCCTGGAACTCGCCCAGCTTGCGGCCGAACTGGCGCCGCTCACCCAGGTAGCGGCGAGCCGCATCCAGCGCCCCCTGCCCCGCGCCCAGCGAACACGCGCTGATATTGATCCGGCCACCGTCCAGGCCCTTCATCGCGATGCGAAAGCCCTCGCCTTCCTCGCCCAGCCGGTTCGTTGCGGGGATACGCACGTCCTCGAACGTGATGCCACGCGTGGGCTGGCTGTTCCAGCCGAGTTTTTCCTCCTTGCGGCCGTAGCCGATCCCCGCGGTATCCGCGGGCACCGCGAACGCACTGATGCCGCGCGCGCCGTCGCCGCCGGTGCGGGCCATCACCACCAGCATGTCGGTGGCGCCGGCCCCGGAGATGAACGCCTTGCTGCCGTTGATGAGGTAATGGTCGTCCTCGCGCACGGCGCGCGTCTGCAACGAGGCCGCATCGGAACCCGCGCCCGGCTCGGTCAGGCAGTACGAGGCGAGACGCGTGCCGCTGGCCAGCGGTTCGCCCCATGCCTGCAACAGTGCAGGCTGGGCGTAGGTGGTCAGCATCCAGGTCGCCATGTTGTGGATGCTGATGAAGGCGGCCGTGGAGGGATCGACCGCGGCCAGTTCCTCGAACACGATGGCCGCGTCCAGCCGCGTCAGGCCGGTACCACCCGCCGCTTCGTCCACATAGAGTCCACAGAAGCCCAGTTGGCCGGCCTTGCCGATGGCCTCGCGCGGGAAGATGCCTTGCGCGTCCCAGTGCGCCGCATGCGGCGCCAGCTCCGCCTGGGCGAAGTCGCGCGCCGCCTCGCGGAACGCATTCTGCTCGTCGCTCAGGCCCGCGGCCTGCACCGTCACCGGAATGTCCATAAGGGGCGCCCTCACTTCAGACTGATGGTGGTGTTGACGCCTTGACCCGTGCCGCCGTCGTCGAACCAGCGCGAGGTGACCGTCTTGGTCTGCGTGTAGAACATGACCGCCTGCTTGCCGTACGGCCCCAGGTCGCCCAGCTTCGAGGCGCGCGAGCCCGTGAACGAGAACAGCGGCACCGGCACCGGGATAGGCACGTTGATGCCGACCTGCCCCACGTCGATGTCCTCCTGGAAACGACGCGCCGCGGCGCCGCTGCCCGTAAACAACGCCGTGCCGTTGCCGTTGGGGTTGGCGTTGACCAGCGCGATCGCCTCATCCAGCGTGTCCACCGTGAGCACGACGAGCACGGGACCGAAGATTTCCTCGTCGTAGATACGCATGCCTGGGCGCACGCCCGAGAAGATGGTCGGACCGACGAAGTTGCCCTGTTCGTAGCCCGGCACGCGGCAATCGCGGCCGTCCAGCTCCAGGGTGGCGCCTTCGGCCACACCGGCGTCGATCAAGGCGTGCACGCGATCGCGCGCCGCGCAGGAGATGACCGGGCCGACATCCGTACCGGCCTCGCTGCCCGCATTGATTTTCAATGTCTTCGCGCGGGCCACCAGGTCGGGCAGCCATTCGCGCGCGGCGCCGACCAGCACGGCCGTCGAGGCCGCCATGCAGCGCTGGCCCGCCGCGCCGAACGCCGCGCCGACCATCGCGTTGAGCGTTTGCTCGCGATGGGCGTCGGGCAGCACCACGGCGTGGTTCTTCGCGCCCATCATGCACTGCACGCGCTTGCCGGTCTGCGAAGCACGATGGTAGACATGGGTGCCGACGCGGGTGGAGCCGACGAACGACACCGCCTTGATCTGCGGGTGGTCGCAGATCGCGTTGACCACGTCCTCACCACCATGCACCACGTTGAGCACACCGCGGGGGATGCCCGCCTCCACCGCCAGCTCGACCAGGCGCATGGTCACCATCGGGTCCTGCTCCGACGGTTTCAGCACGAAGGTGTTGCCCGTGGCGATCGCCATCGGGAACATCCACAACGGAATCATCGCCGGGAAGTTGAACGGCGTGATGCCCGCGCACACGCCCAGCGGTTGCAGCAGCGTGTACGTATCGACACCGCCGGCCACGTTGTTGGCCAGCTCGCCCAGCTGCAGGTTGCCGATGGCCGCCGCGTGTTCCACCACCTCCAGGCCGCGGAACACGTCGCCTTCGGCATCGGGCAGCGTCTTGCCCTGCTCCGCCGTGAGCGTCGCGGCCAGTTCGGCCATGTGCTCGCGGATCAGTTGCTGGTACTTGAGGAAGATGCGCGCCCGCGCACCGATGGGCGTCTTGCGCCATGTGACGAAGGCGCGGCGCGCGGCGTCCACCGCCGCCTCGACTTCCGCGGGCGTGGCGAAGGGCACGCGTGCCAACACTACTTGCGTGGCCGGGTTGACCACGTCACGCCATTGCGTGGTGGTCGATTCGACGAACTCGCCGTCGATCAGCAGCTTTACCGTGGCGACATGGGTCGCGGCCGGGTTCATCTCGTTCATTGTCCAGTCTCCAGATCGCTCACCCGCGAAACCGGGCGTGCGAGGGACAAGACAAGTGATTCGAGACAACGGACGCCGCGTCGAGTCAGCTCATCCGGTTGCCCACCGCAACACCCGAGGAAGACACCGCATGCGATGTCTACCACGGGCCGGTCTCCGGGCTTGCGAGCGATGCGGCATGCATCAGCCCGACACCTTCCCGCGTTGCCGCAGTGGTTCTGAGTCGGGTTTTCTCGCCTACCGTTGCGGGGGCAGCGCCGGCATCGGACCGGCTTCCCGTTTCACCCTGCGCACCGGAATGGCGGCGGCAGGACACCTGTGGCCCATCGATTGTAGGCGGCGCAACGCATGGGGACACGCTGCGATGCAGTAAACGGCGGGGCTACGGCGTCAGGGCGTGGGGTCATGATCGGGCCTCACCCCATCGCTCCGGGCGTGATGAGCGCAGCGACGTCACCCCGCCCATTGATGAATCCACGACATAGGACCAAGCGTGTTACCCCGCTTAATCGCTGGGTGGAGGGTGGCGCGCACCACGCGCAGCGTCTCGCCCACCGAGGCGGGCGAACGGCTGATCGGCAGCGTGGGGCCGCGCTTCGACGAGATCGAGGCGGAGATCGAGGCCCTGGGCGAGCTGCGCGAACGCCCGGCAGGCAACCTGCGCATCACCACCGCGGAGCATGCCGCGCAATCCATCGTCATGCCTGCGCTGGAACGGTTCCTGCCGCAGTACCCGGACATCCATGTCGAGCTGAGCGTCGATTATGGGCTGGTGGACATCGTGGCCGAGCGCTACGACATCGGCATCCGCCTGGGCGAGCACCTGGCCAGGGACATGATCGCCGTGCCGGTTGACCCGCCCATGCGCATGGCCGTGGTCGCCACGCCCGGCTATTTCGAGCGGCGCACGCTCCCGCGCACGCCACAGGACCTGACCGGGCACAACTGCATCAACCTGCGCCTGCCGACCTACGGCAGCCTGTACGCCTGGGACTTCGAGAAGGACGGCCGCGAAGTGAAGGTGCGGGTGGAGGGCCAGTTGATCCTCGACGGCATGAACGCGATCGTCCGTGCGTCCCTGGCTGGCCTGGGCCTGGCCTGGGTACCCGAGGACGTGGTCTCGCGGCATGTCGAAGCGGGAGCGCTGGTGCGTGTGCTGGAGAACTGGTGCGAACCCTTCGCCGGCTATCACCTCTATTACCCCAACCGCCGACAGCCCGTGCCGGCCCTTACCTTGCTGGTGGATGAACTGCGTTACCGAGGCTGAATCGTCCACCAAACCTTGACATATGGCCGATTGACACCACCTCCTGTGTAGCCGAGGATCGTTTCAGGCCGCGCCCGGGTCCCGGTGTCGCGCAGCACGCAGGAGAAACACCATGAGCCAGCGCCACCTCATCCTCGCCGCATGGTTGGCCCTGGCCGTCGTGTCATATGTCGCCGGGTCGGTCACCGGAACACTGCTGCTCGTCGGTGCAGGCGTGGTCACGGAAACGCTGTTCTGGTTCAACCTGATGCAGCAGCGGCGCATGCAGCGCGTGCGTGTGGTTGCCCGTCGGCGCTGAGGTTGTCTGGATCGCCCACATCGTGGGCTCCTACGTAGGTAGTCGGCGCAACGTGTACCTGTAGGAGCGGACGATGTCCGCGATCCACTCCCGCGACCACACACCCGCAAACACGCCCCCACACAACCCGCCCTACCTCCCCAACGCAACAACACGCAATTTCACGTCACGGCAGATGATCCGGCGGCGATAATACGGGCATGACCCGACGCAACGCCCCGCCTACTATTCCCGTCAACGTCCCCACGCCCACCGACACCCGCGGCTTCGTCCGCGTCCGTGGCGCACGCGAACACAACCTGAAAAACATCGACGTCGACATCCCGCGCGACGCCCTTGTGGTGTTCTCCGGCGTTTCGGGCTCCGGCAAATCCTCGCTCGCCTTCGGCACGCTCTACGCCGAGGCGCAGCGGCGCTATTTCGAATCCGTGGCCCCCTACGCGCGGCGCCTCATCGACCAGGTGGGCGTTCCCGATGTCGACGACATCGAAGGGCTGCCGCCGGCAGTGGCGCTGCAACAGCAACGCGGTACGCCGGGCACGCGCTCGTCGGTGGGTAGCGTCACCACGTTATCCAGCCTGGTGCGGATGTTGTATTCGCGCGCCGGCTCGTACCCGCCGGACCAGCCGATGCTGTTCGCCGAGGACTTCTCGCCGAACACGCCGCAGGGCGCCTGCCCGCATTGCCACGGGCTGGGGCGCGTCTACGAGGTGACCGAGGCCTCGATGGTGCCCGACCCCACCCTGACCATCCGCGAGCGGGCCATCGCCTCGTGGCCGCCGGCCTGGCATGGGCAGAACCTGCGCGACATCCTGGTCACGCTGGGCTACGACGTGGACATCCCGTGGAAGGACCTGCCGAAGAAGCAGCGCGACTGGATACTGTTCACCGAGGAAACGCCGACGGTACCGGTGTATGCGGGCTTCACCCCCGCCGAAACGCGTGCCGCGCTCAAGCGCAAGACCGAGCCGAGCTACATGGGCACGTACATGGGCGCGCGTCGCTACGTGCTGCACACGTTCGCGAGCACGCAAAGCCCGTTGATGAAGAAACGCGTGTCGCGCTACATGATCGGCAGCCTGTGCCCGCTGTGCGACGGCAAGCGGCTCAAGCGCGAGTCGCTGGCGGTGACCTTCGCCGGTCTGGACATCGGCAACCTGTCCGCGCTCTCGTTCGATGCGCTGGTGGATACGCTGCGGCCCATCGCCGAAGGCCGCTTCGACGACGATTCAAGCACCAGCACGCGCAGCCGCGCCGCAGGCAAGCGCGCCGATGCGAAGCGCGTGGCCGGCGGTGGCGCCGCGCACCAGGGCTCATCGGACGTGCGCCGCACCTCGCACCTCTCGCCGGAGAAACGCATCGCCGCGCAGCGCATCGCGCAGGACCTGCTGGTCCGCGCGGGCACGTTGCAGTCACTGGGTCTGGGCTACCTGTCGATGGACCGCGCCAGCCCCACCTTGTCGCCGGGCGAATTGCAGCGCCTGCGCCTGGCCACGCAGATCCGCTCCAACCTGTTCGGCGTGGTCTATGTACTCGACGAACCCTCCGCGGGCCTGCATCCCGCCGACGGCGAGGCGCTGCTGTCCGCCCTGGAACAACTGAAGCGATCGGGCAACACCCTTTTCGTCGTCGAACACGACCTGGACGTGATGCGCCGCGCCGACTGGCTGGTCGATGTCGGTCCCGATGCGGGCGAACACGGTGGACGGATCCTCTACAGCGGACCGCCGGCGGGCCTGGCCGATGTCGCCTTGTCGCGCACCGCGCCCTACCTCTTCGGTAAGACGCATCCGCGCGAACGCCCGCCGCGCATGCCGTCCCGCTGGCTGGAACTGAAAGGCATCACCCGCAACAACCTCCACGCACTGGATGTCGCCTTTCCCCTGGGATTGTTCACCGCCGTGACGGGTGTCTCCGGATCAGGCAAATCCAGCCTGGTCAGCCAGGCCCTGGTCGAACTGCTCGGCGACCACCTGGGCCACGAGCCCGCGTCCGTCGACGATGAGACCGACGACGCCGCGCCCGGCATCGTCACGAAAACCGGCGGTCGCATCCACAAGGGCGCGGACACCATCACCCGCCTGGTCCAGGTCGACCAGAAACCGATCGGACGCACGCCGCGCTCCAACCTGGCTACCTATACCGGGCTGTTCGACCACGTGCGCAAGCTGTTCGCGGCCACGCGAGCGGCCAAGGCGAAGCGCTACGATGCGGGGCGTTTTTCCTTCAACGTGGCCAAGGGCCGCTGCGACACCTGCGACGGCGAGGGCTTCGTCAGCGTCGAGCTGTTGTTCATGCCCAGCGTCTACGCACCCTGCCCCACCTGCCACGGCGCACGCTACAACGAGGCCACGCTCGCCATCCGCTGGAACGACAGGAACATCGCCGAGGTGTTGCAACTCACGGTGGAGGAAGCCTGCGAGTTCTTCGCCGACGAGCCCGCCGTGAAGAGGCCGCTCATGCTGCTCTACGACATCGGTCTGGGTTACCTGCGCCTCGGCCAGCCGGCCACCGAGCTTTCCGGCGGCGAAGCGCAACGAATCAAGCTGGCCACCGAACTGCAGCGTTCGCAGCGCGGCAGCAACTTCTACGTGCTGGACGAACCGACCACCGGCTTGCATCCGTCGGATGTGGACAAACTGGTCGCGCAGCTGCAGGGGCTGGTCGATGCGGGCAACACCGTCGTCGTGGTCGAACACGAGATGCGTGTCGTCGCGGGTGCCGACTGGGTGATCGACGTCGGTCCCGGTGCCGGCAGCGAGGGCGGACGCATCGTCGCCAGCGGCCCGCCCCGCGCCGTGGCCGCCGAAAGCGCCAGCCGCACGGCGCCCTACCTGGCGCGTGTCATCGGCTGATCAACCGCCCTCGGCGACCCGCAGTTCGTTGACGTCACGCACGCTGTAGACGTCGATCGCATAAGGCTGCCGGGTATCGCCAGTGGCCTTGAAGCGACCGAACACGGTGGCGTCGGCCCGCATACCCTTGGCAGCGACGGTCCGCCGGAACGACGACACGTCACGCTTGCCCATCGCTTTCTCGTCCATGGCCAGCGCCACGGCGCCCTTGCACTGCGCGTCCGACAGCGTGGTGACCTTGCCCTCGCTGCTGGCGATGCCGCGCACGGTCACGGTGGTGTTGAGATAGCGCGCCGCTCCGTCGAGCACCGCACAGATCGAGTCCGGCGGCGTTTCCGGCGCCGCACGTGCGGTCAGCGGCGCGACGGCCAGCACCCATGCCACGGCGACGGCGGTCGCCCCTGCCAACATCTTGGTTTTCATTGGTTACCCCCAGTTCCCGGCCCGATTTGGGCCTGGCCGTATGGACGGCCGAGGGAAGGACACCGCGTTTGCGGCGCCGCGTCAATAAGAAAAATGGTCAGTTGGGGAGGACGTGGGAGCAAGAGCCGGCGGGTGCCACCCTCGGGGCCACGCCTGCGGCGACCCGGATGAAAAGCCGCTAGCGCGGCCGTTTATCTGGTTCGCGCACATCGTGCGCTCCTACGCGCGGCCGTCTATCTATTCCCCTACGGGGCGGGTCGGGCTTCGAACGGGGGTTTCCGATTCGCCATCCATG
>NZ_JARVRT010000008.1:0-330981 GCF_030209605.1 Luteibacter sp. ME-Dv--P-043b
GAGCCGTGAGGCTTGACCATATAACCCCAAGACGCTTCACCGTCTTAATCTCTTACTCGCGGTTCGACTAAACCCGGACGCTTGTCACTCGTTTACACCCTCTGTGGAGCCGGCGCTCGAAAAGCGCTGCTCCCACCCCTTCCCTGGCGGCTATAGCGGCGTGGTACCACCTGATCCCTTCCCGAACTCAGAAGTGAAACGCGCATGCGCCGATGGTAGTGTGGCTCAAGCCATGCAAGAGTAGGTCACCGCCAGGGGCTTTATCCCGGAAACCCGGTCTCATTTGAGACCGGGTTTTCTTTTTGTCGAACCGTTGCTGGCGTACCCCAAAGGGCACGACCCTCAACAGGTCACCGCCAGGGGCTTTATCCTAAAAACCCGCCACGGGCACTCGTGGCGGGTTTTTCTTGCTTAATTTCCTTTGAAATCATGTCTCATGACCCGATCATCCATGCCGGGCGATCGGCTACATTAGGGACCATGTATCTACAAAACTTCGGGCTGCGTGAGCCTCCGTTCGGCGATGCACCGGATGCGCGTTTCGCGTGTCTGTTTGCGCGTGAACGCGACGCCCTCGCGCATGTCGAATACCAGCTG
Organism: Luteibacter sp. ME-Dv--P-043b; assembly: GCF_030209605.1. Classification (NCBI taxonomy): domain Bacteria; kingdom Pseudomonadati; phylum Pseudomonadota; class Gammaproteobacteria; order Lysobacterales; family Rhodanobacteraceae; genus Luteibacter; species Luteibacter sp. ME-Dv--P-043b. Next base: position 598 of record NZ_JARVRT010000008.1, read on the forward strand.
GTGTCCACGGACGCCAGCATGACCCTGATCGCCGGGGAGGCTGGCCTGGGCAAGAGCCTGCTTTGCCTGCTGATCGAAGCCGATGCGCCCAATCACGGCGTAAAGGCCGTACGCCATGGTGCCGACGACTACGCGTTGGGCACCACCGCCTGGCTTCGCTCCCTGTATGCCGGCTTCGGTCTGCCGCTTCCACTCAGCGCAGACGCCAACACAGAAGACCATCTGGTCGACGGGCTGGCGGCCGGCCTGGGGCGATTGCTGCAGCACGTAAGCCGACGTTTCCTGCTGATCCTGGACGATGTCCAGCGGATGCCCGAAGGCATGCTTGCCGTCGTCCAACGCCTGCATGCCGCTTGCGAGCAGGCCGGCACGCCGTTCCACCTCGTGCTGGCGGGCTTTCCCGCCCCCGACGAGCGACGGCCCAACTCACCGGCGATGGCCCTCGCCGCGCGGGTGACCAGTCAGCTGACACTGGCGCCGTTGACGGCCGAAGAAAGCGAGCGCTACGTACGCCATCGTCTGCACGTGGCGGGCGCGTCCCACATGCCTTTCAGTCGACTGGGCCTGCGCAGCCTGCGCGATGACGGGAAAGGTAATCCCCGGCGGCTCAGCGCCCTTGCCCAACGCGCGCTCGAGCGGGCCGCCGAGCGTGGCGAACGCTCCATCGGCGAACGTGCGCTCGGCTTCGTCGCCCGCGAGGTTCTTCCACAGCACGCGCGCTACTGGCTGCGCCGCTATCGCAAAGCCATCCTCGTGGGGTGCGCGGTTCTCGCCGTCCTGTTCGTGGGCGGTGTCACTACCTGGTTCCTGTCGGGCCGCAGCCCATCTCGCCCAAAGAACCTGGTGACGGCCACGCCCGAGCAGGCCCTGGAGAAATTCCGTGATGCCTTGCCCGCACCCGATGTGGGCAAACTGCGTGTATGGAGCGAGCTACTGGCGCGCTGGCAGGTCACCTCGAAAGAGACCTCGGTCGCTACCGCCATGGCCTGCGATGCCGTGATCTTCCCCGGTTTCGCCTGCGTCAGTGGACGCGGTTCACTGGATCAGCTCCGCCGTTTCGATCGCCCGCTGCTGCTCGAGCTTGACGAAGCGCATGGGCGCCAGGAAGTCCTTCTCGTAGGCGCCGGCGATGAGGATGTACGCCTGTATCTTGGAGGCAAATACGTCGAACTGACGCGAGACGTCTTCGAACGCGTGTGGAACGGTCGTTTCTATGCGGTCTTCCGCACCGACCCGTCCATGCCTGCAAAGCTTTCCCGTGGTGACACGGGCGCGGGCGTGGGTTGGCTGTTGAGCCACCTGCCGGCGGAGGGTACGGTGGCGCCCACCACGTTCGATCGCGGCGTGCAGGCACGCGTGCTCGCGGTGCAGCAGCGCTTTGGCATCGCCGCCGACGGTGTCGTCGGTCCGGAAACCATGTTCGCCCTGTCGTCGCTCGAAGCCGAAGGTCCGCATCTCGCCCGCGGCATTCCTTGACCATGTTCGTCCACGTCGACACACGTCGGCGGTCGCGCCTGTGCTGGGCGACGATACTGATCGTCGTGGTCTGCGTCGTCAGCTTCGTGGGCCTGGCACTGGCCGGCCGGGACGAACGCACGCTGATCATGCGGCACTGGGGGACGGTCCCGGCACACCTGTTCGGCACGGGCTTGCCGCTGTGGCAGCAGATCAGCGATCCCGCCCTGCTGCGGCTGTTGACGGCGACATTCATCCACGGCGGCTGGCTGCACCTGGTCAGCAACCTGCTGTTCCTGGTGATCTTCAGCCTGCCCGCCGAGCGCAGCCTCGGTTCGCCGCGCTTCCTGCTGTTGTTCCTGCTCGGCGGAGTGGTCGCGAACCTGATCGGCGCCATCTCGCTTACCGGCGCACGCGTGGCAATCATCGGCTGCAGCGGTGCGGTGTCGGCCGTGGTCGGCGCCTACGTCACGCTGTTCCCTCGCGCCAAACTAGGGCTGGTGCTGCCGCTGGGTCTGTTCCTCGAGTTCGTCCGCGTACCCGCGTTTCTACTGATCGGCATCTGGGCGCTGGTGCAGCTGCTTTTCAGCTATGCCGGCGCCAGCTACGGTGCGGTGGTCTGGTGGACCCACATCGGCGGCTTCCTTTTCGGCATCGTGTTCGCGTTCGTCTCACGCGGTGCCATCGTTCGTCGCTTACGTAACTGAGGCTTCCTCTTCCGCTCGCGATGCGTGCAGGTGTTCGCGTACGAAGCCGCGCAGCAATCGCGTCGCATGCGGCGTGGGCACCACGGCCGCCAGCATCTGCGCCGGTGCAAGGCCTTCCTGGTCGAGGACATCGTGGCGTCGGCGGATATAGGCGCGCATGACCTCGGCCGAAAACTCAGGGTGGAACTGCATGCTGGTGGCGTGCCTGCCGTAGCGGACGAGATGGTGCGGATCGCGTTGGGATTCCGCCAACGAGACGGCGCCGCGCGGTAGCTCCAGCACGCTCTGTTCGTGTGTCGCATGGGCGGCGAAGGTTTCGGGCAGCGCCGCGGCGAGCGGGTCGTTTCCCACCTCGCCGCGCAAGGTAAGGGGAATCGTGCCCATCTCGCGCCCGCCGGGCAGGTAGTCGACCCGCCCGCCCAGCGCATGCGACATCAACTGGTGCCCGTAGCAGACGCCGAGCAACGGCAACTCCACGTCCATGGCATTGCGAATCCAGCCGGCCGTGCGCTCGCTCCACGGCAGCTTCTCCGTCACCATCGATGCGGAGCCGGTCAGCACCGCACCCGCGATGTCGCGAGGGTCCGGCAAGGCTTCACCCTTTTCCGCATCGACGACGCGGATATGGGACGGGCGCAGGCGCAGGCCGAGCTGGAACCAGCGGGGGAAGTCACCGTGGCGTGCGCTGATGACGTCGGGCGCGCGGCCGGTGCGGACGATGATCAAGGGCTTCATGACGTGGAGGTATCTTCGATGTCGCTGGGGGGGAGGACGTTGAGCACTTCGCGCACGGTCGTGATGCCGGCGGCCACCTGTGCCGCGGCGGAAATCCGCAGGGGCTTCATGCCCTCGCGCAGGGCCGCCGCGCCGAAACGGCCCAGGTCGAGTTCCGCGGAAATCATGCTGCGCAGGCGCCCTGTCATGGGCATCATCTCGTAGACGCCGGTGCGTCCCAGGAAGCCGGTCTTGCGGCATTCCAGGCAACCCACGGGCGCGAACACGCGCTCCGGCAGGGGGATGTCCCAGCCACGCGTGACGACGCGCCATTCGTCCGGGTCCTGGGCGGCCGGCTGCTTGCAGTGCGGGCACACGGTACGGACCAGGCGCTGTGCGACCACGCCGCTGAGCGTGGACTGGATCAGGTAGTGCGGCACGCCCAGATCGAGCAGGCGGGTGACCGCGCTGGGCGAGTCGTTGGTGTGCAGCGTGGACAGCACGAGGTGGCCCGTCAGCGAGGCCTGGACGGCCATCTGTGCGGTTTCCAGGTCGCGGATCTCGCCCACCATGATGATGTCCGGGTCCTGGCGCAGCAGGGTACGCACGCCCGCCGCGAAGTCCAGGTCGATCGAGGCCTGCACCTGCATCTGGTTGAGGTCGGGCGAGACCATTTCGATGGGGTCTTCCACCGTGCAGACGTTGAGCTCCGGCTTGGCCAGGTGTTTCAGCGTGGAGTACAGCGTGGTGGTCTTGCCCGAGCCGGTGGGACCGGTGACCAGCACGATGCCGTGCGGGCGCTCCACCATGCCGCGCCAGACCCGGTCTTCCTCGGCCGAAAAGCCCAGTTGCGAGAAGTCCTTCATGACCAGGTCGGGATCGAAGATACGCATCACCACCTTTTCGCCGAAGGCCGTCGGCATGGTCGAGATACGCAGTTCCACCTCGCGGCCGCCGGCCGAACGCGTCTTGATGCGGCCGTCCTGGGGCCGGCGCTTTTCGGCGACGTCCATGCGCGAGAGGATCTTGACGCGTGCGGTGACCGCCGTCATGACCGGGGGCGGCAACTCGAACACCTTCTGCATCACGCCGTCGATGCGGAAGCGCATCTGGCCGGCATCGCGGCGTGGCTCGAGGTGGATGTCCGAGGCGCGTTGCTCGAAGGCGTATTGCAACAGCCAGTCGACGATATGCACGACATGGCGATCGTCCGCACCCAGCTCGCCGCCCTTGCCCAGTTCCACCAGCTGCTCGAAGTTGATGATCTTCGAGGCGGAGTCCTGGCCTTTCGCATCGACCGCCAGCTGGATCGAGCGCTGCACGCCGTAGAACTCGAGCAGGTAGCGGTTGATGTCGATCGGGTTGGCGACCACGCGGCGAATATCGCGCCGGAGCATCTGGCCGAGATCGTTGGCCCAGCTGGTGTCGAAGGGCTCCGCGGTGGCGAAGGTCACTTCGCCACTGGTGGCCGCGACCGGGAGGATCCGATGGCGCTGCGCGTAGGCGTTGCTGACCACCTGCGTGACCTGCGCCACGTTGACCTTCATCGGGTCGATCTTCAGGTAGGGCAGGTCCGCCTTGCCGGCCAGCCATTCGACCAGGGCTTCCAGGCTCAGTGGCCGACCGGGGTCGCGGCCGTTGTCCAGCTTCGCGCTGGAGACCACGACCAGGGGATGCAGTTCGATGGCCGATCTGCCGCTGCGGGAGCCGGTGCGCACGCGCTTGGCGTCGTCGGCACTGACATAGCCGTCCACCATCAGCGAGGCGAGCACCTCGTCGAGCTCCAGTCGGCCACGGCGGCCCAGGAGGGCGGCGTGCTGCGGATTGACTGCCATCAGGTCCAACCCCGTGTTCAATACTACGCCGCTATACTAGCCCGCTTTCTCAAGGACTCGGGAACCATGTCCGCGCCCACTTTCCAAGACGTGATCCAGACCCTCAACCGCTATTGGGCGGACCAGGGCTGTGTGCTGGTGCAGCCGCTCGACACCGAAGTCGGCGCGGGCACCTTCCACCCGATGACCTTCCTTCGCTCGCTCGGACCGGAGCCCTGGGCGGCCGCCTACGTGCAGCCGTGTCGACGGCCCACGGACGGTCGCTACGGCGACAACCCGAATCGCCTGCAGCATTACTACCAGTACCAGGTGATGCTCAAGCCGAACCCCGACAACATCCTCGACCTGTACATCGGCTCGCTGAAGGCGCTGGGCATCGATCCGCTGGTGCACGACCTGCGCTTCGTCGAGGACAACTGGGAGTCACCGACCCTGGGTGCCTGGGGGCTCGGCTGGGAGGTCTGGCTCAACGGCATGGAAGTCACCCAGTTCACTTATTTCCAGCAGGCCGGTGGCCTGGAATGCCGGCCGGTCACGGGTGAGATCACCTACGGCCTCGAGCGCCTGGTGATGTACCTGCAGAACGTCGACAGCATCTACGACATCGTCTGGGCGAACGCCCCGCACGGCGTGGTCACCTACGGCGATGTGTTCCACCAGAACGAAGTGGAGCAGAGCACCTACAACTTCGAGCACGCCAACGTGGCCGAGCTGTTTCATTGGTTCGACGTGTGCGAGGGCGAGGCCGCCAAGCTGATCGAGGCGGGCCTGCCTCTGCCGGCCTACGAGCAGGTCTGCAAGGCCAGCCACGCCTTCAACCTCCTCGACGCACGTCGGGCCATCAGCGTCACGGAACGCCAGCGCTACATCCTGCGCGTGCGTACGCTGGCCCGCAGTGTGGCCGAGGCCTACGTCGCCCAGCGCGAAAAACTCGGGTTTCCCGGCTTGAAGAAGAACGACAAGGAGGCCGTCCATGGCCGATAAGCGCCTGCCCCTCCTGATCGAGCTGGGCACCGAAGAGCTGCCGCCCAAGGCCCTGGACGACCTTGCCGGTGCCTTCGCGCAGGGCATCGTCGAGGGCCTGCGCAAGCGCGGCGTGGCCGCCGGCTACGATGCCGCGAAAACCTACGCCTCCCCGCGCCGCCTCGCCGTCTATCTTCCCGATGTGGCCATCGCCCAGCCGGAGCAGACCGTGGAACGCCGTGGGCCGGCCGTGGCCGCCAGCCTCGGTGCGGACGGTACGCCGAGCAAGGCGCTGGTCGGTTTCGCGCAGTCCTGCGGTGTGGACGTGGCGGCGCTGGAAAGGCTGGAGACCGACAAGGGCGCCTGGTTCGTCTTCCGTGCGGTGAAGCCGGGCCAGGCCACTGCCACGCTCCTGCCGGAGGTGGTCGTCGAATCGCTCAAGGCGCTGCCGATTCCCAAGGCCATGCGCTGGGGCAACCGCGAGGACAGCTTCGTCCGTCCGGTCCACACGTTGCTGATGCTGCACGGTGCCGATGTCGTCGATGGCCAGGTCCTGGGCCTGTCCAGCGGGCGGCTGAGCAGCGGTCATCGCTTCCACCATCCCGAGCCCGTGTCGGTGGCCGATGCCGACAGCTGGCTGGATACGCTGCGCCAGGCGCACGTCATCGCCGATCCGGCCGAGCGCCGCCAGCGCGTGGTCGACGAGGTGGCCCGGGTGGCCACCGGCGGCGTGCCGCGTCTGGGCGAGGGCCTGCTGGCCGAGATCGCCAACCTCACCGAATGGCCGGTGGCGATCGCCTGCACGTTCGAGCGCGAGTTCCTGGACGTGCCGCCCGAGGCGCTGGTCACCACCATGGAGACCAACCAGAAGTTCGTGCCGGTGTTTGCCGCGGACGGTCGCCTCACCGAGCACTTCATCGGCGTCGCCAATATCGACAGCCGCGACCCCGCGGAGATCCGCAAGGGTTTCGAGCGTGTCATCCGCCCGCGCTTCGCCGATGCCAAGTTCTTTTGGGATGCCGACCTGAAAACCCCGCTGGCCGACCACCAGGAAGGCCTCAAGTCGGTCACCTACCAGCAGTCGCTGGGCAGCCTGTGGGACAAGACGGTGCGCGTGGCCGAACTGGCCCGCGTGATCGCCAACCGCGTCGGCGTCGATGCGGGGCAGGCCACGCAGGCGGCCGCGCTGGCCAAGTGCGACCTGCTGACCCGCATGGTCGGCGAGTTCCCCGAATTGCAGGGCGTGATGGGTCGTTATTACGCCACGCGCCAGGGCCTGCCCGCGGATGTCGCCGACGCGCTGGACAGCTTCTACCAGCCGCGCTTCGGTGGCGATGCCATCGCCGCCGGCAAGGTCGGCCAGGTGCTGGCCGTGGCCGAACGCCTGGACACCCTCGCAGGCATCTTCGCCGTCGGTCTCAAGCCCAGCGGCAACAAGGACCCGTTCGCCCTGCGCCGCGCGGCGCTCGGGCTCGCCCGCACGCTGATCGAGGCCGGCCTCGACATCGATCTGCGCGCCGCCCTCAGCGAAGCCTTCGAGCTGGTTCCCGAAGCGGCCCTGGTGGCTGGCGTGAAGCCCGGCAAGGACGGCAAGCCGCCGGCTGTCGACATCGGTGCCCGACGTCGCGAACTGGGCGACGAGGTGCAGGCGTTCGTGCTGGAGCGCCTGCGCGGCTATTACGCCGACCAGGGCTTCTCGGCCGACCAGTTCGAAGCGGTGATCGCGGTGTCCCCGTCCACGTTGCCGGACTTCGACCGTCGCCTGCGTGCGGTGGGCGAGTTCGCGCGTCGACCGGAAGCGGCCAGTCTGGCGGCGGCCAACAAGCGCGTGGCCAACATCCTGCGCAAGCAGGCGGAAGAGGCCGGCGCCGCGCCCATTCCCGGCACGGTGGACCCCGCGCATTTCGAGCTGGACGCCGAGCGCGCGTTGCATGCCGCACTGGACGCGGCCCGCGCGGAGACGAAGGGCATGCTGGCGTCGGGTGACTACATGGGCACGCTGGCACGCCTGGCGGCGTTGCAGGGGCCGGTGGATACGTTCTTCGACGACGTGCTGGTCAACGCCGACAACGCCGCGGTGCGTGGCAACCGCCTCGCCCTGCTGGCGCAGCTCAAGGCTACGTTCGGCGCCATCGCGGACATTTCGCGGCTGTAGGCCGCGGGCCGCAAGGATTCCCGTCGCCTTGGGCGGCGGGAATCGTCCCGATCAGCGATCGCCTATTACGCGGCAGCGGTGGCCTGATCGTCCGCCACGCGCGACATCAGCGTATGACGGAAGGCAATCATGCGATCCGCATAGTCCGCTTCGCCCGACCGACCGAGGATGGAATACATCTCGGCGACCAGGTCGGCATGGCGCACGGGGGAAAACCGGCTGCCGGTCATCTCGATATCGGACTGCAGGAGCTTCATCGCCGCCGCGAGGCGGGAGGCATCCAGCGTGGACGGCACCGGGCCCGACGCTTCGCGCCCGTCACGGCCGCGCACGTTTTCCGTGGTGTCGGTCCGGGCCAGCGGATCGTCGCCCGAGCCGTCCAGCATCATCGGGCCTTCGCCGGCGGCAAGCCAGACGAGGGAAAGGCCCAGCGTCTTGGCCATCGTGACGCAACGCCCGCGTGAGGGGTCGGTATTGCCGTCGCGCCAGCTGCGCACGACGCCTTCGGAAAAGCCGCAGCGTCGGGCGATCTCGCTGACGCTGCCGGACATCTTGATCACTGCCCGCACGCGCGTGGCGAACGACGATCCGACCGGCGTGACGTCGATACGTGCGGACTCTGCGTTTTCACCGGCCGCATCGGCCATGACGGAGCCCCTTGAGTTGTAGTTCATGCGCTTGGAACCTCGTGTCTGAGTGGATCGGCCCCCGGCCTTCCGCGATCCAACGCGCGGACCGTGTATTCGGTGTACAGCAACTTCCCTTCGAAAGCCTTTCTGCTGAGAAGTTTCTTAGGTGACGCCGCCGGCTGTCCCTGGCCTCGCCGGTCGGTTCGTTGCCGCGTCTAACCATCGGTTGCTTCTGGAAATCTTTACCTGTCGGCACGAGGGCGCAAGTGAGTGCGCCCCGATCCCCGGAACGTTGCAATCGGTATTTCATGGGTTATAGGGCGAATCGGCTCAGTCGGCCCCGTTCTCGCGGCACCCGGAAGCGCAAAACCCTACGCGAACACCCGGCAATTCCGGACTCTTCTCTAGGAATGATTCCTAGGAAAAAGGAAGATCTCGCTTGCAAGGCCCAAAGGTCACATATGTAACTGATTGTAAGAGCGCAGTTTTTTGCGTTATGCATCACTTGCCATGGGAATAACTGTCTAGCTGCGTAAATTTTCCGTGAGATTTTCGTATTGCGTAGCGATGACAGCTTTGGATATACCTACTGCAAGCCACGACAGTGGCGCTTCGGGGTGCAGGGTCCTTAGCAGGGGGTTCTGCTGTTGAAAGGGGATTTTTTTTCAGCCTCCGATCTCTCAGAAGCCTGGCGCGAGCCGGGCCGGGGTCGGCTTGCCGCTCGACGCGACCTATCGCGCTGACGGAATTTTTAATCGGGGAGATGCAAGATGAATTCGCGCCACAACCGCGCCGCCATGATGGGACGTCGCACCGCACTGGCCCTCGCCATCGGCCTGGGTACCGTGTCCGGTGCCGCTTTCGCACAGTCCACCACCGGTTCCATCTTCGGCCAGGTGCCGGCAGGTGCGGGCCAGACCGTGACCGCCACCAACGAGACGGGCGTCACCCGCACCGTCGCCGTGGATGCCGCCGGTCGCTACACCATCACGTCGCTGCCCCTGGGTAGCTACAAGGTGACGCTGAACAAGGACGGTGCCGCCGTCGATTCGCGTTCCAACGTCTCCCTGCGCGTCGGCGCCGGTACCGAAGTGGCCTTCGACGCCACCGCCGCTTCCGGCAGCTCGGCCTCGACCAGCCTGGAAGGCGTGACCGTCTCGGCCAACGCCCTGCCGTCGATCGACGTCAGCGCGGTCGACTCGCGCACTGTTATCACCTCCGAGCAGCTGAACAAGCTGCCGCTGGCGCGTACCGCCGAAGCCATCGCGCTGCTGGCGCCGGGCGCCGTGAGCGGCAGCTCGTTCTTCGTCGGCCCGACCGGTAACGCCCTCGTCTCGATCGCCGGCAGCGCCGTCACCGAGAACGCGTACTACATCAACGGTTTCAACACCACCGACCCGCTCAGCGGCTTCGGCGGTATCACCCTGCCGTACGGCGCCATCGACCAGCAGGAAATCCTCGCCGGCGGTTACGGTGCGGCCTATGGTCGTTCGTCCGGCGGCGTGATCAGCCAGGTCGGCAAGCGCGGCACCAACGAATGGCACTTCGGTGGCCAGGTGCTCTGGGAGCCGAAGGGCACCAAGGCCGACCAGATCAACTACTACCGCCAGGTCGGTGCGCAGGCCGGCGCGCTGTACGACGACAACCGCAACGACAAGAACTGGCGCACGACGTACTCCGCATACGCCGGTGGCCCGCTGATCAAGGACAAGCTGTACATCTTCCTTGCCGCCGAGCAGGAGCGTCGCCAGGGCAACCAGACCACGAGCATCGCTTCCCCGTTCGTGTACCAGCAGTCCTACCGTAACCCGAAGATCTACGGCAAGATCGACTGGAACATCAACGACAGCAACATCCTCGAAGTGACCGGTGCGTCCAACAAGCAGGATTACGACGCGTCGATCTACAGCTACAGCTACGCGACCCAGCAGAAGGGTGCATACACCGGCAAGGACACCGCTGGCGCACCGCTGAACAAGTCGGGTGCGAATCTGTACACGGCCAAGTTCACCAGCTACATCACCGATGACCTGACCCTGACCGCGCTGTACGGCAAGATGAAGGGCACGTACTACACCGCCGAGGGCGGCGATCAGTCCCTGCCGTCGATCATCACGGCGACCAACCAGGATCCGCTGATCACCGGCGGTGCCGCTATCAGCAACGCCAACCCGGCGGCGCAGACCAACAATCCGCAGCACACCTCGACCAATACGAACTTCCGTGTCGACCTGAGCTATCACATCGGCGACCACACTATCGTGGCCGGTCTCGATAACCAGAAAGTGGCCGATAACGATGACGGCCAGAGCACGACGGGTCCGGGTTACGCCTGGGAGTACCTGAACACCGACGCGGGCACGCCCATCATCGGCACGCTGCCGACCGACGCCGCCTATGTCGCCCCCCCGGGTGGTCGTGGTTACTACGTCGCGCGTTATGTCTACAGCACCTCCGCATCGGTGCGCACCACGCAGCGCGCGCAGTACATCGAGGACACCTGGCAGGTCAACGACCGCTGGATGCTGAAGCTGGGCCTGCGTAACGACCAGTTCACCAACTACAACCAGAACGGCCAGCCGTACCTGCGCCTGACCACGCCGCAGTGGGCCCCGCGCCTGGGCGCTACCTGGGACGTCAATGGCGACTCCAGCCTGAAGATCTACGCCAACGCGGGTCGCTACTACCTCGCGCTGCCGGCGACCGTCGCGCTGCGTTCCGCCGGTGCCTCGCTCTACACCCGCGAGTACTTCAACTACACCGGCATCGACGCCAACGGCATCCCGTCGGGCCTGACGCCGATCGCCAGCAGCACGGGCGGCCCGATCTCGGCCAACCGCGAGTACGGCATCCCGCGTGACCCGGCCACCGCTGCCGCCACCAACATCAAGTCGCAGTACCAGGACGAGTTCATCCTCGGCTTCGACGCCGCGCTGACGGACAAGTGGACCTACGGTGCCAAGGCCACCGTGCGCAAGCTGCGTAACTCGATCGACGATGTCGGCGACAGCGGCGCGATCGAGGCCAAGATGATCCGTTCGGGTATCGATCCGAACACCATCGGCGCCATCCAGGGCAGCTACCTGTTCAACCCGGGTCGTGCCAATACGTTCCTGGTGCCGAACACCAACGGCGGCTTCTACAGCGTCGACATGAACAACCAGGACTTCGGCTTCCCGCACAACAAGCGCAGCTACTACGGCCTCGAGCTGTACCTGGATCACGCCTGGGACGGCAAGTACCAGGTCCGCTTCGACTACGTCTACTCGAAGAGCTACGGCAACTCGGAAGGCCAGGTCCGTTCGGACATCCGTCAGGACACGGTCTCGGCGACGGTCGATTGGGATTACGCCGAAGTCATGCAGTACGCCAACGGCGAACTGGCCAATAGCCGCAAGCACCAGTTCAAGGCCTACGGTTCGTACCAGCTGGCGCCGGAATGGCTGGTTGCCGCCAACATCAACATCGCCTCGGGCGCACCGAAGAGCTGCCTCGGCTTCTACGGTCCGAACCAGACGAACCCGAACCTCGGCTACGGCTCCTACTACCACTGGTGCGACGGTCAGCCGTCGCCCCCGGGTGAAGCGGGCCACAATCCCTGGACCTACATCGTCACGGGTAGCCTGGAATACCGTCCGGAATGGGCCGACAAGAAGCTGGCCTTCAATGTCACGGTGTTCAACCTGCTGAACCAGCGCAAGGAAACGCAGGTGTACCCGCTGCACGGCACCACGCAGCAGCTGAACCCGCGGTACGGCGTTCCCATCTACCAGACCACGCCGCGTTACGCTCGCTTCGGCATCAGCTACGACTTCTGATAACGCGCCGCGTATCGCACAACAAGAAAAAGACCGCGGGGGGCAAGGCTTTGCCCCCCGACGGTAAGGAAACATGCTCCCCAGATCGCCTTCTTCCGCCTCCCGGACGAGGGCTTTTTTTTCGGAACTGTTTATTTCTCAAGCAAAAATCCCCTGATTTCCGCGAGTTGGCAGCTATACCTGAACGAGTTCCGCACTAGGAAAAACACCTAGCCCGTGTAAATAATTTGTTGACACGGCAGTCGGGTCACGCCTATGTTCGGCATCGGCGATACCTGACTGACCCTTTCGTGAACCACGAAAGGCGAAGGGTGGGTTCCTCGTCAGGGCTTGTCAGGAGCTGGTCAGGGGTTGGCGTCCTCTCTGGGAGGAGTAGGGCGCTGGTACCACCCCTCGGATCCGAGCGACGGACAAGGCCATTTTTTTCCGGCCTTTGGTCGGTTTTGCTCGTTTTTTTGGGCCCTGTTAGGGTCGATCTGGGGAGATTTGCAATGAGTTCTCGCAGCATCCGGCAGGCTTCCGTCCTGCGTCGTTCGTCGCTGGCGCTTGCGCTGGCGCTCAGCCTGGGCGGCACTGGTGCCGTTCTCGCGCAGTCCACCACCGGTAACATCTTCGGTTCGGGCGCCCAGCCGGGCGACTCCGTGCAGATCAGCGGCTCGACGGGTATCACCCGCGAAGTGCCGGTCGACGCGGCTGGCCGCTACCAGTTCAACAACCTGCCGGTCGGCAGCTACCAGGTCGACCTCAAGCGCAATGGCGCCGTCGTCGATTCGCGCAAGAATGTCAGCCTGACGGTCGGCAAGGGTTCGGACGTGTCGTTCAACGCCGCCACGACCTCCGCCAGCGCCCAGTCGCTCGATTCGGTCACCGTCACGGCGAACAGCCTGCCGCCGGTCGACGTCTCGACCGTCGACTCGCGCACCGTCATCACCTCCGAACAGCTGGCCAAGCTCCCGCTGGCGCGCACCGCCGAAGCTATCGCGCTTCTGGCTCCGGGTGCCGTCGCAGGCAGCGGCTATTTCTCGGGTCCCACCGGCAATGCCCTGGTCTCGATCGGCGGCGGCTCGGTCACCGAGAACGCGTACTACATCAACGGTTTCAACACGACCGATCCCATCAGTGGTTTCGGCGGCATCAGCCTGCCGTATGGCGCGATCGATCAGCAGGAAGTGCTGGCCGGTGGCTACGGCGCAGCTTACGGCCGTTCGGCCGGTGGCGTGATCAGCCAGGTCGGCAAGCGCGGTACCAATGAATGGCATTTCGGTGCGCAGGTACTGTGGGAGCCGCGCGGCACTCGCTCGACCCCGGGCAACGATCACTACATGATCAATGGTCCGACCACCACCGCGGGTGAGATCTACAACTACAACAAGAAAGACACCCAGATGCGTACGGTCGAGTCGGCCTACGTGGGCGGCCCGCTGATCAAGGACAAGCTGTACATCTTCCTCGCCGCCGAGCAGGAGAAGGTGAACCAGGATCGTTACACCAGCCAGGATTCCCCGAACTACTACGACCGTTCCTACCGGAACCCGAAGTTCTACGGCAAGCTGGACTGGAACATCAACGACAGCAATATCCTTGAAGTCACCGGCGCATCCAATAAGCAGAACTACGACGCCAACGTCTATAACTTCGACTACAGCGATCTAAGCCGCGGCTCGCTCGTGGGCAAGGACACGTCGGGTAATCCGCTGAACAAGACCGGCGCGGATCTCTACACGGCCAAGTACACCAGCTACATCACCGATGATCTGACGCTGACGGCTCAGTACGGCAAGATGCACGGCACGTATTACAGCCAGGTGCCGCAGACCCAGCTGCCGCACATCATCACCCCGAACCAGCAGGACCCGACGATCGCGAACGGCGTGTCGAACGACAATCCCAGCACGCGCGTCTATGATCCGCAGCACAAGTCGACCAATACCAACCTCCGTATCGACCTGAGCTACCACGTGGGCGATCACACGATCACCGGTGGTATCGATAACCAGGACGTCCGCGACAGCAACGACGGCCTGGGCACTTCGGGTCCGGGTTATGCGTGGGAATACGGCAAGGCGACTGACGGCGTCACGCCGATCGCCGGTTCGCCGGGTAGCGATAGCTACGTGGGTCCCGCAGGTGGCCAGGGTTACTTCGTTGATCAATACAAGTACGACGCTCGCGCCTCGGTGCGCGTGAAGCAGCGTGCGCAGTACCTCGAAGACTCCTGGCAGATCAACGACCGTTGGTTGCTCAAGGTCGGTATCCGCAACGACCAGTTCACCAACTACAACGGCGTCAGCCAGCCTTACCTGCGTCTGACCAGTCCGCAGTGGGCGCCGCGTATCGGCGCGACCTGGGACGTCAATGGCGATTCCAGCCTGAAGATCTACGCGAACGCAGGTCGCTACTACCTGGCGATGCCGGCAAGCGTGGCGCTGCGTTCGGCTGGCCAGTCGCTCTTTACTCGCGAGTACTACACCTATACGTCGATCGATGCCAATGGCATCCCGTCGGGCCTGACGCCTATCGCTACGGCGACCGGCGGCCCGATCTCGAGCAATCGCGAATACGGCTTCCCGCGTGACCCGAAGACGGCGGCTGCCACGAACCTCCAGTCGGAATACCAGGACGAGTTCATTCTCGGCTTCGACAAAACGCTGGGCGACAAGTGGGTCTACGGTGCGAAGGCCACCGTGCGTAAGCTGAAGAATGCGATCGACGATACCGGTGGCGCGGATGCTATCTACAGCGCGCTGGCCCGCCAGGGTGTGGATCCGGCGACCATCGGTCCGGTCCAGGGCAGCTACCTGTTCAACCCGGGTCGCGCGGCCGACTTCAAGGTTCCCAACCTCAACGGCGGCTACTACACCGCGCACATCTCCAATGCTGACTTCGGCTTCCCGCAGCTGAAGCGCAACTACTACGGGCTTGAGATGTACCTCGAGCACCCGTTCGATGGTAAGTGGTACGGAAAGGTGGATTACCTGTACTCGAAGAGCTACGGTAATTCCGAAGGCCAGGTGCGCTCGGATATCGGTCAGTCTGACGTGTCCGCGACGGTCGACTGGGATCTGCCGGAGTTGATGCAGTACTCCAACGGTGAACTGTCCAACAGCCGCCGCCATGTCCTGAAGGCTTACGGCTCGTACCAGATTGCCGACGAGTGGATGCTGTCAGGCAACTTCACAGCTGCCTCGGGCGCGCCCAAGTCTTGCCTCGGCTATTTCGGTGCCGGGCAGACGGATCCGACGGGCTACCAGTCTTACTATCACTACTGCTACGGCCAGCCGTCGCCTCCGGGTGCAGCAGGTCACAACCCGTGGACGTACCTGGTGGACCTGACCGCCGAGTACCGTCCGATGTGGGCTGACAAGAAGCTGGCCTTCAACGTCACGGTGTTCAACGTGCTCAACACCCGTGAGCGTCTGGCGACGTACCCGCAGGCGGGCCGTACCGGCGCTGTCGATCCGAACTACCGCACGGCGCTCTACCAGACCACGCCGCGCTACGCCCGCTTCGGCATCACCTACGACTTCTAATCGTCGAGTGTTGTCCAGCATCGCCATTCTCCTTCGGGTGAATGGCGCCAATGAAAACGCCACCCATCCGGGTGGCGTTTTTTTTGCATGGAATAGGGTGACCAGGTCGCTGCCATGCTGGCAGCTTGGCCGTTTCCGGCAAACCTGCCTTTAAACATGCCAACGGGGTCTCCTTTTACGAAAACTCAGGTAATTCCTCCCTTGACTTTTACAGGAGAGATTTTGCCGGTATGCTCCAAGGTTCCCCCGGGACGTGTTGCCGCGCCATGCGCACGCGTATCGTCCGCGACCCAAATCCGTTTCGTTTCCTATGAGGTTCGACCATGCGCAGGATCTTCTTGTCGCTCGCTTCCGTGACTGCCCTGGCGCTTGCCGGCTGCGGTGGCGGCTCCGACAACAACGGCCAGCAGGCCGCCGCCGGTGGCAGCGACAGTGCCGCTCCCGCCAATGCCGTCACGGGTAGCGTCACCCTGCGTGACGCGGGTGCTCAACTGTCGCCGGATGCCAAGCTCGATCTCAAGCTGGTGGACGTCAGCGCCGAGGGCTCGCAGCCCCTGGCCACCAAGACCGTGCAGCCGGTGACGTTGCCGCAGTCGTTCCAGCTCGATTTCAACGCTTCGGATCTCAACCCGAACGACATCTACATCGTCGAAGCGTCGCTTCAGGACGGTGAGCGTCACTATTCGTCGCCGTTGAAGACCCCGGTGCTGACCAAGGGCGCCAAGAACGTTGCCAACATCCAGATGGTGGGTGAAGCCACGCCGGGCGAGAAGGAGCTCAACGGCTTCAACAGCCTGAAGAAGAACATCGGTGGCCTGAAGATGACCCAGGGCACCGCGTTGAAGGAAGGCGAGTCGCGCGGCTGGCAGATCTTCAAGAAGGGCAGCGACGTGCAGTTCGTCATCGAGCTGGTCGACTACGGCGACAAGGGCTTTACCTCGACCAACTATGCCTACAAGGATGGCAAGCCCTGGGTGATCGTCCAGGAGAAGAAGCCCAGCAAGGATGGCAAGCCGACCTCCACCGAGCGCGCGGGCTGGAACGATGCCGGCGAGCTGGTGCTCAAGCAGAACGAGGCCGGTGGCAAGGTCGACGTGCTCAGCGACGACGCTGCCAACGACCTGAAGAAGCAGGCCGAGGCGATGTACGCGAAGGCCGGCGGCAAGAAGTAAGCCGTCCTTTCCGCGCATGAAGAACGCCGGCATGTGCCGGCGTTTTTTCGTCAACGTATCCAAAAAAACGCCGACACGAGGTCGGCGTTTTTCATCGCATGACGGCGTGGATCAGAACGCCATCTTCAGCCCAAGATTGAGGCTGTTGTAACGCTGCGTATCGTCGGCGAAGCGGCCGCTGTAGCTGGCCCAGCCGCTCCAGCGCTGGCTGAAGTCGGCGCTGACACCCAGATCGGCGGTGACCCAGGTCTTGTCCGGGGTGAAGCCCTGGACGTCGAACCGGCCGGCCATGCTGTTGAGCCCGGCCGACACGAAGCGATCGTCGGCGCGGCCGTCGTGGTTGTAGCCCACTTCGGCGAACGGGTGCAGCAGGGTAGCACCGGCCTGCCAGGAACCCTGCAGGCGCCAGCCGGCGGTTTCGATGCGGGCGTTGCGGGTCTGGCGACCGAAGGTCATCGCCGTGCTGCTGTCGCTGCGCTCGGTGTAGCCGAACACGCGAAGCTGTTCCCATTCCACGCTCACGAACGGACCGGTCTTCAGCGTGTCGCTGCCGAACCACCAGCCGCCCTGCAGGCCTGCGCCTACGTGGGAGCCGTCGGTCTTGCCGGTTTCGGTGCGGCGTGCGGCGCCGAGGTCGATGCGACGATCGATGTCGGTAAAGCTGAGCTGGCCGAAGCTGACGAACGCGCCGCCGTAGCCGCCGCCCTGGTGGTAGAACGCATAGCCGGAACCGGCCACGTCCTGCATCTTGTAGCCACCGCCGCCCTGGAAGTCGGCGTTGTTCTGCGACAGGCCCAGCGCGACACCGACCGACACGTTGTCGTTGACGCGGGCGTCCGCGCCCACGGTCAGGTTGACGTTGTCGCTGTCGGTCTTGGGCGAGGTGTCGGTCGACTTGAACTTCTGCTGGCCGTAATCCACCGCGGCGAACACGCGCGATTCCGCGCCGAAGTTGTCGGCCATCATCTGGCCACGCAGGGCGCGGACATGGGCCGCGTTGGACGCGAGACCGGCTTCACCGAGCAGCGAGATCTTCTGCGGCGCGCTGATGATCGACACGGCGTACTGGCCGAGGATCGCATGGGCGGCCGTGGTCGGATGGATGCCGTCGGCGAACAGGTACGTGGACGCCGCATTCGGGTCGCGCAGCGTGGCGGGCGTGCAGGTCAGCGACGAGGCCGTGGTGCAGGCCGGCACGGTGACGTTGGTGAAGCCGTAGGCGCTGGGGTTGGCGATGACTTCGTTGAGGATCGCGTAGGCGTTGACGGGCACGATGCCGCGACCGGCCTGGGTCAGGCCACCGGACAGCACGCCGTTGTAGACCTGGGCCAGCTGCGAGATCTGGCCGGCTGCCGTGGCACCCTGGGAGAGGGCGGCCGGGGTCTTGCCCACATCGGGCAGGTTGAAGACAACGATGGTCTTCGCGCCGGCGGCCTGCAGGGCCTTGATCTGGCCGACTTCGTTGGTGGCCGCGGTGGCGACGACGACCTGGGCCGTGGCCGGGTTGGCCGTGGCGGCGAGCAGGTCGTTCGCGCCGATCCACATCGTGTAGAGCGCGTTCGGGTCGGCCTTGCCACCGGTGGAGGCGAGGTAGGTCTGGATCTGCGTGGAGGTCGGCGGCACGGTCAGCGGCGTGCCCGTGACCGGGTTCACCGTGGCGGCGCGCGCATTGCCGTAGGCGTAGTCGGTGCCGCCCTTGAGCGACGGCGTGAGCGTCAGGCCGTAGTTGGCCGCGATGTTCTCCACGGCGACGGTGCCCGGGTTGGTGGTGAAGCGCAGCGCGACCGGCGAGCGAAGCAGCGTGGAGACGTTACCGCTGTCGCTGAGCGAGTCGCCGAAGGACACCACCTGCGTGAAACCGTCGGCGTGTGCCCCGGCACTGGCGAGGAGGGCAACGCCGATGGCGCCGGCGAGATGACGAATACGCATGTGGAATCACTCCGTGTGTGGGGCGTTAGAGAAACGTTACGGTAATCGAAGCCATACGCGAGCGCATGCTGCGCCGCGGTAGGGGCTTGCGTACGGGTTGTCCCTGAGTCGCGCGCCCCCGAAGAGGCGCGCGCGTATGTTGCGTTATTTCTTAAGGGCGCGCGACAACGCATCGGCAAAGATGCTGTTGGCGGGCGCGGCCGCCGGCTTGGGCGGTGCCGCGTTGCGGTTGCCGCCGCCTTGTCCGCCACGGCGGTTGCCGCCGGTGCCGGCCGTGTCGTCGCGTGACCCCGGGCGGCCGCCGCGGGCTTCGCCCGGTACGTCGTCCAGGCGCATGCTCAGCGCGATACGTTTACGCGGCAGGTCTACTTCCATCACCTTCACCTTGACCACGTCGCCGGCCTTCACGGCATCGCGTGGGTCCTTGACGAAGGTGTGCGACAGGGCGGACACGTGGACCAGGCCGTCCTGGTGCACGCCGATGTCCACGAACGCACCGAAGGCCGCCACGTTGGTGACGCGCCCCTCGAGCACCATGCCGACGGTCAGGTCTTTCAGGTCTTCGACGCCCTCGGCGAAGCTGGGCGCGACGAACTCGGGACGCGGATCGCGACCGGGTTTTTCCAGCTCTTTCAGGATGTCGCGCACCGTGGGCACGCCGAAGGTTGCGTCGGTGAAATCTTCCGCCTTGAGGTTGCGCAGGAACGACGTGTCACCGATGACCTGCTTCACCTCGCGGCCGCACTGCTTGAGGATGCGCTCGACGACGGGGTAGGCCTCGGGATGCACGGAGCTGGCGTCCAGCGGGTTGCTGCCGCCACTGATACGCAGGAAGCCGGCACATTGCTCGAATGCCTTGTCGCCGAGGCGCGGCACCTTGAGCAGGTCCTTGCGGCTGGGGAACGGGCCGTTCGCGTCGCGGTGCTTCACCACGTTCTCGGCCACGCTGCCGGACAGGCCCGCCACGCGCGCCAGCAGCGGCGCGGATGCCGTGTTCACGTCCACGCCCACGGCGTTCACGCAGTCCTCCACGCGCGCGTCCAGGGCGCGGGCCAGCTTCACCTGGTTCACGTCGTGCTGGTACTGGCCCACGCCGATGGCCTTGGGCTCGATCTTCACCAGTTCGGCCAGGGGATCCTGCAGGCGGCGCGCGATGGACACGGCGCCGCGGATGGAGACGTCCACGTCCGGGAATTCCTTCGACGCGAGCTCGGACGCCGAGTACACCGAGGCCCCCGCTTCGCTGACCACCACCTTGGACAGGTTGAGGTCGGCGTGCTTGCGCATCACTTCGGCGGCCAGCTTGTCGGTCTCGCGCGAGGCGGTGCCGTTGCCGATGGCGATCAGGTTGACGCCGTGCTGCTTGCTCAGCTGCGCGATGCGGGCGATGGACTGGTCCCACTGGTTGCGCGGCTCATGCGGGTAGATGGTGTCGTAGGCCACCAGCTTGCCCGTGGCGTCCACGATGGCCAGCTTGCAGCCGGTGCGGATGCCCGGGTCCAGGCCCATGACCGTCTTCGCGCCGGCCGGCGCGGCAAGCAGCAGGTCTTTCAGGTTGTCGCCGAACACGCGGATCGCTTCGTCCTCGGCACCTTCGCGAACGCGGCCGAACAGGTCCAGCGTCAGGTGCAGGTGCAGCTTCACGCGCCAGGTGAGGCGCACGGTCTCGCGCAGCCAGGCATCGGCGGCGCGGCCCTTGTTGACGATGCCCGCGCGTGCCGCCACGCGGCCTTCGCCCTCGGCATGGCCCTGGTCGGCATCGACGCCCGGCTGGAGGTCGATCTCCAGCACGCCTTCGTTGCGTGCGCGCATCAGCGCGAGCAGGCGATGCGACGGAATGCGCGAGACGGCTTCGGTGTGGTCGAAGTAGTCGCGGAACTTGGCACCCTCGTTTTCCTTGCCGGCTACCACGACGGCACGGATCTGGCCTTTTTCCCACAGCCAGTCGCGGAGTTCGCCGACCAGGGTGGCGTCTTCGGCAATGCTCTCCATCAGGATGGCACGCGCACCGTCGAGCGCGGCCTTGACGTCGGCGACGCCCTTATCGGCATCGACGAAGCCGGCGGCGACGGTTTCGGGCTGCTGCGTGGGATCGTCGCGCAGGCCGAGCGCCAGCGGTTCCAGCCCGGCTTCGCGCGCGATCTGGGCCTTGGTGCGTCGCTTGGGCTTGTACGGCAGGTAGAGATCTTCCAGGCGCGCCTTGGTGTCGGCGCCCAGGATGTCCGCCTTCAGGGCGTCGGTCATCTTGCCCTGCTCGACGATGCTGTCCAGGATCGCCGCGCGGCGGTCTTCCAGCTCGCGCAGGTAGCGCAGGCGCTCTTCGAGGAGGCGCAGCTGGATGTCGTCGAGCCCGCCGGTGATTTCCTTGCGGTAGCGGGCGATGAACGGCACCGTGGCGCCGCCGTCGAGGAGTTCCACCGCCGCGCGCACCTGCTCGGGCTTGGCGGCGATGTCCTGGGCAATACGTTGTTCGATGCTCTGCATGGTTTTCCTGTGCTTTGCTCAGCCGGCCGGAACGTCGGGCCGGGCCGCCGATGATAGCAAGCACAGGGAACCACCCGGCCGACGGGCCGGGCGGCGCATCCGGGTCAGGCGTCGAAGCTGCCGTCGACGCCGCCTTGCGGGGCCGGCCGGGGCTGCCTGCCTACGCGGCCCATGACCACGTAGGTGCTGGCGAGCAGGTCATGAACACCCTGCTTGCGCTGGGTAAAGGCCGCGGTGACGTAGAACACCATCGGCACCAGCAGGGTCACCGCGTTCAACAAACGCACGGCGTTGCGCGCGGCGGCGCGGCCCAGGGTCAGCCGTTGCCCGGCGGTGTCGGTGACGCGGATACCGCAGGCCATCTTGCCGGGCGTGGCCTGCCACTTGGAGCTCTCGAACAGGACGTAGTAGGCAAAACCCACCAGCAGCACGACGTAGGAGATCGGCCGCATGGCTTCGGCATACGCGGCAACGGCCGCCGCCTGGTCGTGCTCCATCCGGGCGAACGTGCTGGTGATGACGTCGCCCATGCCCATCATGAGGCTGATGAAGGTGAACGGCACCATGAGCACGATGTAGTCGATCACCCAGGCGCCCAGGCGCAGCCAGAAACCGGCGTGCTCGGGCTCCACGGTAGCGTCGTGGATGCCAAGGAAGGGCGGCGGTGGAGGCGGCACCGCGCCCGGCGCGACGGCGGGGCGCTCATCGGGGAAGAGTTCGCCGAGCGCGCGCCAGTCGGTCATGCCCTCGTGCCAGCCGAGTTCGTCGGGGCGGCAGGTGCCGTCCCTCAGCCACTGTCGGACTTCGTCGTCCGTATAAGGTCCGAACCGCTCGCCGTTACGTCCGATCCACACTTGCATGCTGTGCTCATCCCGCCTTTGCTGACGGGACGATGATGCCAGATGGATGCCCCGGCAGGTCAGGCCGCGCGGCGTTTGAGGTGAACCAGCAGCAGCGAAATGGCCGCGGGTGTCACGCCGCTGATGCGTGAGGCCTGGCCGATGGTGGTGGGAAGCGCACGCTTCAGCTTGAGCAGCACTTCAGCCGACAGGCCCCGGACGCGGTCGTAATCGAAGCTCTCGGGAATGCTGGTGGATTCCTGCCGGCGCTGGCGTTCGATGTCCTCACGCTGGCGCTCCAGGTAGCCGGCGTATTTCGCCTGCACCTCGACTTGCAGCGCCACTTCGGCATCGTCCACGGGCGGACCCAGTTCGGGCACGCCGGTCAGCGACGCGTAGTCCAGCTCGGGACGGCGCAGCAGATCCAGCGCATGGGTCTCGCGGCTGACGGCAATGCCCAGCGAACGCTGTACGGCGGCACCAAGCGTGTTGGCTGGCGCCGCCCAGAGGCCGCGCAGGCGAACGGTCTCGCGCTCGGCCGCGTCGCGTTTGGCCTCGAAGCGGCGGAACCGATCCTCCGCCACCACGCCCTTTGCGTAGCCGTGCGCGGTGAGGCGCAGGTCGGCGTTGTCCTCGCGCAGGTGCAGGCGGTACTCGGCCCGTGAGGTGAACATGCGATAGGGCTCGATGGTGCCGTTGGTGGTCAGGTCGTCGATCAGCACGCCCATGTAGGCTTCGTCGCGACGCGGGTACCAGGGCGCCTCGCCCCGCACGACCAGCGCGGCGTTCATGCCGGCGATCAGGCCCTGGGCGCCTGCTTCCTCGTAACCGGTGGTGCCGTTGATCTGCCCGGCAAACCACAGGCCGGGAATGGCCTTGGTTTCCAGCCAGGGATGCAGGCCGCGCGGATCGAAGTAGTCGTATTCGATGGCGTAGCCGGGGCGCGTGATATGCGCGTTGGCGAAGCCGGGGATCGAACGCACCAGGGCGTACTGCACATCGAACGGCAGGGAGGTGGAAATGCCGTTGGGATAGATTTCGTAGGTATCCAGTCCTTCCGGCTCGACGAAGATCTGGTGGGAAGTCTTGTCGGCGAAGCGAACCACTTTGTCCTCGATCGACGGGCAATAGCGTGGGCCGACGCCTTCGATCTGCCCGCTGTACAGCGGCGAACGATCCAGTGACCCGCGAATCAGGTCGTGCGTCGCTTCGGTGGTGTGCGTGATCCAGCAGCTGACCTGACGTGGGTGCTCCGCGGCCGAGCCCATGTAGGAAAAGTGTGGCATGGGTTGGTCGCCGGGTTGTTCCGCCAGCCGCGAGAAATCGATGCTTCGGCTGTCGATGCGCGGTGGCGTACCCGTTTTAAGCCGGTCGGCGGCGACGGGCAGTTCGCGCAGCTTCGCGGCCAGCGTGGAGGCCGGCGGATCGCCTGCGCGCCCGCCCGCGTACTGCGCGCTGCCGATGTGGATCTTGCCGGCGAGGAAGGTGCCTGCCGTGAGCACGACGGCGGGCGCATGGAAGTCCAGGCCCATCTGCGTGCGCACGCCGGCCACGCGACCGTCGACGAGGATCAGGTCGTCCACCGCCTGCTGGAACAGCGACAGGTTGGGCTGCGTTTCGACCATCGAGCGGATCGCGGCGCGGTAAAGCGCGCGATCGGCCTGGCAGCGCGTGGCGCGGACCGCGGGGCCCTTCGATGCATTGAGGGTGCGCCACTGGATACCGGCGCGATCCGCGGCACGGCCCATGGCGCCACCCAGGGCGTCGATTTCCTTGACCAGGTGGCCCTTGCCGATGCCGCCGATCGCCGGGTTGCAGCTCATCTGGCCGATGGTTTCGATCGAGTGGCTGAGCAGGAGCGTGCGCGCGCCGGCGCGCGCGGCAGCCAGCGCGGCCTCGGTACCGGCGTGTCCGCCACCGACCACGATGACGTCATAGGTTTCTGAATGCAGCATGGGAAAGTTTCGGACAGAACGTGCCGTGATTTTACGCCGAGTGGAGCCCCTGCGCCGGCCGGAGCGTCAGTCGCCTTCGGTGGCTTTTGGCACGCCTCGTGCTTCCTTCCAGGTGCACTTCAACCAGGCAGACGCTGCGCGATCATACGCGCGCCGAGACCGAACGCAGGGGTTTGGTCGCGTGCTGGTAGAAGGAAGCGGGATGTGGGCAAGGATGCCTCATTCGGTTCGAATGAGATCTGGCGCCCGGCGGTCTCAGGAACAGGGGGAATCCAGGATGACCGTGCTGCCGGGCGCCAGAAACCGAGTGACTGGCACGAAGGCCGTAGCTGACAGCTGCGGCTTTCTTCGTTGTAGGCGAATCTACACCGTTCACATCCCCCGAGTGTGATTTTTTTGTCAAACTTGCGCTCTATTTCGGCAATGAGTGACGCAGTGCGTCAGTCTTGTACCCTCACTGTCGCAGGTTGTGACGCAGGTCACGCTTCCACGGCCGCCTAACCCATCGCGATGCGGGCCAGGATGTCGGTCAGGTCCCTCGACAGGTCCTTGCGTGCGGCCAGGCCGGCAATCACGGCGTGGGCAGCCTCTTGCCGCACCGGCTCGAGTCGCTTCCAGCCGTTGAAAGCCGTGGCCACCCGTGCCGCCACCTGCGGGTTCAGCGCATCGATCGCTACCAGGCGGTCGCCCAGCCAGCGATAGGCCGCGCCATCGGCGCGATGGAAGCCGGTGGGGTTGGCCCGCGCGAACGTGCCGATCAACGACTGCACCCGGTTCGGGTTCTTCAGCGTGAACGCCGCATCGTGCTCGATGGATTGCACGAGGGCGAACGCGCCGTCCCCGGGGAGCTGGGCCTGCGCGGCAAACCACTTGTCCAGCGCCAGCGCATTGCCCGCGTAGCGCTGACGGAAGTGAGCCAGGGCGGGTTCTGCAGCCATCGGATCGAGGGTTGCCAGCGTGGTCAGCGCGGCCAGGCGATCGGTCATGCCCGGCGCCGCGTCGTACT
This sequence comes from Luteibacter sp. ME-Dv--P-043b, assembly GCF_030209605.1. Taxonomy (NCBI): domain Bacteria; kingdom Pseudomonadati; phylum Pseudomonadota; class Gammaproteobacteria; order Lysobacterales; family Rhodanobacteraceae; genus Luteibacter; species Luteibacter sp. ME-Dv--P-043b. Next base: position 25,789 of record NZ_JARVRT010000008.1, read on the forward strand.
GCGCGCGGGCCAGCCCCGTGGCGGTGCCTGGATCGACCAGCCCCAACAGATCGAGCACGCGACGCTTCAGCTGCCGGCCGGCTTGCGCGGATGCATCCAGCGCCGCCGTGGTGGCGGCATGCAGCGACCGGTAGCGATCGTGCAACGCGTCGTGCCCGATGCGGGTAGCCAGCGCGTGCAACATGGCCTGGCGCACCGCGCGGATACGGTCGGGGTCGCGTTCGGGCTGGCGCTCCACCAGTTCGATCTCGCCCGGCGGCGTCAGCAGCTCGGCGTGCAGGGCGTCATCCACCGACGCGTCGTGGAACAGGTCGGCAAGCGCCGTCGTCCAGGCGTCGAGCGCCGCAGCGCCTGGCCGGCTGTCGCGGACGTCGTCATACGCCAGCCCCGCAAGCTGCTGGCCGGCTTCCCACCGATTGAAGCCGTCGGCGTCGTGGCGCAGCAACAGCGCCAGCTCGTCGGGCGCGTAGTCGCATTCCAGGATCACCGGCGCCGAGAAACCACGCAGCAACGAGGGCACGGGAGGTGCGTCGATGTCCTCGAAGACGAAGACCTGTTCCGGACCATCCAGCACCATCGTGCGCTCGATGCCGGCCGCCGCCGGCTCGCCGTCGAGGCGCAACGGCAGCGCCTTGCCGTCCCGCGCGAACAGCGACAGCCGCACCGGTATGGGGAGCGGCTGCTTGGTCGGCTGGCCGGGGCCTGCCGGTGTGCGCTGGCGCAAGGTCAGTCGGTAGCGCCGCCGTGCCGCGTCGTGCTGCCCTTCGGCGGTCAGTCGTGGTGTGCCCGCTTGGCCGTACCAGGCGAGGTAAGGCGAAAGGTCGGTGTGGTTGGCTTCGCCCAGCGCCGTGAGGAAATCCTCGATCGTGGCGGCCTGGCCGTCGTGGCGGTCGAAGTAGAGGTCCATGCCGCGACGGAAGCCGCCGGCGCCGAGGTGGCCGGCCAGCATGCGGACCAGCTCCGAGCCTTTCTCGTACACCGTGGCGGTGTAGAAGTTGTTGATTTCGCTGTACTGCGAGGGCCGCACCGGGTGCGACAACGGGCCGGCATCTTCCGGGAACTGGGCCCGGCGGAGCAACGATACGTCCTCGATGCGCTTGAGCGGCGCGGAGTTCATGTCGGCCGAGAAGCCCTGCTCGCGGAAGACGGTCAGGCCTTCCTTGAGGCTGAGCTGGAACCAGTCGCGGCAGGTGACCCGGTTGCCGCTCCAGTTGTGGAAATACTCGTGGGCCACCACGGCCTCGACATGGCGATATTCGTCGTCCGTGCTCGAGTCGGCGTCGGCCAGCAGGTATTTCGCGTTGAAGATGTTGAGTCCCTTGTTCTCCATCGCACCCATGTTGAAGTCGTGCGTGGCGACCACGTGGAAGACGTCAAGGTCGTAGTTGCGCCCGTAGGTCCGCTCGTCCCACTGCATGCAGCGGATCAAAGAATCCATGGCGTAGTCGCAGCGATCGATGACATCGGCCTCCGCCCAGATGTGCAGCGCCACCGCACGGCCTTCCGCCGTGGTGTAGTCGTGGCTGATGCGTTCCAGGTGGCCCGCGACCAGGGCGAACAGGTAGCTCGGCTTCGGGTGCGGGTCGACGAAGCGCGCCCAGTGGCGGCCGTCGGGCAGGTCGCCCGAGCCGTCGGGGTTGCCGCCGGCGAGGAGCACCGGGAACCGCGCCTTGTCGGCACGCAATTCCACCGTGAAGGTGGACAGGACGTCGGGGCGATCGGGGAAGAAGGTGATATGCCGGAACCCTTCGGCCTCGCACTGGGTCAGCAGGAAGCCCTTCTCGCGACTGCCCGAGAGGTACAACCCTTCGAACGCCGTATTCTCCGCCGGGCGCACGGCCACGCGCGTGCCGATCGTGCACTGGTCTGCCTGGACGGGCACTTCGAGCACGCCGTGGGCCAGCGTGTACTCACCCTCGCGGAGCACACGGCCGTCCACCGACACTTCCAGGAGTTCCACGCCTTCGCCATCCAGCCGCACGGGCTCGGCGGCACGGCGGCGCAGCACGAGCGTAGCCGTCACTTCGCTGCGGTCGATGCCCAGGTCGAAACAAAGTGCGGTGTGTTCGACCGACCAGGCAGGGGGCCGGTAATCGGCGAGGCGGATGGGGGCGGTGGGGGCGTCCAGGCGATCGCTCATAGCAGGGCACACACATATTCTGGTCAGACAGGCAGGCTAACATGCGGCCAGATCCCCCAAAAGGAAGCCTGCCATGCCCCGTTTCACCGTGACGCGCTCCACCCTCGGCACCCAGGAACTGATCGTGCTGGTCGATGCCGACGCGGATCGCGAGGTCCGCATCGCGCGCCGGGGTGCGACCGTGCTCTCGATCGACACGGGTGCCGGCAACGCGCACCGCAACATCGCCGATGGTTTCCGCGACGAAGCCGAACTGGTCGGCCACAAGGGGTCGCGCTTCGCGATCATGACGCCGTTCGCCAACCGCATCGACGACTCGCGTTACACGTTCGAGGGCACGCCCTACGACCTGCAGCCGGGCGTGACCGGGGCAGACCGCGCCGCCCGCCACGGCTTCCTTCGCGGCGTGCTGTTCGACGTACAGCGGGAAGGTGGCGACGACGACCACGCCTCGGTCACCCTGGGCACGCAGGTCATTCGCCCTGGCCTGCAACCCGGTTATCCGTTCTCGCTGGATGTCGCCGTGACCTTCACGCTCGATGAGCATGGCCTCCGTGTCGACGCGCACACGCGAAATGTCGGCGACGCCACCGCGCCCACCTTCTTCGGCTGGCATCCGTACTTCCGGTTGTCGGACAACCCCATCGAGACGTGGGAGCTGCATGTCCCGGCCGAGCAGATCATCGCCACCGACGCGGGTTTCATCCCGCTGCCGGGGACACGGGCCTGGCAGGCCATGGACAAGGCCGATCGCAGTCTGGATTTTCGTCTGGCGCGCCCGATCGGCCACGCCGAGTTGAACCACACGTATGCCGACCTGCAACGGGACACCGATGGCCGTTCACGTACACGCCTGCGCGATCCCGCGACGGGCGCCTGCATCGCGGTGTGGCAGGAGCGTGGCGTCATGCTGGTTTTCACGGCCGACACGGCCGAGCGCGACGCGCGCAAGTCCGTGGCGCTCGAGCCGATGGAATGCATGCCCAACGCGTTCAATCGCGACGATTGCACGCCACTGATCACGCTGGCGCCGGGCGAAGAACGCCGCTTCGCCTGCGGCGTGGAATTCGTCGCGTGAGACTGCCATCGTTCGTCGACGTGCGCGACGCGGCCGCACGTATCGCGCCGCATGCGCTGGTCACCCCCGTGCTGCGCAGCGACCGGCTGGACGCCCTGCTCGGCGCATCCGTGGTCTTCAAATGCGAGAACCTTCAACGCGGCGGTGCGTTCAAGTTTCGCGGTGCGACCAACGCCGTGTGGTCCCTGACCGACGAGGAAGCGGCGCGCGGCGTGGTGACGCATTCGTCGGGCAACCACGGCAACGCGCTGGCCATGGCAGCGCGTACGCGCGGTATCGCGGCCCATGTCGTCGTCCCCGAGGGCGCGGTGAAGGCGAAGGTCGAGGCCATTCGCATGGCGGGCGCCACCCTCCATCGATGCGCACCCAGCACCGCCGCGCGGGAACGGATGACGGCCGACCTGCAAGCGGAGACCGGCGCGACCCTGGTCCACCCCTATGCCGATGTGCGCGTCATGGCCGGGCAGGGCACGCTTGTGCCCGAGCTGCTTCGCCAGGCACCGGGTGTGGATACCTTGATCTTCCCTGTCGGTGGCGGTGGGCTTGCCGCCGGGTGCTCTGTCGCCGCGCACGCGATCGATCCGCGCATCGTGCTCTTCGGTGCCGAGCCCGAAGGCGCGGACGACACGGCACGTTCGCTGGAAACGGGGCGCCGGGCCGAGCCGTTCACGGCGGACACCGTCTGCGACGGACTGCGCACGCTCGTCGGCGAGCCCAATCTCGAGGTACTGCGCACGCACGATGTCGGCGTGCTGCGCGTCAGCGATGCCGAGGCGGTGGAGGCGATGAAACTGCTGTGGGCGGAGTTGCGCCTGGTGATCGAAGTGTCCAGCGCCACAGTACTCGCCGCGATGCTGCGCCATCGCCAGCGTTTCGTCGGACGCCACATCGGCGTGGTGCTCAGCGGCGGCAATGTCGACCTGGATGCGTTGCCCTGGTAGACCCGCGTATCCGCCTGTGACACCGACACACTGACGGAAACGCCCCGTGCTTCTATAGGCAGCCGACGGAAGTCATGCCGCTGTCTTTCGCACAGCGGGTGACAGGCGGCGCGGACATCGGCCGGCCCGCTCGTCTCCGTATGCTGGCGCTTCGTCCGGAGAAGCGTGAGGTGGGGCCATGCGGTGCGACTGGGCCGAGCGAAGCGATGTCGAGCGGGAGTATCACGACACCGAGTGGGGCGTCCCGGTGCATGACGACAGTCGCCTTTTCGAGCGGTTGACTCTGCACGGTGCGCAGGCGGGGCTGGGCCTTCGACTGGTGCTGAGCAAGCGCGAGCACTATCGGCGCGTGTTCCATGGCTTCGACATTGCCCGCGTCGCCGCGATGAACGATACCGAGATGGCAGCCGTCGCGGCAGATCGCGGTGTCATTCGGCACCGCCTCAAGCTGGCCTCGGTTCGCGGCAATGCGCGCGCCAGCGTGCGGATCATCGAGGAAAGCGGCTCACTGTGCGCCTACCTCTGGGCTTTCGTCGGCGGCGTGCCCTGCGTCAATGCGTGGCATCGTTTTAACGACGTGCCGGTGCGCAGCGAGGTATCTGACCGGATGAGCGCCGCATTGCGCGAGCGCGGTTTCCGCTTTGCCGGCACGGCGATCTGCTACGCGCTCATGCAGTCCGCCGGCCTGGTCAACGATCATCTGGTCGACTGCCCGCGCTATCGTTGATCCGGCGCGATGCCGCTTTGTGCGACGTCCCTGCCGTTCATAACGGCGTCTTGCGCCGGGAGCCGCGAAGGTTGTCGATGGGGAAGCTGGCGATCTCGCCGCTGCCTTCGCGCCGCGACTGGCCGGCGGGCGGGCCCCAGGCATGGGCGCTCACCACTTCCCAGGTGGATGGAATAACGCCGTCGCTGCGCATGCCCTCGTAGGCATCGATCATGCGCCGGTAATGCTGTTTGCCGGTGAGGCCGCGCACGCGGTCGGCGTCGGCGTTGTTCGCGCCCAGTCCCTTGAGTTCGTCGAGGACCGCACGCGGCGTCGGATAGGTCAGCGTGTAACGCTCGGCGAACAGCACCGGGTCCTTCAGGCCCTGCGCCAGCATCGCATCGCCGACATCGTGCATGTCGAGGAAGCGGGCGACATGGGCATGCTCGTCCGCCGCCGCCCATGCGGCGCGCAACTCGCCGAGGGTGTCCGGCCCGAAGGTGGAGAAGGTGAGCAGGCCGCCGGGCTTCAGCACGCGCGCGCACTCGGCGAACAGTCGCGTCAGGTCCTCGCACCACTGGAAGCAGAGGTTGGAAAACAGGATATCGACACTGTGGTCAGGCACGGGCAGGGTATACGCGTCTGCGACCACGCGGCCGAAGGGCTTCAGCCAGCCCGTATGCTGGCGCGCCTGTTTCAGCATCGGCAGCGCCAGGTCGATCGCGATCACCTGCGCCTTCGGATAGCGCTTCTTCAGGGCGGCGCTGCCGCGGCCGGTGCCCGCGCCGACATCGAGCACGATGTTCGGCGTCGCTTCGTACATCTCCAACCGGTCGACCAGGGTGGCCTGCACTTCGCGCTGCAGGGCATCGTGCTTTTCGTAGGTGCCCGCGGCACGGCCGAAGTTGCGGCGCACCTGGCGTCGATCGAAGTGGAAGTCGCTCATGGATTCGCGTCGGTGAAGTGCGTGAGGGCCTCCGCCACGGCGGCGGCATGACCAATGAAGGGGGCATGCCCCGCGTGGGCGATCTCGATGAACTGGCCGCCGGCGGCTTCCGCGCACCAGCGCATCGCCTCGGGATGGACGATGCGATCGCGGCGACCCGCGATCCATAGACTGGGCGGCAGCATGTCGGGCAAGTGTGCTCGCAGGTCGGTGGCCTCGAGCACGCGCAGGCCCTCGCCGAGGACGCGTGGGTCGGGTTCGCCCCGCGAGAAGGCTTCGTCCTTGAGGCGCCGTGCTTCCGCCTTCGGGTCCGGACTGCCCATGGCTTCCAGGGCGATGAAGCGTTCGACCGTCGCGCGGTAGTCGGCATCCAGGTCCGAGGCGAGTTTCCGGACCATGCCGGCATCGTTGCCGTAGGGCCAGTCGTCGCTGCGCACGAAACACGGTGCCGAGCACATCGGCACCACGGTGCGTACGTGTGCCGGCAACTCCAGGGCCGCTGTGACGGCGATCAGGCCGCCCAGCGACCAGCCCAGCCAGGTGGCCGGCGGCGTGGCCCCGGCAATGGCGCGTGCGCACGCCAGCGGTTGCAGTGGGATGTCGGCGTCGCGGGAGTAGCCATGGCCGGGAAGGTCCACGATATACATCGTGAAGCGATCTTCCAGTGCCTCGGCGAGGGGCGCCATGATGCCGCCGTGCATGGCCCAGCCGTGGATCATCACCAGGGGCGTGGGGCCGCTTCCGCGGGTCTCGATATGCAGGCCGGTCACGCCGGTGTGCTCGGTGCCAGGGTCGGGTCCACCGCGCCGCGGTCGTCGAACACGAAGCAGTCGCCACGCCAGTGGGCGCCACCGACCTTCTCGAAATAATTCAGGATGCCGCCTTCCAACTGGTAGACATGCTCGATGCCGATGCCGGCCATGTGGATCGCGGCTTTCTCGCAGCGGATGCCGCCGGTGCAGAAGGACACCACCGTCTTGCCTTCGAAGCGGGCGCGATCCGCGGCCACGGCCGCGGGGAAGGCGGTGAAACTGGCAATACCGTAGTCGATCGTGTTCTCGAACGTGCCCGCCGCCACTTCGTAATCGTTGCGCGTGTCCAGCAGCAGCACGTCACGTCCGTCGTCGTCATGGCCCTGGTCGAGCCAGCGGCGCAGGTCGGCGGGCATGACGTGCGGCGCCCGCCCGGCTTCGGGGCGTATAGCCGGCGCGCGCATGGTGATGATTTCCTTCTTCAGGCGCACGCGCATGCGGCTGAAAGGCAGGGCATCGGAAAGGCTTTCCTTCGGCACGATGTCCGCGAAGCGGGTGTCCTCGCGCAACCAGGCGAGGAAGCGGTCGATGGCGTCGCGCGGCGCGGCCAGGAACAGGTTGATGCCTTCCGGCGCCAGCAGGATCGTTCCCTTCAGCGCGAGCGCGTCGCAGCGTTCGACGAAGCGCGCGCGCAATGCCGCCGTATCGTCGAGGGCGACGAACTTGTAGGCGGAGATATTGAGGATCGACATGGGCATGGCAGGGGACGTGCGGCCGTCCATTATACGGCCACGTCTTCCCGCGCGCGGGGCAGCGCCGCCAGGGCATCCAGCAGGGCGTCGATGCGGGAAGGCGTATGGGTTGCCGACATCGTGATGCGCAGGCGGGCGGCACCCGCGGCCACGGTCGGCGGACGGATCGCCACCACCAGGAAGCCCGCGGCTTCCAGCGCGGCCGCGGCGGCCATGGCGTCGCCGGCGCCGCCGATCAGCAGGGGCTGGATCGCGGTGCGCGACGGCATCACCGGCAAGCCCAGCTGACGGGCCCCCTCACGAAACCGGGCGACGTTGTCTTCCAGTCGCGCCCGTCGGCCTTCGGGGTCCTGTCGTACCAGGCGCAGGGCGGCACGCGTGGACGCTGCCAGCGCCGCCGGCATGGCCGTCGTGTAGATGTAGGAGCGGGCGAACTGCACGATGCCCTCGACGATCTCGGCCTTGCCGGCCACGAACGCCCCGGCGCTGCCCAGGGCCTTGCCCAGCGTGCCCATCAGCACCGGCACGTCGTTGGCGTCCAGGCCCGCGGCGGCGACGGAGCCGGCACCCTCGGGACCGAGCACGCCCAGGCCGTGCGCGTCGTCGACATACAGCGTGGCGCCACGCTCCCTGCAGGCCTGCGCCAGATCTGCCAGCGGCGCGACGTCGCCATCCATGCTGAACACGCCATCGGTCGCCAGCAATGCCGGCAGCCCGGGACAGGCGTCGAGCTGACGTCCGGCGGATGCCGCATCACCGTGCGCGTATCGCCGCAGGTCCGCCCCGGCGAGGAGGGCGCCATCCAGCAGGCTGGCGTGGTTGAGCCGGTCCTGCACGCAGAGGGCGGTGGGCTTGCCGGGCGAAGGCATCGCTCCCGCGCCGAGCAGCGCCTGTAACGCCCCCAGGTTGGCCATGACCCCGGTGGAAAACAGCGCGGCGCGTTCGCGGCCGGTCCAGTCGGCCAGCTCTTCCTCCAACGCCGCGTGCTCGCCCCGATGGCCCGAGACCAGATGGGCGGCTCCGGTGCCGACGCCCTCGGCGAGGGCACTGCGGTGCATGGCGGTGACCAAATCGCGGTGCCCGGCCAGGCCGAGGTAATCGTTGCCGCAGAAGTCGTCCAGCACGCGTCCGTCGACGAGCCGTCGCGAGCCGCCGCGCACCTCGCAGGTGCGCGTGCGCCGCAGCAGGCCCGCCTGCTCGCGCGCCGCGCGGGCGGCTTCCAGGCGAACGAGGAGCTGCGGCTGGCTCACGCCGCGTCGGCGCGTTCGACGATGTCCGCGTGTACCGTGCCGGGCTCGATATCCACCTCCATAGGCTTCAGGCCGAGGCGCTCGAACAGGCGGCGGTCGTGTTCCACGTCCGGATTGCCTGTGGTCAGCAGTTTTTCGCCGTAGAAGATCGAGTTGGCGCCGGCGGCAAAGCACAGTGCCTGGAGCGCGTCGTCCATCGACTCGCGTCCCGCCGACAGGCGCACCACCGATGCGGGCATGAGGATGCGCGCCACGGCGATGCTGCGCACGAACTCGAACGGGTCCAGCGCCTCGGTGCCGGCCAGCGGCGTGCCGGGCACCTGGACCAGGCGGTTGATGGGCACCGACTCCGGATGCTCGGGCAGGTTGGCCAGCGTCATCAGCAGGCCGGCCCGCTGTGCGCGCGATTCGCCCATTCCCACGATGCCGCCACAGCAGGTCTTCATGCCGGCATGGCGCACGTTCTCCAGGGTGTCCAGGCGATCCTGGTACTCACGCGTGTGGATGATCTCGCCGTAATAGTCCGGGGAGGTATCCAGGTTGTGGTTGTAGAAATCCAGCCCGGCGGCCTTCAGCGTCTGCGCCTGCGGCTGGCTGAGCATGCCCAGCGTGGCGCAGGTCTGCAGCCCCAGCGCCTTCACCGCGCCGACGATCTCGGCCACCTTGGCCACATCGCGGTCTTTCGGTGAGCGCCAGGCGGCGCCCATGCAGAAGCGGCTGGCGCCGGCATCCTTGGCGGCCTGCGCTCGGGCAACCACGGCCTCGACGCTCATCAGCTTCTCGGCCTTCACCCCCGTGGCGTAGCGGGCGGCCTGGGGGCAGTAGGCGCAATCCTCCGGGCAGCCGCCGGTCTTGATCGACAGCAGGGTGGACACCTGCACCGCGTTGGGATCGTGGTACTGGCGGTGTACGCCCTGGGCCTGGAACAACAGGTCGTTGAAGGGCAGGGCGAAGAGGTGCTCGACCTCGTCGCGGGACCAGTCGTGGCGAAGGGCTGCGGTCATGGCGTAGCTTCCAGGGGCGAAGGCGCGCAGTGTGGAAAGGCCTGCCCCTACTGTCAACCAGGGCGGCCTGTGTAAAGTTGACGGTGACCCGGGCCAAGCCGCAGCTTAACGGCGGGGAGGCGCTTTCAACCCAACCTCACGCAACCCGCCTACCATGGTGTCATTCCTACAGGAGGCCTTCCCATGAGCACCGGTCAAGGCAGCGGCGGCAACGTCCTTGCCGCTATCTGCAGTTTCTTCATTCCCGGCCTGGGCCAGCTCGTCCAGGGCCGCGTCTTCAAGGCGTTGATCATGTTCGTGCTGGCCGCGGTCCTCTGGATCATCTGGCTCGGCTGGATCATCCACCTGTGGTCCATCGTCGACGCGGCCATGTTCCGCCGTCGCGACTGACCCGCCCGCCGACGCATGGACGCGTCCCGTTTCCTACCTTGGCTGAGCGCGATGCCCCGCTTCCTGCTGGCGCCGCGCTGCCTGGTCTGCGAGGCGCCAAGCGAGACCGGGCGCGCGCTCTGCCGGGCCTGTCATGCCGGCCTGGTGCGCAACGACAGTTGCTGCGGGCGCTGCGCACAGCCCCTCCCCACCTCCGTTCCGGCCTGCGCCACCTGCCTGCAGGGGGATCGCCCCTGGGCGGACCTTTGGGTGCCCTTCGTCTACACCTGGCCGCTGGACGAACTGGAGCGCCGCTTCAAGTTCGCAGGCAGCCTCGTCGCCGGACGCGTCCTGTCGCAATGCTGGCTCGACACCGGATGCCCGCCGACGACGCCCGATCTGCTGTTGCCCATGCCGCTGCATCGTTCACGCCTGCGCTCGCGCGGCTATAACCAGGCGATGGAGCTGGCGCGTCATCTGGGTCGTCGGCTTTCCATACCCGTGCGACATGACGTCCTGCAACGGGTGAAGAAGACCCGGCCGCAGACCGACCTCGATGCGGCCGCGCGTGCGGCGAACATCCGCGGTGCGTTCCATGTAAGGCGCGTGCCGTCCCAGCGCCATGTCGCCCTGGTCGACGATGTCATGACCACCGGCGCCACCCTTGGCGAATGCGTGCGCACATTGACCGACGCCGGTGTGGCCCGGGTGGATGTCTGGGCGCTGGCGCGAACGCCCTTACCCGCGTAGGGCCAGCGCCAGCACGATGCCCACCCACAGCGCGAGGCCGACCCAGTTGTTCTGGCGGAACGCGGTAAGGCAGGCCTGCCGCTCGCGATGGCGCATGGTCCACTGCTGCCAGGCGAACAGGCCGGTGGTCACCGCCAGGCCCAGCCAGTACGGCCAGCCCAGCCCCGATCGCGTGCCGACCAGCAGCATGGCCAGCAGGAACGTGCCCATGAGGATGCCGATGATGACGAGGTCCGCGTCGGCGAACAGGATCGCCGTGGACTTCGCCCCCGCCTTGATGTCTTCCTCGCGATCCACCATGGCGTACTCGGTGTCGTAGATCACCGACCAGAGGATGTTGCCGATGAACAGCAGCCAGGCCACGGGCGGCACGCTATGCGTCACGGCGGCGAACGCCATCGGGATCGACCAGCCGAACGCCGCGCCGAGCACCACCTGCGGCAGGTTGGTGTAGCGCTTGGTGAAGGGATAGAGCGCCGCGAGGGCGGCACCGCCGAACGACAGCAGGATCGTCAGCGTGTTGGTGAACAGCACCAGCACGAACGAGAACGCCAGCAGCCCGGCGAACACGTAAAGCGCCTCGCGAGGCGTGACGCGTCCACTGGCGATGGGGCGCCCGGCGGTGCGAGCCACCTGCGGATCGAGCTTGCGATCGGCATAGTCGTTGATGGCGCAGCCGGCGGAGCGCATGGCGAACACGCCCAGCGTGAAGATCACCAGTGAGCCGATCGGCGGGAAATCGCGGGCCGCCAGCCACAGCGCCCACCAGGTCGGCCACAGCAGCAGCAGGGCGCCGATGGGCCGATCCATGCGTGTGAGTACGAGGTAGGCGTGGACTTTCTCGCGGCGTGCCGGGGGCAGGCCCTTGAGCAGGAAGGCCAGTACGCGCTCGGCGGTGGTGGAGGCATCCGCGGGGCGCGCGGCGGGCGCGGGTGTGGGACTGCTCGCGGGCCGCATGCCAGGCGATGCCTTACGTCGCGCCGTGGGTTTCTTGGAGGAAGGGCTCATAAGAGAAGTCTAGCGATCACAAACGGAAAAAGGCTGTTCACGCCTAACCGCGGGAGGGTGGCGTGGTAATTGGGTTTAAAGCCGCTGCTCGTGCGATATCGGGGAGGAGGCGTCGGGCCGGAAGAGAGACGCTCGCAGACTCGCCCGACTCCGAATATCCAGGGCGGGACCGTAACGTACGAGGTCGCTGACGTTTTGCTCTCCCCACAGATGGCCTCTGTCGTTGCAGAGGAGCTGGGTGGTTACGCTCTGAGCGAGTTCGGCCGCTTGCGGCCGCTGCTCGAGCGCAGAGTGTGACCACCCAGCTCCTCATCGCGGCACCATGCGAGCCACCGCGGCTCTGGCTCTGGCTCTGGTTTGGGCTTCGGCTTCGGCAAGCGCCTGGGTCATGCGCGAAGACCCAAAAAAGGCGCCTCACGGCGCCTCGGTATCGTCAACGTTCCAGCGGTTCGATCGGATCGTCGTTTACCGGCGGCTCGGCGTCCGCATCGCGCTCGGGCTTGTAGCTGCCCGGCTGGCGGATCTCGTCCTCGGGACGGTTCTTGCCCGGCTCGGCGAACGGCGGCTGTGGGTTGGTCGGGTTGTAGGGCATGGTGGACTCCACTTCGCTACGGATAAGGCTAGCCACCGTAGGTTCGGCGAAGTGAAGCCACCGAGAGTGCGCCATGAACCCTCAGTCGACGAGGGCGTCCAGCTGCTCCAGGGTACGGCGCACCCCTTGCTGCGCCAGCGCGTCCACGTAGATGTCGTATTGGCGACGGAAACGCTCATCCCGCGCGGGCAGCGGCCCCACCAGTTCGACGCTCTCGATCAGGGTGTCCTTCGAGCCGCTGTCGATCATCGGCTGCACCAGGCGCATGGCGTTGGGCTCGCGAAGGGGGTAGCCCTCGCCGTTATCGTCCTTGCCGACGCGGACATACCGGTCGAACGCCGCCAGCGCGAAGGCCAGGCGGCGCGCGTCCTTGCCGTTCTCCAGGCAGGCCGTGATGGTGGGGCCGAGGAAGCCGGGGATCTTCGATCCGCCGTCCAGGCACAGGCGGTCGAGCTGGTCGGCGATGGACGCGTTGCTGAAACGGTCCAGCAGTTTCATCTTGTAGGGTCCCAGGTCCATGCCGGGCAGTGATGTCAGCCAGGTGCCGGCGTCCTCGTCGAGGAAATCGGTGAGGTAGGCATTGAACAGCGGGTCCTTGACGGCCACGTCGACGCGGCGATGCCCCGAGAGGAAGGCCGGGTACGACAGCATCTGGTGCGAGCCGTTGAGCAGGCGGATCTTCGCGTCTTCGTAAGCGGACACGTCATCCACGATCTGCACCCCGTGGTTCTCCCACGCCGGGCGCCCCTGGCGGAAGCGGTCTTCCAGCACCCACTGGATGAAATCCTCGCAGACCACCGGCGCGCGGTCGTCGAGGCCGGTGGCCGCATTGAGCTCGTCACGCACCGACGGGGTGGTCGCGGGAGTGATGCGATCGACCATGCCGTTGGGAAAATCCACCTCGCGGTCGATCCACGCCGCCAGTTCCGGTGAGCGGGCCCGCGCGAAGGCGAGCACGGCTTTCTTCGCCTGTGCACCGTTGTGGCGCAGGTTGTCGCAGGACATGACGGTGAAGGCGGCTACGCCGGCCGCGCGGCGTTTTGCCAGGGCGCCGACGAGGAAGCCGAACACGCCGCGGGGCGTGTCCGGATGGGCGAGATCGTGGGCGACCGTGTCGTCGTCGAGGCGGAACGTGCCGTGCTCGTCGATCAGGTAACCGCCTTCGGTGATCGTCAGCGAGACGATACGGATGGCCGGGTCGGCCAGGCGTTCGAGCACCCGAGCGCCGTCGTCGGGCGCATAGAGGTACTCGACCATGGCGCCGACCACGTGGGTGCGGCGCTCGCCACGTGGATCGAACTCACTGACGGAGTAGAGGCCCTGTTGCGCCTTGAGTGCCTCGGCGAGCGGACGATCATGTTCCAGCAGGTTGATGCCGAGGATGCCCCATGCATGCATGGCCGGATCGGACAGCGTGTGATGGGTGTACATCGCCAGGTGCGCGCGGTGAAACGCGCCGACGCCGATGTGCGCGATGCCGGCGGTGATCCCCGCGCGATCGTAAGACGGTGCATCGACGCCCTGGGGAAGGCTGTCGAGCGAAGCGGGGTGGAGGGAGACGGCCATGGTCAGTTTCTTGCCGGATGATGGATGGCGACGCCGGTGGCGTCGAACACATGCGCGTGGGTCGGGTCCAGCCGGATGCAGATCTCGCGTCCCGCACGGCGCTCGAAATCGCCTTCGGCGCGCACCGTGACCGAACCGATGTTTGGCACATCGACATAGGCGTAGGTCTCGCTGCCCAGCCGTTCGACCACCGACACGATGCCTTTCACGGTGTCGCCAGCGCCGTCGTCGTCGCACACGCGCAGGTGTTCCGGGCGGATGCCGATGGTGACCTCGCCGGTCGCCTCGGCGCCGGGCACAGTCAGCGCGTTGCCGCCGGGCAGGCGGAACGTGCCGCCCTGCGCGGTGGCACGGAAGAAGTTCATCTGCGGCATGCCGAGGAAGCCGGCGACGAAGAGATTCACGGGCTTGTGGTAGAGCGCCATCGGCTTGCCGATTTGTTCGATACGGCCTTCGTTGAAGATCGCGATGCGATCGGCCAGCGTCATCGCTTCCACCTGATCGTGGGTGACGTAGACCATGGTCGCGTTGAGCTCGGTATGCAGGCGTGCGATTTCCAGGCGCGTCGCCGCGCGCAGGGCCGCATCGAGATTGGACAACGGCTCGTCGAACAAGAACACGCGGGGCTCGCGGGTGATCGCCCGGCCGATGGCGACGCGCTGGCGCTGCCCGCCGGACAACGCGGAGGGCTTGCGATCGAGATAGGGCTCCAGCGCAAGGATCTTCGTCGCCCGTGCCACTTTCTCGTCGATGGCGCGCTGGTCCATCTTCGCCAGCTTCAGCGCGAACGACATGTTCTCGCGCACACTCATGTGCGGATACAGCGCGTAACTCTGGAACACCATGGCGAGGTCGCGCTTGTCCACTGGCTTATCGGTGATGTCGTCGCTGTCGAGCAGGATCTGCCCGTCGTCGGCCTCTTCCAGCCCGGCGATGAGGCGCAACGTGGTGGACTTGCCGCAACCGGAAGGCCCGAGGAACACGCAGAACTCGCGATCCTCCACCACCAGGTCGATACCCTTGATGACATCGACGCCTTCGAACGACTTGCGCAGCTGACGGATTTCCAGACGGGACATGGGCGACTCCTATTTGACTGCGCCGAAGGTGAGACCGCGGACGAGCTGGCGCTGCGACAGCCAGCCCAGCACCAGGATGGGTGCGCAGGCCAGGGTGGACACGGCGGACAACTTTGCCCAGAACAGCCCCTCGGGACTGGAGAACGAGGCCACCAGTGCCGTCAGTGGTGCGGCGCTGGTGGTAGTGAGGTTGAGCGACCAGAACGCCTCGTTCCACGAGAGGATCAGGCACAGCAGCGCCGTGGAGGCCAGGCCGCCGCGGCTCACGGGAATCAGCACCCGGAACATCGTCTGCGTCGTGCTGGCGCCGTCCATGCGCGCGGCTTCCAGGATGTCGTAGGGAATGTCGCGGAAGTAGGTGTAGATCATCCACACCATGATCGGCAGGTTGATCAGCGCGAAGATGACGATCAGCGCGGCCTTGGAGTCGAGCATGTTCAGGTCGCGGCAGATCAGGTAGATCGGCACCAGCACGCCCACGCTCGGCAGCATCTTGGTCGAGAGCATCCACAGCAGCACGCTCTTGGTCTTCGCCGTCGGGTGGTAGGCGAAGGCATAGGCGGCCGGCACGGCCACGATCATGCCCAGCAGCGTGGCCCCGCCGGCGGTGACGATGGAGTTCCACGCGTAGTGCAGGTAGTTGGCGCGTGCGAGGATCTGTTCGTAGTTTTCCAGCGTGGGCGCGAACAGGAAGTGCGGCGGCATGCTGAAGGCATCCAGCTCGGACTTGAAGCTGGTCAGCACCATCCACAGGATGGGAAAGAACACGATGAGGGCGACGATCCACGAGGCGACGATGCGCAGCGTGCGGGCGAGCGGGTTACGGTGGGTCTTGGCCATGGCTGTCTCCTCACGCCTTCTCGGTCAACGATTTGCCGATCAGGCGGATCAGCACCACCGCCATGATGTTGGCCAGCACCACCGCGACCAGTCCGCCAGCGGACGCCGCACCCACGTCGAACTCCAGCAAGGCCTGCGTGTAGACCAGGTACGGGATGTTGGTGGTCGCATCGCCTGGGCCACCGTTGGTGGTGACGAAGATCTCGGCGAAGATGTTGAGCAGGAAGATGGCCTCCACCATCACCACCACGGCGATGGGGCGGGCGAGATGGGGCAGGGTGAGGTAGCGGAAGATGGCCAGGCCACGCGCGCCGTCCATCCGGGCCGCTTCCATCTGTTCACGGTCCAGCGATTGCAGCGCGGTGACGAAGATCAGGATGGCGAACGGCAGCCATTCCCACGACACCACGACGATGACCGACAGCAACGGCCAGTCGGCGAACCAGTTCACCGGCGTGGCACCGAACAGCTTCCATACCCAGGCGAGGAAGCCGGACACCGGGTTCATCATCAGGTTCTTCCAGACCAGCGCGGCCACGGTCGGCATGATGAAGAACGGCGAGATCAGCAGCATGCGCACGATGCCCTGGCCGGGGAACGTCTCGTCCACCAGTACGGATATCAGCACGCCGCCGACCACGGTGACCACCAGCACGCTGCCCACCAGCAGGATCGTGTTGAGGATCGACGTCCAGAAGCTGGGATAGGCGAAGAAGTAGGCGAAATTCTCCAGGCCCACGAAGGCGGACTTTCCCGGGTAAAGCAGGTTGTAGTACTGCGTGGAGAAATACAGCGTCATCGCCAGCGGCACGATCATCCAGGCCAGCAGCATGATGATGGCGGGCTGCGCGAGCAGTCGCTCCGGACGTTTGCGGATACGCGCGCTCATTACGGCGACTCCTTCTGGATGACGGGCTTGTTGTCGTAGTAGCCGGCGCGTTTCATGGTGCGGCTTACCGCGTCCTGTGCCGTGTGCAGCAGGTCGTCCACGTTCCCTCGGCCGGCCAGAGCGCCGGCGATCTGCCGGCCGACCAGGGTGGCGACGGCCTGGAACTCGGGGATCGACACGATCTGGATGCCCTTGTAAGGCACGGGCTTGAGCGTCGGATGCGCCGGGTCGACGGCCTTGAGCGAGTCGTAGGTCACTTTCGCGAAGGGCGCGGCCGCGATGTAGGCGGCGTTGGCGTAGGTCGATTCACGCGTGCCGGGTGGCGTGGCCTGCTCGCCGTACTTGTCGGCGACCATCTTCAGGTAGGGCCTGGACGTGGCCCAGAGGATGAAGTCACGTGCGGCGTCGGTCTGGCGCGAGCTGGCCGGGATGGCCAGCGACCACACCCACAACCACGACGAGC
Source organism: Luteibacter sp. ME-Dv--P-043b (assembly GCF_030209605.1). Lineage (NCBI taxonomy): Bacteria > Pseudomonadati > Pseudomonadota > Gammaproteobacteria > Lysobacterales > Rhodanobacteraceae > Luteibacter > Luteibacter sp. ME-Dv--P-043b. The sequence goes on from NZ_JARVRT010000008.1 coordinate 42,914, forward strand.
CGCGATCGGTGAGCTGGTGCGGCGAGCGCGCGAAGCCCACCTTGCCGACCACCTTGCTTTCCTTCGGATCGGTGACGGTGCCGCCGCCGACGCTGGCATCGACCCACATGGCGCACTTGCCCGCGGCGAACAGGGCCAGGTTCTCGTTGAATCCGTTGTCGGACGGGCCGGGCGGCCCGTAGTTCTTCAGCAGGTCGACATAGAAGTTAACGGCCTGGTGCCATTCCGGTGTGTCGATCTGCGGGTGCCACTGCTCGTCGAACCAGCGTCCGCCGTAGCTGTTGACGATGGTGCCCAGCAGGGCCATGTTCTCGCCCCAGCCGGCCTTGCCGCGAAGGCAGATGCCATAAACGCCGTTGGCCGGATCGTGCAGCTTCTGCGCAAACCCCTTCACCTGCGCCCAGGTCGGCTCGGCCGGCATGGTCAGGTTGGCCTTGGCGAACAGGTCGGTGCGGAAGTAGGTGATGCTGGCCTCGGCGTAGAACGGCACCGCGTACAGGTGGTTGTCCACCGTCAGCTGTTCGCGCACGTTCTTCATCAGGTCGTTGCCGTCGTAATCGGCGGGCAGGTTGTCCAGCGGCTTCAGCCACTGCTGCTTGCCCCACAGCGGCGCCTCGTACGCGCCGATGGTGATCACGTCGAACTGGCCACCGTGGGTAGCGATGTCGGTGGTAAGCCGCTGGCGCAGGGTGTTCTCTTCCAGCACCACCCAGTTGAGGTGCACGCCGGGATGCTGGCGCTCGTACTCCGGCGACAGCGCCTGCATGCGCACCATGTCGGCGTTGTTGACGGTGCCGATGGTCAGCGTGGTGTCCGCGAGGGCGACAGGTGCCGCTGCCGCCGCGAACAGCGCCGAGACGGCGAGGGTGCCGAGCCGGTTCCGGTAATCGCTCATCGTGCCTCCCTGGGTGGCATGTCCCGGCGCGACGTCGTAGGGCGGCGCGTACGAAACGGATGTGCGTTTATAGGTTCTATGGCGTGCGGCTCACCAATACGTCAGGTGTCGGTTTCCGATGAAAATACATACTTTCTTGCGCATATCGTTAGTTCTAGCGGCCGAAAGTGCCGGCACAAAACGCAGTAATGACGCATTGCAGCATGTGCTGCCAGAGTCAATAAAGTACGCAAATGGAGGGTGCGGACGCACGTGTCTGGGCCGGCACATGATGCGCCGCCACATCACGCCTCGGCGCTCGCCTCGCGATGTCGCATGCGATAGTCACGCGGCGTCATGCCGGTCAGGGCGAGGAAACGGCGATTGAAATTGGAGAGGTTGCTGAAACCGACCTCGTAGCAGATGTCGGTGATCGACACCGCGGAGCCCGATAACTTCTCGCACGCGTGCTGCACGCGCGTCTGGTTCACGTAGTCGATGAAGCGGTACCCGGTGTGCTGGTGGAAGAATCGCGAGAAGGCCGACTCCGACATGTCCAGCCGACCGGCCACGGCCTTGAGCGATACATCGCCGGCGTAGTGCCGGTCGATGAAGGCGACGGCGCGGTGCAGCTTCATCGACTGCCCCGGGTCCGCCGACGCCTGGAACGGACGACTGCTGAGCGGGCAGCGCGTCGCATCCTCGGACAGCGCCTCTACCATCTCGAAGAAGCTGGCCACGCGGCGCAGGCCCGGGTGATCGGACACACGGCGGAACAACGGTTCCAGTTGCCGCCCCAGCTCGGGCGAGAAACGTATGCCGTAGCGGGCTTCTTCCAGAAGCAACGACTTCACGTGACGTGCCGACGGGAAAAACTCGGTGAACCGGCGCACGAACGCCTCTGAGAAAAGGATCACGCGGTCGCGCAGTGCGGTGGGCTCGCAGTCCGCGTCCGTCACCCAGTTGTGCGGCACGTTGGGGCCGGTGAGCATCAGCGTATAGGGCGAGAAGCGGCCCTCGTAATCGCCGACATAGGCTGTGCCTTCCGTCGAGACGATGAGGTGCAGTTCGTACGCGGGATGGTAATGCCAGCGGATCAGCCGGCTGCGCGAACCGTGTTCCAGGTAATGGATGGACGGCTCGTCCGACAGGCCGAGTAGGTCCTGCTCACGACCGAGCGCCGAGGTATCGGCCATGGGCGGCGGCAGCGAAAGGGCGGCGCGACGATTCATGGCGCCGAGAGTACCCTGCGCGGTCTGCAACCTCCAAGGAGCAAACCATGAAGATCCTCATCGTCGGTGCCGGCGGCACCCTGGGCCGGGCCGTCGCGGCGGAGCTGGGCGCCCGCCACGATATCGTGACGGCCGGCCGCACCAGCGGCGACCTGCGCGTGGACCTGCGCGACGGCGCGAGCGTGGAGGCGATGTACCGCGAAGCCGGCCCACTCGACGCGGTGGTCTGCGCGGCCGGAAAGGTGCCTTTCGCACCGCTCGACGAACTGACCGAGGCGAAGTACCTCGAAGGTCTGAATGACAAGCTGCTGGGCCAGGTGCGCCTGGTCCGCTCCGGAGTCGCCTCGCTCGGCGACGGCGGGTCGTTCACGCTCATCACCGGCATCCTGACCGAGCAACCGATCCTCGCCGGTGCCTGCGCCAGCATGGTCAACGGCGCGGTGGAAGGCTACGTGCGCGGCGCGGCGATCGAACTGCCCCGCGGTATCCGGATCAACGCGGTGAGCCCGAGCGTGCTGACGGAAGCCATGGAAGCGTACGGCCCCTTCTTCCGTGGCTTCGAGCCGGTCAGCGCCGCCAGTGCCGCACGTGCGTTTTCGCGTTCGGTGGAAGGTCGCGAGACGGGGCGGGTTTACAAGGTCTGGTAGTGCCGATGGCGTGTCAAGCCAGCGCCACCGGCCGCTCCAGCGCCGCGATGCCGCTGCGTGCGTGGTCGACGATCTCGCCGGCCTGGCGCAGGGCATCGAGGAACACGTCCACTTCCTCGGCGCGGCCGGTGTATTCCACCACCGACTGCCCCGCCGCACGCTGCAGCAGGCGCCCGCCAAATCGGGCCAGGCAGAGGTCGGTGGCGGCATCGTCTGCCTCGACGCGCGCCACCAGCAGCTCCCGTTCCACATAGTCGCGTCGGGTCAGTTCAGCAATCTCGAGCACGTCGATCAGCTTGGCCGATTGCTTGATGATCTGCTCGATCACCTCGTCGTCGCCGAAGATCACCAGGGTGAGTCGCGAGGCATCCACGTCGTGCGTGGCGGCAACGGTGAGCGATTCGATGTTGTAACCACGCGACGCGAACAGCCCGGCCACGCGCGCCAGGGCGCCGGCTTCGTTCTGCAGCAGCATGGAGATCAGGTGGCGCATGGTCAGAACATTCCTGTGGGTTCGGCGGTGGTGCTCGTCGGTGCCGTACGGCTGGCGATCCAGTCGCCGGTGATCATCTCGGCATAGGTGGCTCCTGGGCCGACCATCGGGTAGACACCCGCATCCGCATCGATCACCACCTCGAGGAAGGCTGGGCCGTCGAAAGCCAGGAAATCGGCAATCGTCGCCTCGATGGCGGCGGGATCGTCGAGGCGCTGCGCCCATTCGAAACCGTCGGCCTGGGCGGCGCGTACGAAATCCTTCTTGTGCAGGCTCTTGTCCGACGCGGAGAAGCGACCCTTGAAGAACAGTTTCTGCCACTGGCGCACCATGCCATCGCCGCTGTTGTTCAGCACCACCACCTTCACCGGCAGGCCATACGTGGTGACGGTTTCCATCTCGCCGATGTTCATGCGGATGCTGGCATCGCCGTCGATGTCGATCACGGTGAGATCGCGTCGTGCGAACTGGGCGCCGATGGCGGCGGGCAGGCCGAAGCCCATCGTGCCCATGGAGCCGGAGGTCAGCCAGCGGCGCGGCTCGCGGAAATCGAAATACTGCGCGGCCCACATCTGGTGTTGTCCCACGCCGGTGCTGATGATCGCGCGGCCATCGGTGATGCGGTTGATCGCCTGGATGACCGCACACGGCTGGATGCTGTCGCTGTCGCGGCAGAAGTCCATGGCGTGGGTGGTCTTCAGTGCCGCCACATGGGCGTGCCAGTCGGTGAGGTCCGGCGTGAAGCCAATGCGTTTGCCGTAATCCAACAAGCGTTGCAGTGATGCATTCATCGTACCGACGTGGTGCCAGTCCACGGCTTTCACCTTGCCGATCTCGGCCGGGTCGATGTCGATCTGCGCGATGGTGCGTGCACTCGGCGCGAAGCGGGCCGGCACGCCGACCACGCGGTCGTCGAAGCGTGCGCCCAACGCGAAGACGAAGTCGCTGTCGTCCATCGCGTAGTTGGCGTATGCGGTGCCGTGCATGCCGAGCATGTGCAGGGCCATGGGGTCGGTGGTGTCGAAGCCGCCGATGCCCATGAGCGTAGTGACCACGGGCATGCCGAAGGCATGCGCGAACTCGCGGAGCACCGCCGAGGCGCTGGCGGCGACGACACCGCCACCGGCGTAGATCAAGGGACGCTTCGCGCGGGCCAGGCGATCGAAGAAGGCGGCGCAGTGGGCGTCGTCGATGGTCGCGGACTCCACGGCATGCAGGCGCGACCGGTAACCGCGCACAGCCAGTTCGCGGCTGCCCTCGAATGTCAGTGGTGCGTTCTGGACATCCTTGGGGATATCGACCACCACGGGGCCGGGGCGGCCGCTGCGGGCGATGTGGAACGCCGTGCGAAGTGTGGCCTCCAGTGTGGAGGGGTCGGTCACGAGAAACACGTGTTTGGCGCAGGCACCCATGATGGTGCTGATGGGGGCTTCCTGGAAGGCATCGGTGCCGATGGCCGCGGTGGGTACCTGGCCGCAGACGACCACGACGGGAACGGAATCGGCCATGCAGTCACGCACGGGCGTCACCGCGTTGGTGGCGCCGGGACCGGAAGTCACCAGCGCGACACCGACACGGCCAGAGGCCCTTGCGTAGCCGGCGGCCATGAAACACGCACCCTGCTCGTTGGCGGGAACGATCAGCGGCATCGGTTCGTTGCCGTCGTCGCGGGTATGCAGCGCGTTGTAGCGGAACACGGCGTCGTAAACGGGAAGGATGGCGCCGCCGGAGTAACCGAAGAGTACGTCGAGACCCTCGTCGGCAAGTACCTGCACGACGATATCGGCGCCGGTCATGGTCTGGCCGGCCAGCGGGTGGTTCGAGGTGACGCGGCGCGGTGCGCCGACGGTATCCAGTTGCGCGTTCACGGTGTCGGAGATTCCTTTAATGAGGTGATGGTAGGAGCGCACGTCGTGCGCGAACCCCGTAGGAGCGCACGCTGTGCGCGAACCCTCAGGCTTGCCTGTGGCGAATGAAGCCATGCACGGCATCCTTGGGAGCGTTTTTAGACTCCCCTACAGCCAACCGCCGCTCCGTAAGATCGGACAGCCGGCCCGGTGCAAGCGCCATGCATCCTTCGCCGAGTACCGTCTGAGGGTTCGCGCACATCGTGCGCTCCTACATGTGGGGGAAAGGGATCGTGTGGAGGAAAGGGATCATGTGGGGATAGGGATCATTCGGCGGCCTTGGCCGGCTGCGGCTGGTTGGCCTGCAGCCAGGGCATGCGGGCACGCAGCTGCGCGCCGACCTTCTCGATCGGGTGGTCCAGGTCGCGCTGCTTGAACGCCTTGTAGTTGGGCAGGCCGGCCTGATATTCGGCCGTCCACTCGCGGGCGAACGTGCCGTCCTGGATATCCTTAAGCACCTCCTTCATGCGCTGCTTGGTGCTGTCGTCGATCACGCGCGGGCCGCGGGTGTAGTCGCCGTACTGCGCGGTCTCGGAAACGAATTCGAGCATGCGGGCGATGCCGCCCTCGTAGAACAGGTCGACGATCAGCTTCAGTTCGTGCATCACCTCGTAGTAGGCGATCTCCGGCCGGTAACCCGCCTCGGTCAGCGTTTCGAAGCCCTTGAGCACCAGCTCGGAGGCGCCGCCACACAGCACGGCCTGCTCACCGAACAGGTCGGTCTCGGTCTCTTCCTTGAAGTCGGTTTCGATCAGCATGGCGCGCGCACCACCGATACCGGCGGCGTAGGCCGTGGCACGTTCCGTGGCATGGCCGGTGGCATCCTGGTGCACGGCGTACAGGCAAGGCACGCCGCGGCCGATTTCGTATTCGCGACGGACCAGCGCGCCGGGGCCCTTGGGCGCGACCAGCACCACATCGATGTCCTTGCGCGGCTGGATCTGACCGAAGTGGATGTTGAAGCCGTGGGCGAACAGCAGCGCCGCGCCGGGTTTCATGTTGGCCTCGATCGCGTCCTTGTAGATGCCCGGCTGGGTCATGTCCGGGGTGAGCACGGCGACCAGGTCGGCGTCGCGCACGGCCTCGGCGGGCTCGGCGACAGCAAAGCCATCGGTATACGCACGGTTCCACGACGGGCCACCCGGACGCAGGCCGACCACGACGTCGAGGCCGGAGTCCTTCAGGTTGAGCGCGTGCGCACGGCCCTGGCTACCGTAGCCGAGCACGGCGATACGGGCATTCTGCAGCGGGGCGGTGGTGGCTTGCTTGTCGGTCACGGGGTGTCTCCAGGTGGATGTTCGGAAAAAGAAGGAAAGGTGGATCAGTTGCCAATCAGTTCCTGCGTGCAGTCCGCTTCGGCGAATTCACGGCGCGCGGGTTCGGCGGCGGCCGTGGCGGGCGCATCGTCGAAGGCCTGCGTCACGGCGCCTTCGGCGGCGGAGCCGACCAGGCGCGCGTATTTGGCGAGCACGCCGCGCACGACCTTCGGCGGTCCCGGTCGCCACGTGGCACGGCGGGAGGCCAGGTCCGCGTCGGTACGCAGTTCGCGACTGGCGGCGTCGATGAAGATGGCATCGCCCTCGCGGATCAGGCCGATGGGGCCGCCGCGTGCGGCTTCGGGCGCGATGTGACCGACCATGAAGCCGTGGGTGGCGCCGCTGAAGCGGCCGTCGGTGATCAGCGCCACGTCGTTACCCAGGCCGCGGCCGATCAGTGCGGCGGTGACCGCGAGCATCTCCCGCATGCCCGGGCCGCCGGCCGGACCTTCGTTGCGGATGACCATGACATCGCCGGCGCGGATACGGCCTGCCTTGACGGCTGCGAAAGCGTCTTCCTCGCTTTCGAAGACACGTGCCGGGCCGGCGTGGCTGGTGCGACCGTGGCCGGCCAGCTTGAGGATGCAGCCCTCCGGCGACAGGTTGCCGTAGAGGATGCTGTAACCGCCGCGCGGTTTGAACGGCGCATCGACCGGGCGCACCACCTGCTGTCCTTCCGTCGCCGCGGGCGCTGCGTCCAATTCGGTGAACAGGCTGCGTCCGGTGACGGTGGGCGTATCGACCAGCATGCCGCCCTTGCGCAGTTCGCGGGCGACGATGGTGGTGCCGCCGGCCGCGGTGAGTTCCACCGCACTGAACCGGCCGCCGGGCATGAGGTCGGCGATCACCGGGGTGTGCACCGAGGCGGGCTCGAAGTCCTCGATGGACAGCGGCACGCGCGCTTCGTTGGCCATGGCCAGCAGGTGCAGCACGGCATTGGTGGAGCCCGCCGTGCCGGCAACCATGCGCGCGGCGTTGTCGAAGGCGGCGCGGGTCATGATGTCGCGCGGCTTGCGGTCGGCTTCCAGGCACGCCATGGCCAGTTCGCCGCAACGGAACGCGGCGTCGCGCTTGGCCGGGTGCGTCGCCGGAATGTCGTTCAGTCCCACCGGGGACAGCCCGAGCGTGGTCAGCACCATCGCCATCGTGTTGGCGGTGTACTGGCCACCGCACGCACCGGCACCGGGACAGGCGTGGCGTTCCACGTCATCCAGTTCCGCGTCGTCGATCTTGCCCGCGCCGTGCGCGCCCACCGCCTCGAACACCTGCTGCACGGTGATCGGGCAGCCGTTGTGCGTGCCGTGGTCGATGCTGCCGCCGTACAGCGCCACGCCGGGTATGTTGAGCCGCGCCAGGGCCATGGCCGCGGCGGGGATCGTCTTGTCGCAGCCGCACAGCACCACCATGGCATCCAGGCAATGGCCGTCCACCGCCAACTCGATGGAGTCGGTGATGATCTCGCGGCTGACCAGCGACGAGCGCATGCCGCTCGTGCCCATGGCGATGCCGTCCGTGACCGCGATGGTGTTGAACTCCACCGGCGTGCCGCCCGCCGCGCGCACGCCGTCCGCAGCCGCCTCGGCGAGGTCGCGCAGGTTGAGGTTGCACGGAGAGACGTTGGACCAGCTGTGCACGATGGCCACCATCGGCCGTGCGATGGCCTCGTCGTCCAGGCCGGTGGCGCGCAGCATGGCACGCGCCGGGGCCCGGTCCGGACCGGTCTTTATCGCGTCGCTGCGCAGCGTGCGGATGGGGATCTTCTTGGTGTTCACAGGGCCTCCGCTTCGGTATGACAGGCATCCAGGACAGCGCGGGTTACGTCGTGCGTGCTTGCGCTGCCGCCCAGGTCGCGGGTGAGGTTGGCGTGCTCGAGCACGTGGTCCACCGCGGCTTCCACCACGGCGGCCTCGGCAGGCAGGCCGAGCGAGTGGCGCAACAGCATCGCGGTGGAGAGGATGGTGCCCAGGGGATTGGCCAGCGACTGCCCGGCGATGTCGGGCGCGGAACCGTGGATCGGCTCATAGACGCCGGCGCCCGGGCCACCCAGCGACGCCGACGGTGACAGGCCCAGCGAGCCGGCCAGCACCGAGGCCTCGTCGGTCAGGATGTCGCCGAACATGTTCTCGGTCACGATCACGTCGTAGTCGGCGGGTCGGGTCAGCAGGTGCATGGCCATCGAATCCACCAGCTGGTGTTCCAGCGCCACGTCGGGGTAATCGGCGGCCACGCGGGTGGTCACCGAACGCCACAGCCGCGAGGTTTCCAGCACGTTGGCCTTGTCCACCGAGGTGACCTTGCGACGCCGGGTGCGGGCCAGCTCGAATGCATGGCGCACCACGCGTTCGATCTCCACCACGCTGTAGCGGCATTCGTCCGTGGCGTCCGTCTCGCTGCGCGTCTTCGCACCGAAATAGATGCCGCCGGTGAGTTCGCGGATGAACACCAGGTCCACGCCCTTGGTGCGCTCCGGTTTCAGGGGCGACAGTGCGGCGGTGCGCGGATGCAGCTTCAGCGGACGCACGTTGGCGAACACACCCAGCAGCTTGCGCATGGCCAGCAGGCCCTGTTCCGGGCGCACGGCCGCGTTCGGATCCGACCACTTCGGGCCGCCCACGGCGCCCAGCAGGATGGCGTCGGCGGCGAGCAGTGCCTCGCGCGTGGCGGGCGGCAGCGGATCGCCGAAGCGATCGATCGCATCGCCGCCGATGGCATGCTCGGTAAAGGTGAATGCATGGCCGAAACGATCGGCGATGGCGGTCAGCACGGCCACGCCGGCGGCGGCCACTTCCGGGCCGATGCCGTCGCCCGGCAGTACGACGATGGACGCCTTCATGCGGCTTTCTCCCGGTGGGTTTCGAAGGTGGCGATATCCGCCTCGTGCTGCAGAAGGAAGCCCATCTGGTCGACGCCGTTGAGCAGGCAGTGACGCGAGAAGGCGTCCAGGTCGAAACGGGTGATGCCGCCGTCGGGCAGCGCGATGGTGCCCTCGGCGATATCGATCCGCAGTTCGACGCCGGGGTTGTCCAGCAGCCAGCGGTGCTCGGCGGCGCCGACGACGATGGCCAGCAGGCCGTTCTTCAGCGAGTTGCCACGGAAGATGTCCGCGATCTCGCTGGAGATCACCGCCTGGATGCCGTAGTCCAGCAGCGCCCAGGGGGCGTGCTCGCGCGACGAGCCGCAGCCGAAGTTGTGACCGGCGACCAGGATCGCGCAGCCACGTGCTTCCGGCTGGTTCAGGGGGAACGCCGGGTCGTCGCTGCCGTCGGCGGCGTAACGCCAGTCCTGGAAGCAGTGCTTGCCCAGTCCAGTGCGTTCGGTCGTGGTGAGGAATCGCGCCGGAATGATCCGGTCCGTATCGATGTTTTCGTTGCGCAACACCGCCGTGCGCGAATGCACGTAGGCGAGCGGTCGGCTGGTCTGGCTCATGCGGCAACTTCCTGGGTCATGTAATCGCGGGGATCGGCCACATGGCCGGCGATGGCGGAGGCGGCCGCGACCAGGGGGCTGGCGAGGACAGTGCGGGCGCCCTTGCCCTGGCGTCCCTCGAAGTTACGGTTGCTGGTGGCGACGACGAGCTGGCCCGGCTGGGCGAGGTCGCCGTTCATGGCGATGCACATCGAGCAGCCGGATTCGCGCCACTCGGCGCCGGCGGCACGGAACACCTCGTCCAGGCCCTCGCGCTCGGCATCCCGACGTACCTGCTCGGAACCGGGCACCACCAGCATGCGCACGCCTTCCGCGACCTTGCGACCGCGCAGCAGTCCCGCTGCCGCGCGCAGGTCGGACAGGCGACCGTTGGTGCAGCTGCCCACGAACACCACGTCGACCTTCTCGCCCCACATCGGCTTGCCGGCGGTGACCTGCATGTAGTCGAGCGCGCGCTGTTCCATCGCATCCGCGGCGGCGGGAACATTGCCGTGGATCGGCACCACCATGCCCGGGTGCGTACCGTAAGTGACCGACGGCTGGATCGCCGAGGCGTCGATACGCACTTCGCGATCGTAGGTGGCGCCTTCGTCGGTGGGCAGGTCGCGCCACGCGGCAACCGCGCGGTCCCAGGCGTCGCCCTTCGGCACGCGCTCGCGGTCCTTCAGCCAGGCGAACGTGGTCTCGTCAGGGGCGATCAGGCCGGCGCGCGCGCCGGCCTCGATCGACATGTTGCACACCGTCATGCGCTCTTCCATCGACAGAGCGCGGATCGCCTCGCCGGTGTACTCCAGCACGTAGCCGGTGCCGCCGCCGATGCCGATCGTGCCGATCACGTGCAGGATCAGGTCCTTCGCGGTGACGCCGCGCTGCAGGGCGCCGTCCACACGGATGGCGAACGACTTCGGCTTGCGCTGCAGCAAGCACTGCGTAGCCAGCACATGGCCCACCTCGGTGGTACCGATGCCGAAGGCCAGCGCGCCGAAGGCACCATGCGTGGCGGTGTGGCTGTCGCCGCAGACGATGGTCATGCCCGGCTGGGTCGCCCCCACCTCGGGCCCCGCCACGTGGACGATGCCGCGCTGGGGACTGTCCCAGCCCATCAGGTCGATACCGAACTCGCGTACGTTGGACTCCAGCTTCGCGACCTGCGCTTCGGCCTCCTTGGTGTAGTAAGGACGTTTGCCGTCGGCATCGGCCGGCAGCGTCGGCGTGGAATGGTCCAGCGTGGCCAGCGTGCGATCGGGGCGACGCACCTTCAGCCCGCGCGAGCGCAGTTCGTCGAAGGCCTGCGGCGAGGTCACCTCGTGCACCAGGTGCAGGTCGATGTAGAGCACGCCGGGCGTGCTGGCCGTCTCGGCTTTTACCTGATGGCTGTCCCACAGCTTGTCGAACAGGGTGCGGGCGCTCATGCGGCGACCCTCCCGTGCTCGGTTTCGGTCACGGCCGACAACCAGCCCCAGCGATCGTCGGTGCGGCCGTCGAACAGGCCGAAGAAATCGGCCTGCAACTGGCGGGTGACCGGACCGGGATGGCCGCTGCCGACCGGTTTGCGATCGACGGAGCGCACGGCGGTGATTTCCGCGGCGGTGCCGGTCATGAACACTTCGTCGGCAAAGTAGAGCATCTCGCGTGGCAGCGACTGCTCGACCACGTCGAATCCGCGCTCGCGGGCCAGCGTCAGGACGGAATCGCGGGTGATGCCGCACAGGATGGAGGACGCCGCCGGCGGCGTGTAGATCACGCCCTTGCGCACGATGAACAGGTTTTCCCCGGCGCCTTCGCTCAGCAAGCCGTCCGTGCCCAGGGCGATGCCTTCGGCGAAGCCGCCGTTGATCGCCTCGCGCGCGATCAGCTGGCTGTTGAGGTAATTGCCACCGGCTTTCGCGCCACTGGGGTAGGTGTTCGGCGCGGCCCGGTTCCACGAGGAAACACAGACGTCCACGCCTTTTTCCAGTGCGTCGGTGCCATGGTAGGCACCCCAGGGCAGCGCGATGATCGAGACGTCCACCTTGGTATCCAGCGACGGCGCCAGGCTGAAGGTGAAGCCGCTACGGAACACGATGGGACGCACGTAGGCCGATTCCAGCCCATTGGCGGTAATGACCTCGCGACAGGCCTGATTGATGGTGGCGGCATCGTAGGGAACGATCAGGTCGTACACGCGTGCCGAGTGGAACAGGCGCTCGGTGTGTTCTTCCAGGCGGAAGTAGCGTGGACCCTCTGGCGTGGCATACACACGGATACCTTCGAACACCGAGGAGCCGTAATGCAGTGCGTGGGCACCGACGTGCACCGTGGCGTCCTGCCAGGATGCGATACGGCCGTTGTGCCAGAGATGTTTCGGGGCTTCCATGGGTCCTCCTCAGGACTCGACCGCGACACACGCGGCCTGGGTGGGGGTGGGTGCGGGGGGAGTGGTCATCAGGGTGGTGAGGTCGTCGTTGGTCACGGAGCGCTGGCGATCCGCCAGCACCTTGAACCGGTCGAAGACGGCATCGAGCGTCGCTTCGTCCATGCGGTAATCCAGCTCTTCCAGGCGCTGGCGCAGCGCATGGCGGCCGGAGTGCTTGCCCAGCACCAGCGACGTCTTCGCGCCGACATCCTGCGGCCGCATGATTTCGTAGGTGCCGCGGTGCCGGATCATGCCGTGCTGGTGGATGCCCGATTCATGCGCGAAGGCGTTGTCGCCGACGATGGCCTTGTTGCGGGGAACTGCCTGGCCGGTGACTTCGGCCAGCAGCCGCGAGGTGGGATAGAAGTGACGGGTGACAATGCCGGTGTCGACCTGGAACAGCGGCCGGCGCGTGTGCAGTGCCATCACGATCTCTTCCATGGCCGCGTTGCCTGCGCGCTCGCCGATGCCGTTGATGGTGCATTCCACCTGCCGGGCACCCGCGGCGACGGCGGCCAGCGAGTTGGCGACGGCCAGGCCGAGGTCGTCGTGGCAGTGCGTCGAAAACACCACTTTGTCTGCGTTTCTCACGTTCTGGCGCAGGTAGGTGAACATCCGGGTGATTTCGTCCGGCGTCACATAGCCCACGGTGTCCGGTGCGTTGAGGATGGTGGCGCCTGCCTCGGCAGCCACCGAAAAGATCTCTGCCAGGTATTCCGGTTCGGTGCGCAAGGCATCCTCGGCTGAGAACTCCACCTCGTGGGCCATCGCCTTCGCCCGATGAATCGCCGCGGCGGCGATATCGATCACCTCCTGCTTGCTCTTGCCCAGCTTGTATTCGCGGTGCAGCGGGCTGGTCGACAGGAACAGGTGGATGCGGCCATGGTTCGCGCCTTCCAGGGCACGGCCCGCGCTGTCGATATCGCCCGCCTGGCATCGTGCCAGCGCGGCCACGGTGGTTGCCTTCAGTGCGCGGGCGATCTCGGCCACGGCGGCGAAATCGTCGGGCGAGGCCTGGGGGAAACCGGCCTCGACGATGTCCACGCCAAGCTCTTCCAGGGCATGCGCCATGCGCAGCTTCGCGCGCCGATCCATCGAGAAGCCGGGGGCTTGCTCGCCGTCGCGCAGGGTGGTGTCGAAGATGCGCACGCGGTCGCCTACGTCGCTCTCGACGGTGTCGTTGCTGCCCTGGGTTGCTGGATTCATGTCTGGCTCCGCTCGTGGAAGAGGCGGGTCGGGGGCAATAAAAAACCCCGCATCCGTTGCCGGGTGCGGGGTTCTTCAGGAGTCTTCAGGTTGTTTTGCTTAGTTCACCTGGACACTTGCCCTCAGCCCGCACCTCCGCAGGTAATAAGTACAAGGCTAAGGAGAAGGAGGCCGCCACCGAGACGCAGCTTGCCGTCTACCGCCGGGAGGCGGGACAGGTCAAAGCGGCCATGGGTGGTGCGCTGCGTCATGCGATCGAACGTATGCCAGTTCGGATCGCCCTGTCAACACTTTCGGATGAAACATTCTTGCGCGGATGTTTGGACGGCTAGACGCCCGTGGCTGTGGTCCGTTGCGTCCGAGCCCGTGGGACTGCGGCCTGAGACGAAGTGGTATGCCCTCGAAAATGAGAAAAACGGACAACTTTTCGGAGTGTGACGGGCATCGCATGGTCCGCATTGACCGTGCGGATTTCCGCCTACCAGAATGGCCACGTTCCTACGATGTCTCCCCAAAGGATGATTCCATGACCAAGCAACGGACGGTCGGAGCGCGCAGCATGGCGCGGCTCACGGCATGCACTTTCCTCGCGATCTCTCCCCTGGCCCAGGCGGACGACGCACCGCCGCCTTTCGCCGAGTACCGCGCCGCAGGCCAGTATTACCGCGACCCGGCCGAAGCCTCGATGCGCGCCATGTGGCAGGACTGCGACAACAGCGGCTACCTGCAATGCCAGTTGCTGGTGGTTCGTACCACCGACTCGGGCTACGACTACATCTACCAGTACCTGCACGATCGTCCCGGGGGCGACGCCGAGTGGATGCGCTTCGAAGACGGTGGCCCCGGCGTGTACTCCTGCCCGGCGGGCTTTTCCCTCTACCAGATCGCGTTCGGCATGCCGCTGGGCCCTTACGCCAACCGCAGCATCGATCTGGGTGGTCCATTTCCCGTGTATTGCCAGGCGGGCGGGTATCCGTCCGCCCGCGCTCCCCGGCTGGCCATCGTCGACACCTTCGACAAGGGCGAACTGGCCGTGCGCGAGGTGACCGAGGGCGAGCAAACGGTCCGTTGGACCGTCACCCCGGAAGCGGACGGCCGGCATGTGCGGGCGACGTCCACCCTCGGTACGTCCAGTTTCGTGGTCAGCGACGACCGGGTGGTCATACTCGACGATGCGGTGACGCTGGTCTACGCCGCGGACGGCACGCTCCAGGCGGCGCGTGGAGCCGATGGCACCTCGATCGATCGCCAGGGCCGTTACGACCCCGAGGGGCGACTGGATTCGCTTCTTCGTCGCGCGACCCAGACCCTGCCGGCGTCGTCGTCCACCGGCGCACTGGGCGCCGTGACCCGTGCAGGCGAATCGATCAGGGCGCTGCTGGACGACCCCGCACCCTGACACGTACGGGTGGGCGGATATCTACGGTGCGGATCCGTACGGGTGACGGATCCGCACGGTAAGGGCGTAGGAGCGCACGCACGTGCGCGAACCCTCACCACGGCAAAGGCGATCGATGCCGTCCCCCCCCAACCATGCGAGCGTTTCCGTGCGTCCGAAAAGCGCACGCCGGATGCACGGAAGCGCTCGCATGGTCTGGCGGGTGGCTTCATTCGCCTCAGTGTAAGGCTGAGGGTTCGCGCACGTGCGTGCGCTCCTACCCTCGGTGCCGCGGTGCCGCGGTGCCGCGGTGTCGCGGGGCCGCGGTGCCTCGCCGCGCCTGGGTTATGGGTGTGCCCTGCGTTACCCGTGCGCCCATTGGCGCAGCCAGTCGGCGAACAGGCGGCTGTCTGCAACCAGCGGGTCGGCGTGGGCTTCCCGCGCCAGCATGGCGTCCAGGGCCTCGGGCACGGCGACGAGACGACCGATCAGGGGTTCGACCACGCTCTCGAATTTGGCGGGGTGCGCGGTGGCGGCCAAGGTCCATGCGCGACCATCGCCCGCCAGGCGCAGGCGTTCGAACACGCGCATGGCGGTGGCCGTGTGCGGACAGAACACCTCGCCGTCGTTGGCGGCATGCCGGCGGATCACGTCGCGGATCTGGGCATCATCGACGCCCTCGGCATGGCCCTGGACCCGCGCCGCGTCTTCGCCGCCGAACAGGTGGGTCAGGCGCTCGAAGTTGCTGGGCGCGCCCACGTCCATGGCATTGGCGATGGTCGGCACGGCATCGCGCGGACGATACGGCTGGCCGCCGAAGAAGGCCGGCAGGGTGTCGTTGGCGTTGCAGGCGAACACCACATCGCCCAGGGGCAGCCCGATCCGGCGAGCCCACAACGCGGCCACGGCGTTGCCGAGGTTGCCGGTGGGCACGATGGTGTTCATCGGTTCGTCCGCATGGATGGCCGCATGGCCGAAGTACGCCATCTGCGGCAGTAACCGGCCCAGGCTGATGCTGTTGGCGGAGGACATCGGCACGTCTGCCTGCAGGGCAGGATCGCCCAGCGCGGCTTTCACCAGTCGCTGGCAATCGTCGAAACTGCCTTCGACACGCAGCGCGCGCACGTTGCCGCCGAAGCTGCCCAGCTGATGGGCCTGGCGCGGCGAGACGCGGTTGTCCGGATAGAGGATGGCGACGCGCACGCCCGGCAGGTTGTGGAATGCGGCACCCACGGCCGCGCCGGTATCGCCCGACGTGGCGACCAGGATGGTCAGGGGGCTGTCGCCCTCGCGACGCAGGCGACTGAGGCAGGCGGCAAGGAACCGTGCGCCGAAATCCTTGAAGGCGGCAGTCGGTCCATGGAACAGCTCCAGCACGTGTGCGCCGTCGATCGGCAACGCCCGGCGTGGCGCAGGAGAGGCGAAGGCATCGGCGCAAATGGCGGGTAGCGCTGCTTCCAGCGGATCGCCCGCGAAGAACGGTCGCAGCATCCACGACGCGGTATCGGCCAGCGTGCCCCCGCGAGGTGGCGGCGACACCGTGGGCATGGCTTCCGGGACGTACAGTCCGCCATCCGGTGCGATGCCTGCCGCGATCGCATCGCTTAGGCTGACGGGCGCGGCACCGCCGCGCGTGCTGACGTAGCGCATGGTCACAGCACCCTCGCCGCGGGGCCGTCCACCGGCGCCACCAGCAGATCGCTGTCGTGGCCGGCGGCGGCGAAAGCCGCGTGCATGGACTGCGCCGCGGCCTGCGCCGAGGCGCGATCCTCGAACCAGCCGAACACGCTGGGGCCGGCGCCGGAGATGCTGGCGCCGAGGGCGCCGTGGTCCAGGGCAGCCTGCTTGACCTGCGCAAAACCAGGAATCAGCGGCGCGCGGCGCGGCTCGACCAGCACATCGGACAGGCCTTCACGAACGAGGGCGGCATCGCCGCGATAGCAGCCCGCCAGCACCAGGGCCAGGTGGGCGCTCTGCGCGACGAACTCGCCCAGGGCGTAGTGCCCGGCCAGTGCGGCGCGCGCCCGGCGCGTTTCCAGCACCACATGCGGATGCACCAGCGCGCAGTGCCATGCCGCCGGCACGGGAATGCGCACCAGGCGTGTGTGGGTGGACAGCACCAGGCCGCCCAACAGCATCGGCCCCAGGTTGTCGCCGTGTCGGCTGCCGCTGGCCACCACCTCGCCGTCCAGCGCGAACGGATAGAGCGCCTCGCGCGGCAGCGGCTCGTCCAGCAGGGCGTTCGCGGCGACCAACGCGGCGACACACGATGCGGCCGATCCGCCCATACCCGAGCCCAGCGCAATGCCCTTGTACAGCGTGAGCTCGAAACCGAAGGGCAGGGAAAGGGCGTGCATCATGGACAGCAACGCGGCGCCGGCGGTGTTGTCCGCGGCGGCCAGCGGCAGGTCGGTGACCACGCCATGGATGGCGGCGATGCGCACCTCGCGCTCGGCGATGCGGCGCACCTCGGCGCGATCGCCCGCGCCGGCTACGCTGTGGCCCAGGATATCGAAGCCGATGCCGACATTGCCGACACTGGCATAGGCCTCCGCCACCGCGACATCCGCGCGGGCCAGGGGCAAGGAATCTTCGTTCAACATGCGCACCGTTTTACTCCCATGGCGCCGGCCACGCGCAGCAGGTCCGTGAATACCGCGGCGGCCGTGACTTCGGGACCGGCACCCGGTCCCTGGACGACCAGCGCATTGTCGCAGTAACGGCGCGTGGCGAAACGCAGCACGTTGTCGGTCAGCTTCGAATGGGCGAAGGCGTGGTCGGCCTCGACCACCTGCACGCCGACGCTGGCGCGACCGCCGTCCAGCCGGGCGACATGGCGCAGCACGCCGCCTGCCGACCGCGCATCGGCCAGCAGCGTGGCCATCGGGGCATCCATCAGGGCCAGTTGGTCCATGAAGGCCTCGCGGGAGGCCTCGGCCAGCTCCGCGGGAATCAGACTGCGCACGGCCACATCCTCCAGCGACAGCGCCAGGCCGGCCTCGCGAGCGAGGATGACGACCTTGCGTGCCACGTCCATGCCGGACAGGTCGTCGCGCGGATCGGGCTCCGTATAGCCCATGGCATGCGCCTCGCGCACCAGCGTCGAGAACGGCACGGAGCCGTCGAACCGGTTGAACAGCCAGGCCAGCGTGCCGGATAGCATGCCCTCGACGGCGGCCAGCTCGTCGCCCGTGTCGATCATGTCGCGCAGCGTCTGCACCACCGGCAGGCCGGCGCCCACCGTGCCCTCGTAATACAGGTGGGCGCCACTGGCCTCGGCCGCGGCGCCGATCTGTCGCCAGCGTTCCAGCGGGCCACTGGCCGCGCGCTTGTTGGGCGTGACCACATGGATGCCGGCACCCAGCCAGCCGGCGTAGTGATCCGCCACCCGGTCGCTGGCACTACAGTCGGCCAGGATGGCCACATGGCTGCCGTCGCCGGCGACATAGGCCGCGAATTCGTCCAGCTCCACCGGGCGCCAGGTCTGCGCGCCGTGCTGCCGCGCGTTGAGGGCGTCGTCGTCGCAATCCAGCCACATGTGGCGGCTGTCGCTGACGCCGCGCAGGCTGAGCTCCAGGTTGAAGTCGCGACGCAGGCGCGGTGCGGCGCCGCGCAGCTGGTTCAGCAGTGCGCTGCCGACCTTGCCGGGTCCGACGACGCCCACATGCACGACGAGGGGCTGGACGGCGGCGCGTACGGGCGCGGCACGTAAGGGTGAGCGGGGTAACGCGACAGCGATGGACACGATCGAAGCCTCCGGTAAGAGGCCCTTGGTCACATCAGGAGGGAGGGTGTCGGCTGGAAGTTCCGGCGCCGGTCCCGTCCTGCGGGAGGTCGGGGCCGGCAGCGACAAGAACTAGGCGCGCGCGAACTCCGATCCTCCGACCATGGTAATGGTCGTAGTGATGGTAGTCGCGGTGGTGGTCACGGACGCACGCGTGCCGGCCGTGGAGGCCGTAAGGAAACGCAGCGCGGGCGCAAGGGAAGACATGAGCCCGACGTTATGCCCGCGTGATAGCGGCTGTCAAGCGGTTTGAATCGGGTTTCCACCCGCCATGATGGCGGGTGGAAACCGAGGCACGCACCTTCAGCGCTTCGACAGGTCCAGCGCGTACACCGCCGTGCCGTCGCCGTTGTCGTGCACCTGCGTGATCGCCAGGCCCTGTGCCGCCGCGATGTCCTGCTTGCCGGACGCGGCGGTGAAGGTCACCGGACCCTTCGTCTTGACGCGCACGAAGTGCCACGAGCGAGGATCGACTTCCTTGCCGGTGATCGTCTTCTTCGCCTGGATCCAGCGGATCACCACCTCGCGGTTGCCGTCGGGCGCGTTCAGCACCACGGACTCGCCGTTCATGCCCGGGAACTCGCCGCCACCGTTGGCGCGATAGCTGTTGGTCACGACGATGAAGGACTGGTCGGCGCGGATCGGCTTGCCCTTGTAGCGCAGGTCGCCGATGCGTTGCCCTTCCGGCTGGGTGATGTCGATGGTGTAGGTGATGCCACCCTGCATCTGGTCGAAGTTGTACGGCACCAGCTTACCCGTGAGCGTCTGCTCGTCTTCCTTCGTCGGATCGATGCGGTTGAAACGCGTGGCCGATTTTTCCAGCCACGCCTTCACCGCCGCGCCGTCGATCTTCACCGCCGCCAGCGTGTTCGGATAGAAGTACAGATCGGCCGCGTTGCGGATCGTCATCGGGCCCTTCGGCACGTCCGTGTAGTCGTCGGGGCCACCGAAGCCGGTACGGAAGGCGGAGGCCGCCGAGATCACCGGTATGTCCTTCAGTTCCGGATGCGCGCGGGCGATCTCGTCGCGGGCGTAGTCGGCCTGCGCGGCGTTGACCACCGCCAGCGCGCTCATGTTGCCTTCGTCGGCGAAGTAGCTGGTCAGGTCGTGGTCGGTGGCGCCGATCGGCGTGTTGACGTAAGCCACCGCGGCCTCGTGAGCTGGCGCCACGATGGGTGCGATGGTGGGATCGACGGGCACGCACTCGTTCTTCTTCGGGCAGATCGGCCGGACCTGGCTGTGACTCTTGTCCTTCTGCACCACCCAGCGGCCGTTCTCGCGTGTGAGCGTCATGTTGATGATGCCCAGGTCCTTGCCGAAGAAGCCACCCATGACGGCGGGCACACCGCGCACGATGCCGCGCTTCGCGTCCACGTCCTTCATGCCCATGTAGCGCGGCCCCGGGAATTCGGTATGCGAATGGCCGAGCAGCAACGCGTCGATACCGGGAACGCCGGCGAGGTACCAGCCGCCGTTCTCCATCTGCGGCGTGTACGGCGCGGTGTTGAGGCCGCCATGCAGGATGGCGACGACCAGGTCGGGCTTCTGTGCCAGCACCTCCGGCATGTACCGCTGCGCGGCTTCCACCACGCCGTCGACGGTGACCTTGCCCTGCAGATTGCGCTTGTCCCAGTCGAGGATGGGCGGCGGGGTGAAACCGATGATGCCGATGCGCAAGGTGGTTGGCACGGTCTTGCCGTCGGCGGTTTTCACCTCGACCGTCTTGCTCACGATCGTCCACGGCTTGAAGATCGGCTGCTTGTCGCGAGCGCTGTAGACGTTGGAAAGCACCAGCGGAAACTTCGGACCAGCGCACGCCGTGGGCTTCACCCCATCCACGTTCATCGGCGTGTTGGTCACCTGCGCGAGGAAGGGCAGGCCGTAGTTGAATTCGTGGTTGCCGGCCGTTCCGCCGTCGTAGCCGATCGCGTCCATGGCCGCGTAGATGCCCAGCTCCGTGTCGCAGCCCACCGGCTTGACCATCGCCTGGTAGTCGGCCAGCACCGAGCCCTGGATGGTATCGCCGCTGTCGAACAGCACGGTGTTCGGGAACTCCTTGCGCGCCTGCCGGATCAACGTGGCCAGGCGCTCGTAGCCGAAGCTGGGATCGTTCTTCTGCTTGTAGTAGTCGTACGAAAGAATGTTCGAATGGATGTCGGTGGTTTCGAGGATCGCCAGATCCAGCGTCGAACCGTTCGCGACGCTGCCGGAACGGGGCGTGACGGTATCGGCTTTCTGCGCCGTGGTGCAGCCGGCGAGCAGGGCGGCCGAGAGCGTGGCCAGTGCGAGGGACTTGAGCATCGGAAAGGTCCGTGTGGAATCGGGAGTGCGGTCGGCACGCTAGCAGAAACGCGGGCGGTCAGGGCAGGTGCTCGGCCTTGGCCTGGTCGAAATACGTGTAGACCTTGCCGTTATCGTCCAGCTGCTTGGTCTTCAGCACGAAGCGATAGGCCGAGCGCTGCATCGCGCTACCGTCCACGCGGCGTACGTCCAGGCCATGCGCGGTGTCGGTGGTGACATCCACCGGGCGGACACTCAGCTGGCTGGCCTCATGCCCTTCGAGCGCCTCGCGCAGGACGCGCCCGTCCGGACTGCCCAGTTTCACGCCCAGCACGGCGGCCAGCGTGGGTGCGAGGTCGACATTGCCGCTGGGCAGTTCGCTGCGCAGGCCCTTGTGGAAATCCGGCCCGCTGGCCAACAGCAGGTTGTGCACGTCGATGGGGCTGAAGCTGCCGTGCATGCCGCGCTCGTTGGACATGCTGGTGTACTCGGTGCCCTTGAATCCCTGCACCGTCGCTTCCGTATCGAAGTCGTAGCTGACCACGATGTCCGGCGAGCGGGTGTTTTCCAGGTGTACGGTGGCCAGCGGCAGCGTGCCGGGAATCTTCCCGTAACGCGCGTCGACGAAGATCGCACCGAACATCTCGTGGCCCTGCAGGAAACGCACGGCATCCACGATGCGGTTGCGATCGTGCGAGGGCAGGTAGAGGTATTCACTGCCGCCGTTGGGTGCGAGGACGAACGCCTTTCCCGCGCCGTCGGCGGGCAGCTTGTACGACGGCGTGGTGTACGGACCCGGCTTGCCGCAGACGCGACCGTCGTCGTCGAAGCGGGTGGGGCGCAGCGGCGTGCCGTCGGCCTTCACGCCGGCCATCACCGGTGCGTAGATGCAGCCCATGCCGTCGAAGGCGGGCAGCCCGGCACGCGTCATTTCGTCAGCCAGGCGAATCGCGCCCGCGCTGGAGAAACCCCATTCCGGATCGATGCGTCCGACCCGTCCGTCGGCGATCTGCCGCAGCGGGAAAAGATCCGCCGGGCCGGCGACGTTGCTGTGGGCGTGATCGGAGACGATCACCAGGTCGGTGTCGGCGGCCATGCCGAGCGCTTGTAGCCGGTCCTGCAACTGCCCCAGCAGTTCGTCCTGCGCACGCAGCGCCAGGTGGAAGTTCGGCGAGCCCACGCCGTAGGCATGCTGCGTCGCGTCCGGGTTGCGTAGCCACACGAAGCTCACATCGGGTTTTTCGACCGGCAGCACGTACTCCAGGAAGGCTTTCATCAGGAACGCGTTGGAGGGCGTCGGCGGCGCGCCGGCTCCGTCGGAGGCATCCGAGGTGACGCCGTCCTTCAGCGTGACCAGCGGCAACTGCGCGGTGGGCGTGCCGTTGTCCGGCTCCAGGTGGAAGTGGTCGGGATCGTACGCATGCACCGTGTTGGCGGGCAACGCGAACCCGGCGCGCTGCAGCTTCTGCGCGAAGGCGAGCGGCAGTGCGACGTTCTCGTCGAGGATCAGGCCGCCCTCGTGGATGTCCTGGAGGAAGGCCGGGCCCGACTTGCCGACCACGGCCGTTTTCAGCCCGGCCTTGCGCGCCCGTTCCAGCAGGGTCGGTGCCTGCAGGAGGTCGTGGTGCCAGTGGTCGTCCAGGTCGCGCAGGATCGCGTAGTCCTCGGTGAAGATCGGCACGCTGAAGTCCACCGGCGCGCCCTTGGCATCGGCACCGTTCGCGCCGGGCGCCCAGAAGCGGTTGCCGAAGAAGCCGATGGTCCCGGGGAAGGAGCCGGTGGCGAAGCTGGACGCGTTGACCATGGTGAAGGTCGGGTACGTGGCGTGGTTGTCCGCGAAGAACGTGCCCTGCTTCGCGAGTGCCGCGAGGTGCGGCGTGTCGTCCTCGCTGATGGCATCCGGCCGCATGCCATCCCAGACGAACACGATGACGCGATGCGCCGCGTGGGCCTGCATGGCCAGCACGGCCAGGGGAAGGGCGACGAGTCGGGCGAGAGGATGCATGGATCGGTTCCGCGTGAGGGTAAAACGGGCCATGGTGAGGCGTGCGTGTTGCAATATCGGTACCGCGCCACCGCGTGACGATCGTCACCGTGTGCGGCACCGTCTTGGTTTCGTAAGAAAATGTACACAGTGCGCGGTCACGCTTGGCGGCTTCCTCCGTTCGACGAGCCACCATCGATGAAGCCCTGCCGCAGCGCCCTGTTCCTCGCCCTCGCTTCCGCCTTTGCCATGCAGGCCCACGCGGACGATACGCCGCCGCCGAAAACCCAGGACCTGGACGCGGTATCCGTGATCGGCCAGGGCGAGACGCGCCAGGTGCAGCGCATCGTGCCCGACGACCAGAAGGTGCTGCCGCCCGGCACCAGCCCGCAGAAGATCCTCAATCGCCTCCCCGGCGTGTCCGTGCAGTCCAACGACGCGTTCGGTGCCAACGAGGAGTCGCAGACGATCACCCTACGCGGTTTCAACGCCACGCGCCTGGGCTACACGCTGGACGGCCTGCCCTTGGGCGACAACGCCTACGGCAACTACAACGGCCTGAACATCTCGCGCGCCCTGATCGCCGAGAACATGGCCACGGTGGAATTGTCCGAGGGCATCGGTGCGCTGGGCACCGCGTCCACCAGCAACCTGGGCGGCGCCATCCAGTATTTCTCGGCCGACCCGTCGAAAACCTTCGGCGGCAAGGTGGCACAGACCTTCGGCAGCGACCACAACCGCCGCACGTATGTCCGCCTGGATTCCGGTGACTACAAGGGTTTCTCCATGTACCTGTCCGGCGCCAGGGCCGATGCGGACATGTGGGCGCAGCCCGGCTCGAAGACGGACACCAAGCAGTTCAACGGCAAGGCCGTGTACGAGTTCGGCGACGGCAATCGCATCACCGGCTTCGCCGACACCTCGCGCACCTCGCAGGCCGATTACGCCTACCTGTCCAAGAGCGGGTTGCAGCGTGGCCTGGGCTGGGACTGGAACCTGTATGCGCCGGACTGGAACCGCGCTCTGGCTGCGGCGTACTGCGCGCCGATCTACACCAAGGGCGGCGTGAAGGACCCGCGCTGCGGTTTCTCCGGCGGTGTGGACAACATCGACGACGCGTACTACCAGAGCCGTGCCCTGCGCCGTGATGATCTTTACTACCTGGCCGGCGATTTCGCCGTGGCGGACGGCGCCACGCTGCACACGCAGGTATACCATCACGAGAACGCCGGCCAGGGCCACTGGTGGTCGCCGGGCCAGCGCTCCAACCCCGGCACGGCCGAGGAACTGCCGATCTCCATCCGCAGCACCAACTACACGATCAACCGCAACGGCGCCATCGCCTCGCTGGCGTGGGACCTGGGCGGCCACCATGTGGAAGGCGGCGTGTGGTACGAGAAGAACGACCACCATGTCGAGCGTAATTTCTATTACATCGACGGGCCGGTCAGCGACAACTACTACCTGTCGGACCCGGATCGCCGCCTGTTCTCCCAGGACTATACGATCACCACCCGGCAGGCCTACCTGCAGGACAGCTTCAAGGCGATGGACGATCGGCTGACCGTCGACTTCGGCGTCAAGAGCCCCCACACCACGATGAAGGCGGTGGAAGGCCCGGGCGTGGAAAGTCCCTATGCCAACGGCACCCTGAAGGCGGACAAGGCGCTGCTGCCGCAGGCGGGCCTGGCCTTCCAGCTGGCGCCGGGCCAGGAGCTGTTCCTGTCGTACGCGAAGAACATCGCCGCGTTCCAGGGCGGCGGTGCCGGTGGTCCGCTGGCGGTGGGGCAGGCCGCGTTCGATGGCTCGAAGTCCGATCTCAAGCCCGAGCAGTCGCGCTCGATCGACGGCGGCTTCCGCAGTGTCGGCCAGGCGTACGAGGCGTCCGTGGCGCTGTACGACGTGAAGTTCGACAACCGTCTGCTGTCGCTCAACCCGTGCTCAAGCATCGAGCAGGGCACGCGGCCGGGCTGCAATACCGCGTTCGTCAACGTGGGTTCGGTGTCCAGCCGCGGCGCGGAGTTCACCTTCATCTGGAAACCGATCCGCGGTTTCGAGTGGTACAACTCGGCCTCGTTCAACACCTCGAAATACGACGACAACTACGTAGCCAATGGCGTGGTCGTGCCAGTGAAGGACAAGACCACGGTGGATACGCCCAAGCGCATGTTCGCCAGCGAAGTCAGCTACACCTATGGCCCGTGGTCGGCCAGCCTGCGTGGCAAGTACACCGGCAAGCGCTACTACACGTACACCAACGACCAGAGCGTGGCCGGCGCCACGGCGTTCGACTTCGGCGCGGCCTACGCGTTCGGCGCGATGGGCAGCCTGAAGGCGCTGACCCTGGCGCTCAATGTCACCAACCTCACCGACCATCGCTACGCCAGCAACCTGTCCGCGTTCGGGGCGACCGACGCGCAAGGCCGCTCGCTCGCCTTCCACGCCAGTGCACCGCGGCAGACCTTCGTCACCCTCTCGGCGGATTTCTGATGAAGGCGCTTGTTCTATCCTCGTGCGCCCTGGTCCTGTTGCTTGGAGCGCTGCCGATGTCCACGCCCGCCGCCCCGGTCCCTGCCGTCGCCCCGACCGCGCCGATCGCCGCCAAGGTGCTCGTCATCGGCCATCGCGGGGCCAGCGCGCTGCGCCCCGAGCACACGCTGGCCTCCTATGCCGTGGCCATCGCGGACGGGGCCGACTTCGTCGAGCCCGACCTGGTGTCCACGAAGGATGGCGTGCTGGTGGTGCGGCACGAGAACGAGATCGGCGGCACCACCGACGTGGCGTCCCATCCGGAATTCGCGGCGCGCCGCACCACCAAGGTGGTCGACGGCGAGACGATCACCGGCTGGTTCACGGAGGATTTCACCCTGGCCGAGCTGAAGACGCTGCGGGCGCGTGAGCGCCTGACGGACATCCGCAAGGCGAACACGGTGTACGACGGCCAGTTCACCGTGCCCACCTTCGAGGAGATGATCGAGTTCGTCGCCGCCGAAGCCTCGGCCCGGCACCGCGTGATCGGCCTGATCCCGGAGATCAAGCACGCCACCTATTTCCACGGCATCGGCCTGCCGATGGAGGACAAGCTGCTGGCGATGCTGGCCGCCCATGCCTACACGCGCACGGCGCCCGTGGAGATCCAGTCGTTCGAGGTGGGCAACCTCCGCTACCTGCGCGGCAAGCTGGGCAAGACCCATCCGAACATCCGCCTGCTGCAGCTGATGGACGCGCCGGACAAGCACCCCGCCGACGATGCCTCGCTGACCTACGGCGCCATGATGACGCCGGCGGGGCTCAAGACGGTGGCCGCGTATGCGGATGCCATCGGGCCGTCCACCCGCAGCATCATCCCGCTGACGAAGGACGGCCGGCTGGCACCGGTCGCACCGCTGGTCCACGACGCGCACGCGGCCGGACTGGAAGTGCACCCGTACACCTTCCGGCCGGAAAACCACTTCCTGGCGGCCGATTTCCGCGACGCTGGCGACGACGCGGCGCGCAACGAAGCCGGGTCGGTGGCGGAAATCCGCGCCTACCTGGCCACCGGCATCGATGCGTTCTTCACCGACGATCCGGCGCTGGGACGCAAGGCACTGGACGCTCACTGAGGCCGTTTGCCTGACAGACATCGGTGGATTGCCCCGCTATGATCCCGGCTCAGCCAGTCATAAGGGATTATCCGATGTCATTAGCCAGGTTTCTCCGGCATAAGTCCGTCGAGCAATTGCAGGCCGAAGTGGGCCTGCGCGAGGACTTCAGGCGCGTGCTGGGGTTGTGGCAGCTCACCGCCATCGGTATCGGCGGCATCATCGGCGTGGGCATTTTCGTACTGGCCGGCCAGCAAGCGGCGCTCAACGCGGGCCCGGCCGTGGCCCTGAGCTTCATCATCGCGGGCTTTGGCAGCGCGTGCGCCGCGCTGTGCTACGCGGAATTCGCCGGCCTGATCCCGGTCACCGGCAGCGCCTATACCTATGGCTACGCCGTGCTCGGCGAGGGCGCGGCCTGGATCATCGGCTGGGACCTGCTGCTGGAATATGCCCTGGTGGTGGCGGTGGTCGCCATCGGCTGGTCCGGGTACGTGCAGGTATTGCTGGCCTCGGCCGGCGTGCACCTGCCGGAGTGGGCGCAGAAAAGCATGAGCGCCGACACCATGGCCTACTACTGGCAGCAGGCGAAGCTGGGCATGGGCCTGTCGGTCAGCCAGCCCCTGCCGGGTCCGACGGACGGGCATCGCTTCAACATCATCGCCGCCGGCATCTCGCTGTTTGTCGCCGTCCTGCTCTCGGTCAAGACCGAGTGGGGTGCGCGCCTGAACACGTTCATCGTCGGCATCAAGGTGATCGGCGTGGCGCTGGTCATCGGCGTGGGCGCATTTTTCATCAACACGGCGAACTGGCACCCGTTCATCCCCGAGCGCATCGTCGACGCCAAGGGCATCGGCCACTTCGGCTGGCAGGGCGTGCTCACCGGTGCCAGCGTGGTGTTCTTCGCCGTGTTCGGCTACGACACCCTGACCACCGCGGCCGAGGAAGCGCGTGATCCGCAGCGCGACCTGCCGCGCGCGGTGCTGTTGTCGCTTGCCGTGGCCATGGTGCTGTATATCGCGGTATCGCTGGTGCTCACCGGCATCGTGCCCTACGGCACGCTCGACGGCGAGGCCTCCGTGTCCGATGCTTTCAATGCCATCGGCCTGCCGTGGCTCAGCAACGTCATCGCCGTAGCCGCCGTCATCGGCGTGATCAGCGTGCTGTTCGCCTTCATGCTGGGCGCGGCACGCATCTGGTTCGCGCTGGCACGCGACGGCCTGCTGCCGGCCTGGTTCGCCCGCGTGCACCCGCGCTACGGCACGCCGGCCCGGCCGACCATGATCCTGGGCATCTTCACCGCCGTGGTCGCTGGCCTGCTGCCCATCGGCGAGGTCGCCGAACTGGTCAACATCGGCACGCTCAGCGCCTTCATCCTCATCTGTGCATCGGTGCTGGTGCTGCGCGTGCGCAAGCCGGACCTGGAGCGCAAGTTCCGCACCCCGGCGGTGTGGTTCGTCGCGCCGCTGGGCATCCTGTTCTCGCTCGCGCTGATCTGGGGCCTGCCGGCCATCACCTTCGAGCGCTTCGCCATCTGGATGGCCCTGGGCCTGATCGTCTACTTCACCTACGGCATAAAGCACAGCAAGCTCAATCGCGATTGAGCATCCTCGCCATTCCCTCGTCCGTCAGGAGTGCGTTCGCATGAGCATCGTCATCACCGCGTTCGAGCGTTCTCCCGACGGAGGCGAGGGCCTGGCGCGGGATACCCGCGTCCGCTGGGCGCTGGAGGAAGCGGGGTTGCCGTACAGCGTGCGCACCGTGTCGTTCCAGGCGATGAAGGAGCCGGCGCATGTCGCGATTCATCCGTTCGGCCAGATTCCCACCTATGAAGAAGGGAGTCTCTGCCTCTTCGAGACCGGCGCCATCGTCCTGCATGTGGCCGGCAAGGGTCCGGGCCTGCTGCCGGATGACGTCGATGCGCGTGCACGGGCCATCGCCTGGATGTTTGCGGCGGTCAACACAGTGGAGCCGGTGATCCTCGAGTTGGTCACCGTCCGGCTGGTGGAGGGCGACAAACCCTGGGCCGCCGAGCGGCTGCCCCTCGTACAGGATCGTATCCGTCATCGCTTGCAAGCACTCTCGACGCGACTTGCCGATGTCGAATGGATCGACGGCGCGTTCAGCGCCGGCGATCTCATGCTGGTATCGGTGCTGCTGAGGCTGCGTGCTTCGGGCCTGCTGGACGAGTTCCCGAACCTGGCCGCCTATGTGGCACGGGGCGAGGCCAGGCCCGCGTACCAGCGAGCCTTCGCGGCGCAGTGGGCGACGAACAACGCCCCCACTTCCGGTCAGTAGTCGTAATTGACGCTCAGCCGCACGTAACGCGGCTGCTGCACCGACGTCGGCGTGCCGTACAGCGGGTTGGCCAGGTTCGGGCTCTGTTCCGAGTTCGGGAAGATGCCGATCGTGCGCTGTTCGTTCAGCACGTTGAACACGTTCGCGTTGAACGCCAGCTTCGCATCGGCGAAGGCCGGGCGGTAGGTCACGCCCAGGTCCACCTGGCGCACCCACGGCAGGCGGCCGTGGCTGCCCGGAGGCGAGGGCAGGCCGTTGCAGAAGTGGTAGCTGTTGCCGTAACCCGCCGGGTCGGTACGATCTGCGCCAAAGTAGCCGAGGCAAGGCTTCGGTGCGCCGGAGATCATGCTGAGGTTGCCGCTGACCAGCCACTCGGGGTTGAGCTGGTAATACCCGAACAGCTTCAGCTGGTGCTTGTGGTCGTTGTTCTGTACGCCGTTGGTGTTGACCATGATGTACGCGTTGTCCCAGTCCTGCGTGGTCGATACCGCGGTCTGGCCGGTACCGCGGGACTCGCGGTAGAGATCGGAACGCAGCTGGCCTTCGGTGTTGCCGTAGCTGCGTGAGAACGTGTAGCTGACCTTGCCGTACCAGCCATCGGCGAACGGATGCTCCAGGAAGGTTTCCAGGGCGTAGTAGCGCCGCTTTAGGCGATCGAAGCCGAATTCCGCGTTGGAGAGCGGCACCTTCACGTAGTTGCCGCTGGTGTCCACCAGGTTGAACGTGTTGGCCTTGCCGGGGTTGAACAACCAGCAGCTGACCGGGTTGCTCTGGTCGGTGACGTCGTAGCCCAGCGATGTCGCCTTGGCCAGGACCACGTCGATGTCGCAGTAATCGTCGATCGCGTTGCGCAGGACGCGTTGGGTGGCCTTGGCGCCATAGACCCAGTCCGTGCCCAGCGTCTTGGTGAAGCCGAGGATGAATTCGTCCTGGTATTCGGACTTGAGGCCCTGGGTGGTCACCGTCTTCGGATCGGGCAACTGGCCAAAGGTGTTGTTGGCGGCCACGGGAGGCGAGATGGCGGTGAGCGCCGTGGGCGTGCCGTCAGCCGCAATGCCGCCGTAGGTGAAGTATTGCGATGTGGTCAGCGCCCCGCCGGCCGCGTTCAGCGCGGGGTTCAGCGGCAGGCCGAGGTAGTAGCGTCCCGCGTTCGCGTAGACCTTGAACGTCGCGTCTCCGAATACGTCCCAGCTGGCACCCAGCCGAGGGGCCCACTGCGGCTTGTGCTGGGTGATGAAGGCATCGCCGTTGGCATTGAAATTCTGGAACTGGTCGTTGCGGATACCCGCCGACAGCAGCCACTGGTCGTTGATCTGCCATTTGTCCTCGATGTACTGAGCGCGCTGCGCGGAGCGCACGGTGGCCAGGCTGCTGTTGATGTTGCGGATCACGTAGTAGCCGCCGGCGCCATTGGGGAAACCCGCCGTGGCGGGCACGCCCAGGCCGGTGGAGATCGGTGTGTTCGGGTCGGCCACGCCGTATTCCCACGAATAGCCCGGCCCGGAGGTGACGTTGCCCTGATCGATCGCCGTGCCGGTCTGGTTGTCGATGCCGGCGGTGATCGTGTGGTCGCCGATCTTGTAGGTGATGTCGAAACGCGTATTCGTGGTGCGACCGCCGCGGCCGGCGGGTGTCAGGCTGGCCACGGTCTGGCTGTTGCCGCGTGCGGTGCCGCCGTTGAGGGCGGGGTTCTGGTTCACCTGGTTGTTGACGTAGGTCAGCGTCGGATCGTAGCCGCCCGGTGCGTCGTAGGCCGTGGTGTGCTGCTTGCCGTACAGGGCGCTGATGGTCAGGTTGTCGGTGATATAGCCGGTGTACTTGGCCGACCAGAGGTCGCCGCCGGTCTTGATGTCGTCGTCCTGGCCGATGCGCGCCTGGCGTGTGCGTCCCACGTAGTCGTAGTTGTAGATGCTGCCCGATGTCTCGTACTTGTCCGAGGCACCGGTCAGCTCGAGGATGTGGTTATCGGTGATGTTCCAGTCCACCTTGCCGTACCAGCGCGGCGAGTTATAGGTGTAATCCACGTAAGGCTTGGTGCTGGTGTAGCCGCTGACCGGGTTCACTGTGTTGCCTTGCTGTCGCTGGTACTCACCGGCGATGAAGATGAACAGCTTGTCCTTGATCAGCGGGCCGCCGGCATACGCGCTGACCGTGGTGCTGTCGGTGCCGTTCTGCCCGTCCGGCGCGTAGAGGTTGCCGGCACGCGGCGACGACGGCAGGCCGTTCTCGTAGTAACGGTTGCGCTGGTTGGCCCGGGCGAACGCCGGCTCCCACAATACCTGCGTGCCGAAGTGCCATTCGTTGGTGCCGCGCTTGCCCACGACGTTGATCACGCCACCGTCGGAGCGACCGTATTGCGCGCTGTAGCCGCCGGTATAGACCTCCTGCTGGTCGATTGCGCCGTAGGGCAGCGACAGCCCGCCGAAGCCGAGCAGGGCATCCGTGGTGGAGAAGCCGTTGACGTAGTAGGCATTCTCGCTGGCCGCCGAACCGCCGAAGCTCACCAACGATTTGCCGGTGGGGCCCTTGAAGCTGCCGCCGTTGTTCACCACGCCGGGGGCAAGCAGCGCGATGGCCTCGGCGTTGCGGCCCAGCGGAAGGCGGGCCAGTTGCTCGGAGGTCACCACCGTGCGGGAGTCGATGGTGGATACGTCGATCTTTGCCAGCGCCGACGCGGAGACGGACACCCCGCTCATGTCCTGGGCGGCCGTGGCCGTGCCCGCCGCCGCTGCGAATGACACCTCGGTGCCTGCGCCCACCTTGAGCACGACGTTCTGGCGGGTGTCCACGGCCTGTCCGTTGGCCTTGAGCGTCACCGTGTAGGTGCCCAGCGGCAGCTGCCCGGCGGAGTAACGACCCCGCTCGTCCACGGGTACCTCGCGGCTGAGGCCGGTGTCGCTGGTGATCACCACGGACTGGCCGGGCGTGGCCGGTGCCTGGCCGAAGACGCCGCCGGTGGTCGACTGGGCGAACGCGGCGGGGCACACGGCAAGGCCGAGGGCAAGCGCAAGGGCGGTTCGGGTCAACGGCTTGGTGCTGGGCATGATGGAACGTCTCCTTGGCCGTGGTTCGCGCCACAGGCATGCACGGGCTTCGCGGTGGCGAAACCTGGATTCGGTGATGAAGGCAAAACCCCTGGATAACGCCCTGCCGGCCGGCATCTGCAGGTGCCGGGGGACATGGCGCTCCGCTTGGTACACGCGCGGGCGCGGTGCTTCCGTTCTGTCGAACAGGGTGCTGCGGCGCAGCACTTGCTATCGGTTATACGGAAAACGAAAAGCGATGTATAGAGGTTTAGACGTCCGCATTGCTATTTATTTGCGAGGCCGATTCCTAGGAATCGCGCCTCGTTCCCGGGCGTCTGCGGAACCCGGCGTCGCCGAGGTCGTCGGGTGGCGGCATCAGCGAACGCTGTACGGGCGGCCCGGACTGCTCGCCAGCGCACAGTTCCCTTGTCGTTTTTTCGTCATCCTCGCTAGCTAAGGTGCGCAGTCCGTTCCGGGACCGGAACACGGCATTGATGCCAGATCAAGGGGAATGACATGCAGGGACCTATCGCACGGCGCTGGCTGTGCGTCGCCATCGCTTCGCTGCTCGCGGCCAGCACGGCCCATGCGCAGAACACGTCGTCGTCCATGAGCGGCAGGGTGTTGACTGCCGACGGCGCACCCGCCGCGGGCGTCACGGTACAGATCGTGCACGTGCCCTCGGGTACCACGCGCGTGGTTACCACCGATGCGGACGGCCGTTACAAGGCGCAGGGCCTGCGCGTCGGCGGTCCGTTCGACGTCACCGCCACCACGGCCGTCGGTACGGCGGAGCGCGATGGCGTGTTCCTGCAACTGGCGCAGGACACCAGCCTGGACCTGGCCGTGGCCGCATCGTCCGGTGCCGCCGCCACGCAGATGGAGGGCGTGCAGGTGCACGCCAACGCTTCCGACGTGGCCATGGCGCAGATCTTCCAGCCGGACAACAAGGGCATGGGAACGCAGGTGTCGCAGCAGCAGTTGAAGGTGCTGCCGGTGCCGAACCGCTCAATCCAGGACATCGCACGCCTCAATCCCGCGATCACCATCACCAACAAGAGCAAGGGTGAAATCTCGGCGCTGGGCCAGAACAGCCGTTACAACAACATCACGATCGATTCGGTGCCCACCAACGATTCGTTCGGGCTGGAGGACAACGGCCTGCCCGCGCTGAACCAGCCGGTGTCGCTGGACGCCATCGAGGCGTACAACATCTCGACGGCCAACTACGATGTGGCCAACAAGCGTGCGGTCGGCGCCAACATCAACATCGTGACCAAGAGCGGCACCAACGACTTCCACGGTTCAACGTACTACGTCTATCGCAACGCCTCCGACATGGTGGGCGACGATCGCGCCGGCAACGCGTTCAAGGGTTACACGCGTCAGTGGACGGGCGGCGCGACCTTCAGCGGCCCGATCGTCAAGGACAAGCTGTTCTTCTTCGTCAGCCTGGAAAAATCGAAGACCGTGGCCCCCGCGCCCGACTTCGGTGCCATCGGCTCGGGCAAGGGCAACATCATCCCGATCAGCCAGACGGACCTGGATCGCATCACCAGCATCGCCTCGGGCCTGGGCATGACTCCCGGCAGCACCACTGCCGCCGGCGCGGACCAGCAGGAGAAGCGCGGCCTGTTCAAGCTGGACTGGAACATCGCCGATGGCCATCGCGTCAGCCTGCGCTACGACAAGACCAAGAGCGAACAGCCCAACCTCAACGGCTACAGCACGTCGTCCACCTCGCCCAGCCTCAGCCTGTCGAGCTACTGGTTCGACAAGCACCGCGAGAACTCGCAGTGGGTGCTCAACGGGTACGACGACTGGAACGACACGTTCTCCACCGAGGCATCGTTCTCGTATTCGAAGTACGACGCCACGCCTTCGGTGCAGACGCAGCAGCCGCAGGTGAAGGTGTACACCAACGGCGTGGTCACCGGTAGCACGATCACCGGACCTTTCGTCAACCTGGGCGAAGAGGAATTCCGCCACTACAACATCCTCGGTATCCGCTCGTACAACGGCTTCTTCGCCGGCACGTGGAACGTCGGCGATCATTCGGTGAAGGCCGGCGTGGATTACCAGCGCGACGAGTTCTACAACCTGTTCGGTCGTACCGAGTTCGGTGCGTACGTGTTCCCCAGCATCGACGCGTTCGCCAACCGCAACTACTTCAGCTACTCGGTCTACCGTCCCACCGACGGCAACCTCGACAGCATCGCCGCGAAATGGGATCTCACCCAGTGGGGTTTCTTCGCCCAGGACACCTGGCAGCTCGGCAACCTGTCGCTGCAGTACGGTCTGCGCTACGACCTGCCCAAGGTCAGCAGCGCGCCGCTGGCCAACCCCACGTTCAACGCGGCGTATCCGGGCTATCCCAACAACGCGACCATCGACGGCAATGGCGTGCTCGAGCCGCGCGCGTCGTTCAACTACGCCTTCGATACCGAGCGGGCCACGCAGCTGCGCGGCGGCATCGGCCTGTCGGAAGGCGCACCCCCGGGCGTGTGGCTGTCCAATCCGTACACCAACAACGGCCGCTCGCTGACCAGTTACTCGGCGTCCAACGGTACGGGCTTCACCGCCGACCCCAACAACCCGCTGATTCCCGCTGGTGCGCGCCGTGGCGGCTCACCGGAGGTGGATGTCACCGATGGCGGCTTCAGGATGCCCACGGTGTGGAAGGCCAGCCTGGGCTTCGACCACCAGTTGCCCTGGTCCAACCTGGTGTTGACGGCTGAGGTCGAGCACCTGGAAACCAAGGATGCGGTGCGCTTCCAGGACCTGAACCTCGGTGCCGTGACCGGCCAGCTTCCGGATGGGCGCGCCAGCTACTGGACCACCACCGACCCGCGTGCGTTCCGCAGCGTCGGCAAGACGGCGAGCGGCCAGAACATCTGTGCCACCGCCAACGGCGTGTGTGCGGCGCCGCGCGCCAACCGCGATCCGCGCTTCGGCAACGTCATCTACCTCAGCAACACCAGCAAGGGCCAGGCGAGCTACGGCACACTGCAGTTGTCCAAGCCGTTCACCGCCGACTCCGACTGGTCGGGTTCGGTGGGCTTCGTCTTCGGCAGCTCGAAGGACGTCAGCTCGGGTAACGAGAAGGTGGCGGCCAGCACCTGGGCCAACGACGCCGTGTTCAACCCCAATGCCGACGCCACGGGCCACAGCAACTTCGAGGTCAGCCGCCGCATCATCGCGTCGCTGAGCTGGCAGCATCGCTTCTTCGGCGATTACACCACCTCGGTCTCGGCGTTCTACGATGGACACACCGGCCAGCCGTACAGCTGGGTGTTCGGCAACGATGTCAGCGGTATCGCCGCCACGGGCACGTCGGCGCCGCTGGGCCTGGCCTACATTCCCAAGCCCGGCGACGTGCTGTTCCAGGCCGGCACCCGCCAGGCCACGATCGACCAGTTCTACGCGTACATGGGCAACAACAACTACCTGAAGGGGCGCGAGGGCAGCGTGGCCGAGCGCAACGGCGCGCATTCGCCGTGGGTCAACGAGGTGGACCTTGCCATCCGGCAGGAGATCCCGGGCCTGTTCAAGGGCAACAAGGGCGAGCTGCGGCTGGACGTGTTCAACCTCACCAACATGATCAACAGGCGGTGGGGCCAGGTGCGTGACATCGCCTACCCGTACAACCGCAGCCTGGCCAACTTCGCGGGTGTCGATCCGGTGAGCGGCAAGTACGTCTACGCGCTGCCGGTCGATGCCAGGGGTAATTACAACCCCGGCGCCTTCGTCCGCGAGGACGATCGCGCGCAGTCGCGCTGGTCGCTGCAGCTGACGGCCCGTTACACGTTCTGATCCACAGGGGGTGGCGCGGCCGGCATTGAAATCGGCCGTTGCCACCCCCTACCTTCAGGGCATCCCGCCTGAAGGAAGCCCCATGTCCGATCTGTCCGCGTTTCCGATCACCACCCGTTGGCCGGCGCAGCATCCCGATCGCATCCAGCTGTATTCGCTGCCCACGCCCAACGGCGTCAAGGTGTCGATCATGCTGGAGGAGCTGGGCCTGCCGTACGAAGTGCATCTCGTCGACATCATGAAGAACGAGAGCAAGCTGCCCGAGTTCGAGTCGCTCAACCCGAACGGCAAGATCCCGGCCATGATCGACCCGGACGGCCCCGGCGGCATTCCGCTGGCCCTGTCCGAATCCGGTGCCATGCTGCTTTACCTGGCCGAGAAGACCGGCCGCTTCCTGCCGCAGGATCCTGCGAAGCGCTGGGAGACGATCCAGTGGTTGTTCTTCCAGATGGGCGGCATCGGCCCGATGTTCGGCCAGGTGGGCTTCTTCCATAAGTTCGCCGGCCGCGAGTACGAGGACAAGCGCCCGCTGGAGCGCTACGTCGCCGAAGCGAAGCGCCTGCTCGGCGTGCTCGATCGCCAGCTCGACGGCAAGGCATGGATCGTCGGTGACGAATACACCATCGCCGATATCGCGACGCTCGGCTGGGTCAACAACCTGGTGACCTTCTACGGCGCGCGCGAACTGGTCGGTTTCGACGATTTCCAGCACGTTATCGCCTGGCTGGAACGCGGCATGTCGCGCCCCGGGGTGGAGTGCGGTTTGAAGATCCCCGCCCGGCAACCGTGACCTCTGGCATAGGGCGCTCCCGGGGATGCCGTTTAGCATCGAGGGCTTGCGCGGACCGAAGGGGACCGCGCCGACCCGCTCGCAGGGATGGCAGGGCGACCCACACGCTCCACGGGAGAATGCATTGAAATCCACGATCCTCGCCTCCGCGCTGCTGGCCGCCCTGGCCAGCGTCGGCGCCACCGCCGTCCGCGCAGACGATGTGCCGCCGCCGGCCGATGTCGCGTTCGACGGCACGCTCAAGCTCGTCGTCGACGCCACCGACACCGACCACCGCATCTTCCGGGTCAAGGAATCGATTCCGGCCAAGGCCGGTCCGCTGACCCTGCTGTTCCCCGAATGGATCCCGGGCCACCACTCGCCCACCGGTCCGATCGACCAGTTCGCCGGCCTCGTCGTCACCGCTGGCGGCAAGCGCCTGGCCTGGAAACGCGACGAGTTCAACGTCTATGCGTTCCATGTGGACGTGCCGGCCGGCGCTTCCTCGGTGGACGTCGAGTTCCAGACGCTCACCCCGCAGGACACACGCCAGGGTCGGATCGTCATGACGCCCGACATCGTCAATGTGCAGTGGAACCAGGTGTCCCTGTATCCGGCGGGCTACCGCGCGGATCGCATCCAGGTCGATGCCTCGGTCAAGTTTCCCGCCGGCTTCCAGTACGGCTCCGCGCTGGAGCAGGCGAGCAAGAGCGGCGACACGGTCACCTTCAAGACGATCGACTACGACGATCTGGTCGATTCGCCGGTGTTCGCCGGCCGCTACTTCAAGCGCGTGGACCTGGACCCCAACGGTCGCTCGCCCGTGCACCTGAATATCGTGGCCGACAGCGCCAAGGCGTTGGAAATCACGCCCCAGGGGCTCGAGGCGCACCGCAAGCTCGTCCAGCAGATGGACAAGCTGTACGGCGCGCGCCACTACAACCACTACGACTTCCTTCTGGCGCTGAGCGACAAGCTGGGCGGCATTGGCCTGGAGCATCACCGCTCCTCCGAGAACAGCGCCGATCCCAACTACTTCACCGAGTGGGACAAGAGCTGGCTCGGTCGCGACCTGCTCTCGCACGAGTACAACCACTCGTGGGACGGCAAGTACCGTCGCGGTGCCGACCTGTCCACCGCGAGTTTCAACGTGCCCATGGGCGACAGCCTGCTGTGGGTCTATGAAGGCCAGACCCAGTTCTGGGGCAATGTCGTGGCCGCCCGTTCCGGCCTGGTCTCGCAGGACCAGGCGCGCGACCTGCTGGCCATGGTCGCGGCCACCTACGACAAGAACCGTCCGGGCCTGTCGTGGCGCAGCATCGGCGACACCACCAACGATCCGACCATCGCGCAGCGTCGCCCGCTCTCGTACCGCAACTACCAGATGAGCGAAGACTATTACTCGGGCGGCCAGATGGTGTGGCTGGACGTGGACACCAAGCTGCGTGAGCTGACGAAGAACAAGCGCAACCTGGATGATTTCGCCAAGGCGTTCTTCGGCATGAAGGACGGTGACTGGAAGGTCAACCCGTACACCTTCGAGGACGTGGTCTCCACCCTCAATGGCATCGCGCCGATGGATTGGGCTACCTACCTGCACGAGCGCATCGACGGCAACCGCAACGACCTGGAAGGCATCGAGCGGGGCGGCTGGAAGCTGGTCTACAACGACAAGCCCTCCGAAGCGGTCAAGGCGTACGAGTCACGTCGCCACTTTACCGACATGACCTATTCGGCCGGCTTCGCCGTGTCGTCCAAGGGCGATATCTCCGACGTGCGCTGGGACGGTCCCGCGTTCAATGCCGGCCTCTCGCCGGGCATGCATATCGTTGCGGTCAACGGCAAGGAATTCGACGGCGATGCGCTGAAGGATGCCGTCACCGCCGCCAAGGGTACGTCCGCCCCGATCGAGCTGCTGGTGAAGAACTTCGACACCTACAAGACGATCAAGATCGACTACCACGGTGGCCTGATGTATCCCCACCTGGAGCGCGACAAGAGCAAGCCCGACTGGCTGGGCGAACTCTACAAGACCAAGTGAACGATCGAAGGGCCCCGCAAGGGGCCCTTCTCCTTTGGTGCTCGCAGCAACCATCTCCTTCGACGCTTATGACTCCCGCCCCTTCGGGGTAGGAGCGCACGATGTGCGCGAAATCGCTTGCCAGGCCCGCCACGAAACTAAAGGCCGCGTGGTCGTCTCACGCCATATTGTCAACGTAAAGCCTGTCTACTGTGATGCTTCCGAGCCAGGGAATGTCGTGCAATCTAGCGATATATTCATATACCGCTCCATCGTCAAAAGTGATTTCCAGTTTCAGGTCGTACGCAATGCCCGTGATCACTTGCGACGTCCCGGAGATCAGCTTCGCCGAGACCACTTTCCGTGAACCGTCGCTTTCAGAAGAAACTTTATCGACAACGCATTTCACAAGCTTTGCGTAGTTCTCATCAGTCGGATCGATGGGGGTCTTTTCGCCGCTCATGCCTGCATCTCCATGTCGTAATCATCAGCACCGGATAGCGCATCCCCAGCATAGAGCGAGCCGCTCGTTTCTACCCAGGCGGACAGACCCTCGTCGATGATTACATCTTCCGGGTTTTCAACGCGTTGCCACTCCTGTGCCAAAGCTGCCCCTCGAAACCTCCCCCGGCCTTGCCTTCAGCCCGAACAGCGGCCGGATGAACGCCACGCGCCGAATCACCAGCTCGTGCAACAGCGCGCACCCCACCACCGTGCCGCCGATCACCAACGTGGGTTCCAGCCAGGCACCCAGGCCCATCGGCTTGAGCACGAACACCAGCAGCACGATCAGGCTCTGGTGCAGCATGTACCACGGGTACACCGCCTCGGTGGCGTAGGGCAGCCAGCGGAACGGACGGTCGAGCAACACCTTGCCCCAGCCCAGGATCGCCAGCAGCATGGTCCACAGGTAGAGCGTCTCCATGGAAGCGGCGAAGGGGTGCCAGAAGCTGTCCGGAATGCGATACGCGATGGCGTCCGGCGGCAACAGCTGACCCGCGAGGCGCAAGCCTAGCCACACGGTTACGGCGATCATCGCCGTGGCCAACATACCCTTCCGCATCGACACCACGCGATCCCAGACGGCGCCCTCACGGGCCAGCAGGTAGCCGGCGAGGAAGACGAAGCCGTACTTGGCATGCTGGTACCAGTCCCCAAAGAACGCACCGCTGTCCGGGTAGAGCGGATGCAGGCACAAAAGGAAGCCGGTAAGGACGGCCGTGGGCGCGCCGATGAACAGGACGGCGGGCGCCCGGCAGAAGGCCGCCAACGCACTGCGCACCCACGGCAGCGACAGCAGCGGCATCGATGCGGCAAGGATCAGCGTATATGCCCACAGATAGGGCAGGTACCAGAGATGGTTCCACGTGATGCCATGCTCCCAGCCGGTGAAGCTGTGCGGCGGCCACGGGCGCACCTGCCAGTACCGAAGCAGGAATTCGCCGAACCCCGGCACGACGTGCCCGCTGGCCACGCCTTCGCAGTACGGCTGGATCGGCACGACCACGAACATGCCGAAGACCAGCGGCAGCATCAGCCGCCAGGTTCGCTGACCCGCGAAGCGCAACAGCCGACCCTCGGGTGCGGCCAGGGCGATCGCGATGCCCGAGATCATGAAGAGCAGGCACATCCGCCAGCGGTTCATGAAAAGCATGGGCCACTGCAGCCACTCGGCGGTGTGGGCGCTCTTGATGTGGAAACCCCAGTCGGCCACGTAGGCCATGCCGGTGTGATAGAGGATCAGCAGTCCGAAGGCGATGACGCGCAGGGCGTCGATGTCGTGGCGGCGGGTGGTCATGGCATGGCGTCCGGGGCGATGTACAGCCAGATTGGGTCGCGGGGGCACCGCGGGGCCAGCATGATGGGTCGTAGCAGGGGCGATGAGGGACGAACGGTGGGCCCTGTGGGACGAACGACCGTCCCTGTCGAGCTCCTCGGGCCTGCGCGGACGCTATCATCCGTCCGATGGATACACGCCCCACACCGCCCGGCCAGGCACTCGACCTCGCCCACCGCCGCCGGCGCGTCTTCATGACCGCCTTCTGGTTGCTGGCGTTCGGCAGCGGCGCCGTTGGCAATCTCCTGACTGGCCGGATCGACGCGGAGCGCTATGGCGTCCCTGTCGCGACCTGGCAGATCGCGGTCAACGAGTTCAGCAGCATGCTCGTCTCGCTGGCCATGCTGCCCCTGCTGCTGCGCGCTTGCGATCGCTGGCCTCTGCACGCCGACACCTGGCGCCGCTACCTGCCGCTGTATGTCGCGGGTAGCTTCGTGTGGTGCGCCGGGCACATCACCGGCATGGACCTGCTGCGCTGGCTCGGGTACGCCATGGGCGGGGCGGACTACAGCCCGGGCGCGTTGTGGCAAGAGGCGATCTACGAATACCTCAAGGATGTCCGCACGTTCTTCCTGATCGTGGCGGTATGTCACCTCGTGGAGTGGTTCGGCCGGCACCTCAAGGGCGAGGCCAGCCTGCTAGATGCCCCCGACGAAGGGCCGGCGGTGGAGCCGGTCGACCGGCCGGAGCGTTTCCTCGTCCGCAAACTGGGCCGCGACTTCCTGGTTGCCACGGCGGATATCGAGTGGGCGCAGGCGTCGGGTAACTACGTCAACTTGCGCGTGAGAGGTCGCGACTACCCGCTGCGTTCCACGCTGGCGGCCCTGGAGGCGAAGCTGGATCCGACCGTGTTCATCCGCGTGCACCGCAGTTACGTCGTGCAACTGGGCCAGGTGACCTCGATCGAGCCGCTGGAGGCCGGTGAGGCCCGGTTGCACATGGCCGACGGCACCGTGCTGCCTTGCAGCCGTCGTTACCGGGAAGGTGTGCGGGCCGCCGCCGGCGGCACCGAACCGCTGGCGGCGCGGGCCGTATCGCAAGGCTAGGCCACTCCCGCGATTCCCGCTACAATGCCCGACCGCAGCATCAGCGCCTGTAGCTCAGCCGGATAGAGTAGTGGCTTCCGAAGCCATTGGTCGGGGGTTCGAATCCCTCCAGGCGCACCATCTCCCGTCAGAACGGCGGCAAGCTCCCCGCTGATTTCTCATGTTCCTTCAGTAGCGGCAGTTGTGAGCGCGCATAGTCGCGAACCTCCACGTCATCGCCCTTTTCGGCTTCCAGTTGGTAGAGGCCGGTGGTCTGCTTGTGGTCGCGCACCACCGCATCCGAGTACGCACGGTCGAACGCGGCGCCGTCCAGCGCCTTGATCCGGTCGATCTCCTGCTGCTGGGCCGGCTCCGGGGCGACGGCGATCTGCACGCCCTTGCTCCCGGCCAGCCTGGCCAGCGCCTCGTTGGCCTGGGTGTGGTCGGCGACCATGCTCGCCGCATAGGTTTTCACGTCCTTGGACGATGCCTGCTCCGCCGCGAGCTTGCCGAGCGCGATCTGCGTCAGGCTGGCGCTGCTGGCGCGTCGCACGAAATCGGTGTCCGCGGTCGTGGTCTTGACCGCCTGTGCCGCAGCCGTGCCCGCGAGGACCAGCGACAGCAGTGCCGTAAGGATTCGGGTCATGAGCGGGTTGCCTCTGAGGGGAAGACGGATGCTTCGGTCGACGAGACAAAGAACGACGCCCCGGTTTGGGGCCGGGGCGTCGTTCCTCTTACCTGGATATGTCGCGGCTTATATGCGCGGCCCGCGACGCAGGCCGCCGAACAGCAGCGACAGGATGAACAGGATCAGGAATACCACGAACAGGATCTTCGCGATGCTGGCGGCACCCGCGGCGATGCCGGTGAAACCGAAGATCGCGGCGATGATCGCGACGACGAAGAAGATGACGGCCCAATGCAGCATGATGATTCTCCTGGATGCGGGTTTCGATAAGGCGCCCCGCCGGGCGTCCATCGCCGCGTCGAGTCGGGGTGTATTCGACCACCGCGTTCCTGAAACCGATGTCTTCGACAGGTGAGTCAGCGGCTCACCGCGTCTATGCATGGCGTACACGCAAAAAAAGAGAGCCGCTTGCGCGGCTCTCTTTTTTCGACGGGTGCCGGGAGGGGAAGAATTACTTCTTCTTGACCTCGAACGCCTCGTTGCCCACGGTCTGGCCGTTGAGCGCGATGGTGACCTTGTACTTGCCTTCCGGCCACTCGTTCGGATTCTGGATCTTGAACGTGGTGACGGCCGGACCATCGGTGCTGATCGAC
Organism: Luteibacter sp. ME-Dv--P-043b; assembly: GCF_030209605.1. Lineage (NCBI taxonomy): Bacteria > Pseudomonadati > Pseudomonadota > Gammaproteobacteria > Lysobacterales > Rhodanobacteraceae > Luteibacter > Luteibacter sp. ME-Dv--P-043b. The sequence continues at coordinate 85,486 of NZ_JARVRT010000008.1, forward strand.
TGGCTGATGTCGCTCACCGTGGTGGCGGTCTCGCCGTCCTGGAAGGTCCACTTGGCGTTCAGCGTGGCACCGGAGGTGGTGCCTTCGGTGGCGACCGAGGCGTAGATGGTCTTGTCGTTCGGCGCGAAGGCCGTCTTCGCCTTGGCGACCTTCTTGTCGGCGCCGACGGCGCTACCCAGGGTGACCGTGCCGACCTTCAGCGATTCGCTGGCGGCGACGGGAGCGGCCGGGGTGGCGGCCGGCTGGGCGGCGGGTGCGGCGGCCGGAGCGGCAGCGGCGGTGCCCGAGGCGGCCGGAGCCGTTGCCGGCGCGGTGGCAGCCGGAGCCGGGGCGGTGGCGGCAGCGGCAGGTGCGTTCTGCTGGTCTTCCTTCTTGCCGCAGGCGGTGAGGATCAGCAGGCCGGCGACGGTAGCCGTGCAGAGGGCGGACGAACGGAAGGAAAGCTTCATGTCTGGGTTCCGAGAATGACGAGTCAGGTTCGAACGGGGGCGGCGTCGGGGCCGATCCCCATGGCCGCCGCAGAGTACAGGCTACACAACTAAAGGCAAGACCAATGAAGAATGCATGAATGCTGCATTCATTATTGTCGCGCGCCGCGCGGATTGCCGGGCACGGCGTTTCGATCGGTGCTGCGGAAGGGGTTGATGTCCAGGCCGCCGCGGCGGGTGTATCGCGCGTAGACGGACAAGGCTTCCGGGGCGCAACGCGCCGTCATGTCCATGAAGATGCGCTCGACGCATTGCTCGTGGAATTCCGTGTGATTGCGGAACGACACGAGGTAGCGCAGCAGGCCGGCCTGGTCGATGCGAGGGCCGCGGTAGGCGATCTGCACGCTGCCCCAGTCCGGCTGACCCGTGACCGGGCAATTGGAACGCAGCAGGTGGGAGACGAGCACCTCGTCCACGGTGCCCTCGCCGGTGGTGGCGAGGAAATCCGCGCGCGGCGGGCCGTAGCAGTCGATGGCGATGTCCAGGCTATCCAGCAGGGTGCCTTCCGGCTCGGCCAGCGCGGTGCCGTCCAGGTCGCCGGGCGCGCGCAGGATCACGTCGGCCACGCCACCGGACGCCGCCGACAGGTCGCGCTGCAGGATGGCCTGTACGGCGCCTGCGTCAGCCAGGCGTTCCTGGGCGAAGCTGTTGAGGTACAGCTTGAACGACTTGGACTCGACGATGTGGGGCGTGCTTGCCGGGAAGCGGAATTCCGCGACGGCCACGACCGGCTTGCCCCGCGTATCCAGCCAGGACAGCTCGTAGCCGTTCCATACATCCACCCCGTGGAATGGCAACGCGCCAGCGGCGATGCCGATCTCGTCGCGCTTGCCCTGGCGGGGAATGGGAAAGAGCAGGCCCGCGTCGTAGCGGTCTGCGTACACGGTGGACTTGCCCAGGGGCGAGTGTTCGGGGGACGACATGGCGACCACGGCAGGAAACAGGTCGCCATTATAAAGGACAGCCGCGCCCGGCCCGTGCCGGCCCGCGGCGCGGCTGTCCCGCCATTCAGGCGTTGACGAACGCCATCATGCTGGTCTGATAGCGGTCGCCGACCGCCGCGTCGGCCGGGAACACCGCATCGATCTCGGTCACCTCGGCCGCGGACAGGGCCACCGCGTCGGCGGCGGCGTTTTCCTCGAGGTACTTCACGCGCTTGGTTCCGGGGATCGGCACGATGTCCTCGCCCTTGGCCAGCACCCACGCCAGGGCCAGCTGGCCGGGCGTGCAGCCCTTGTCAGCGGCGAAACGGCGCACCTTCTCGACGATGGCGAGGTTCTTGTCGAAGTTCTCGCCCATGAACCGCGGACTCTGGCGCCGGTAGTCGTCCTGGGCGAAGTCGTCGGGGCGGGTAATCGCTCCGGTGAGGAAGCCCCGGCCCAGCGGGCTGTAGGCGACCAGTGCGATGCCGTGCTCACGGCAGGCGGCCAGGGTGCCGGTGGTTTCCGGGTCACGCGTCCACAGCGAGTATTCGCTCTGCAGCGCGGCGATCGGGTGCACGGCGGCGGCCTTGCGGATCGACTCGGCCGAGGCCTCCGACAGGCCCAGGTAACGCACCTTGCCTTCCTCGACCAGCCGCGCCATGGCGCCGACCGTCTCCTCGATGGGGACGCTCGTGTCCACGCGGTGCTGGTAGTAGAGGTCGATGTGATCGGTGTTCAGGCGGCGCAGGCTGCCTTCCACCGACTCGCGCACGTAGTCCGGCCGGCCGCTGATGCCCCGCTTGGCGGGATCGTTCGGGTCGCGCACGATGCCGAACTTGGTCGCCAGGAATACGGCATCGCGGCGCCCCGTGAGCACGCGGCCGATCAGTTCCTCGTTGGTGTGCGGGCCATAGGCGTCGGAGGTATCCCAGAAGGTGATGCCCAGGTCCAGCGCACGCTCCAGGGTGGCCACGGATTCCTTCTCGTCGCCCTGGCCGTAGAACTCGCTCATGCCCATGCAGCCCAGGCCCTGGGCCGAAACGTCGGGACCGTGTTTGCCAAGCTTGCGTGTCTTCATGCGTGTTTCCTTGCGGAGGGGGAGGGGATGTCGTCGGGGAACGCGGCGCCGGACTCACCATAGGCCGAGCGATACATGGCGATCTTCGTGTCCAGCCGCGCGATCGTCTCGGTCAGGGTCACCAGTTCACCGCGCAGGAACGCGGCGTGGCGGGCCAGCAGGTCGCCGCGGCGGCGGATGCTTTCCGGGGTCTCGCCTTCGCGGCGCAGTTCGGAATACTCCTGCAGCGTCCGCATCGACATGCCGGTGGCGCGCATGTGGACGACGAAACGCAGCATGGCGAGTTCGTTCTCACCGTAGATCCGCTGGCCGCTGCGTCGGGGTACGGGATCGATCAGGCCGATCTGCTCGTAGTAGCGCAGCGTGTGCACGGTCAGGCCGGTGGCGAGGGCTGCCTCGGCGATGGTCAGGGTCGTGGTCATGCCGAAAGCCTACGCCTTCGAGTGCACTCGAGGTCAAGCGTTCGGGCAGCCAAGACAAAAGCCGAAGCGCTGGCTTGCTGCGCCGCAACTTGCATCGAGGGAATTTCAGCTTATAAGGCTATTCGGGCATATATGAATCGTTGATGCGTATATAAACCGTCGTGCGCCAATGGGGGTTGGCGCCGGTCGGTATCCACCTGACCAAACGCTCGCACGGGGAAAACAAGGGATGAACACAGTCGGTTTGCGGCGCAGCATCGTCGCCAGTTCCATCGCGCTCGCGCTTTGGGCGCCAGCCGTTTTTGCGCAGTCGGCCACGCCGCCGACCGGCACCACCGATAAGCCAGACAAGGCCGTCGAACTGAAGGCCGTGACGGTGACCGGCTCGATGATTCCCCGCGTGGAGGTGGAAGGGCCGGCGCCGGTGGTCACCATCACGGGCGAGCAGATCAAGCAGCAGGGCTACACCACGCTGTGGGAATTCCTCGACTCGTTGCCGCAGGTCGGCCAGCAGATATCCGACTCCGCAGCCTGGGGTTCCAGCTCGGTGAATGCGCGCTCGGTGAATCTTCGTGGCCTCGGCCCGGGCTTCAGCCTGCTGCTGATCGACGGCCACCGTATCGTCGACTACCCGCAGCCGCTGAACAAGCAGAGCAACTTCCAGAACTACAACAACCTGCCCACCGGCATGATCGACCATGTCGAGGTACTCGCCTCCGGCGCCTCGTCCATCTACGGCTCGGACGCGGTGGCGGGCGTGGTCAACGTGATCCTGAAGAAAAACTACAAGGGTGACGAGCTTCAGGTGACCGGCGGTGGCGCCACGCGGGGCGGACGCGCCTACGGCGACATCAATTTCTTCGGCGGCCGGTCGGGCGAAAACTGGCGCGTCGTCTACAACCTGGAGAAGTCGAACCGCACGGCCCTGTGGGGCATGGACCGGCCTTACCAGGATTCCGTGGCCGATGCGGGCTACGGCTCATGGAGCCCGGCATCGCGCATGTTCGGCTACCAGTACGACGCCGCGGGGTCCATCGCCCTGTCCGTCATGAACGGCAACGGCCAGTACATCGCGCCGCCTGCGGGCACGTGCGAGAAGTTCAGCAACTCGCGCCTGGCCCAGTCGCATACCGTGTCCACGAACGGCACGCAGATCACCGGCGTGACGGACAACGGTTCGTACTGCGCGCAGCCTGCCCTGTTCCAGAACTGGGTACTGACGCCGGGCAGCCGCAGCAACAACGGCTACGTGTCGGGCGAATACGATTTCAGCAACGGCATGCAGCTGTACGGCTCGGCGGCCCTGTACCGCACCGTCGGTATCTCCAACACCCAGTTGAACGTGTTCGGCTCCGGGCCGTTCTACGACCAGACGACCGGACAGGTCATCCACCAGGCCATCCGCCAGCTGACCGCGCAGGAAATCGGCACCTCGGCCAACACGCACGACCGCGAGCAGAACTGGAACCTGCAGACCGGCGTGCGGGGCACCGTCTTCGACGGCAGGTTCAATTGGGACCTGAACCTCAATAGCCAGAAGTACATCGTGCGCGAAGACTTCACCGGCTACAACGCACAGGCCATGAGCCGCTTCTTCCTCGGCCAGCAGCAGGGCACCACGGCCGACGGGTTGCCCATCTACGCGATGAACTGGCAGCAGTTCTGGAATCCCATCACGCCGCAGCAGTACAGCCAGTTCGCCGTGAACGGCGAGAACACCTCGTCGTCGTCGCTCGACCAGGCGCAACTGCGCCTCAACGGCGACCTGTTCAAGTTTCCGTGGGTGGACGAGGCGGTGGGCTGGGCGGCGGTGCTGGAAGCGGCGCACAACACCTTCAAGCTCTCGCCCGATGCGCGTGCCCAGGACCCGGCCACGTTCCAGAACCCGTTCGGTGCCTACCTCACCGGTGGCGGCACGCGTCAGCGGTATTCGCTGGGCACGGAGTTCCGCGTGCCGCTGCTGGATTCGGTGACCTGGACGCTCTCCGGCCGCCTGGACAAGTACAATGACGCCAGCAGTGCCGACGTCGCCCGCACCTGGGGCTCAGGTATCGAATGGCGCCCGTACGACGGGCTCCTGCTGCGTGGCAGTTACGGCACCAATTTCAAGGCGCCGGACATGCAGGCCATCTACCTGACCGGCTCCACCTCGCCGGTGGGCGACTACATCGACCCGCTGCAGTGCGTGAATGCGATCAAGGCGGGCCAGAACAACAGCACATGGTGCAACCAGGTCCAGCGGCCCACCTCGCAGTACTACACGCTGTTCACCAACGGCAGCCGCCTGCTGCTGCCGCAGACCGGCCACTCGTGGACCTACGGTTTCGTGTGGCAGGTACCGGGCGTGCAGGGCTTGTCCGTGTCGGCGGACTACTGGCACATGGGCGTGGACAACGCCATCCAGTACCTCGACCAGGGCACTGTGCTCAACGACGAAGCCGGCTGCCTGACCGGCACCAAGCCCAACGGCACGTCCGGTCTGTCGCCCTATACGGCGCACGTAGCGGGTTCGGCCTACTGCCAGATGGTCACGCAGATGGTGAAGCGCGATGCCACCGGGCAGATCCTTACCGTGCAGTCCGGCCCGATCAACGAGGCCTCGCTGTATGTCGGCGGCATCGACGCGTCGCTGGATTACAAGTTCCACACGGACGGCTACGGCGACTTCCGCGCGGGCATCAATTACACCGACAACCTGTCGTACAAGCAGCGCGTGCTGGCCTCCGACGAGTTGCAGAACACCCGTTACCAGAACGTCGCCAGCCGGGTCACGTGGATCGGCGAATGGAACAGGGGCGCATGGAACGTGTCGATCTCCGGCACGCGCGCCGGCAGCATGCGCGCGCCGAACTACGACGGTTGCGACACGCTGCCGAACGGCATCCAGCCGGGCATGGTCACCGTACCCAACGGCGGGCAGCAGCTGGCCACCGGTGTGTGCCAGGTCACCCAAGACGGCAACCAGGTCACCGTGGCCGATACGACCTACAAGGGCCACACCCCCGTCTGGATCACCTGGAACGGCTCCGCCGCCGTGCAGATCAATCCCGACACGCGCCTGAAGCTCACGGTATCGAACATCTTTAACAAGGTCGGCGCGATTCCCTACTACGCCGGCGGCTTCGAGTTCGTCACCACGGGGCAGACGGCCTCCGAGTACAACGGACGGGAAGTGTTCCTGACCTTCGATTACAAGCTCGACTGAGCTGCGGTCCGTTGGGTAGGGGCGGCGGGTGAGCGACGACGCGAGCCACGCCGGCCTGCTCGCAAGCGACACAGCAAGCTGCGCCGGCCAGCTTGCGAACGATGCTGCAGGCTGCGCCGGCCTGCTTTCATCTACTCGGGAAACCGCCAGCGGCGCGTGCGGTTTCCGTGGTGTCAGTGGTCGGCGGTGGCGACCGGCAGCGGCGCGACCGGTGTCGGCTTATGCTCCGCGTCCAGCGCGATCATGGTAAAGGTGCCGCGGGTGCACAGCTCACGGGCGCCCGTGATCAGGTCCTCGGTGTACATCGCCACGTCGATCTTCATCGAGGTGCGGCCGACCGACACCACGGTGGCGATCAGTTCCACCATCTGGCCCTTGCGCACCGGCACGTGGAAATCCACCTGCTCGGAGCGGGCGGTGACGACGATCTGTCGGGAGTAACGCGAAGCGGCAAGGAAGGCCGCCTTGTCCATCCACGCCAGCGCCTGCCCGCCGAACAGCGTGCCGAGGTGATTGGTATGGTCGGGGAAGACGATTTCGAGGACGCGGGCCTCGATGGGACGGTCGATCTCGGTCATGGGGACGCTTCCTGTTGCAATGCAGCATGCATCTTACAGGACGTCCGCACGTACGGGACGCGGGTGCCGCACTTACCGAATCGTTTGGGCGGGGGGTAGGAGCGCACGCACGTGCGCGAACCCTCAGCCTCCAACTGAGGCGAAAGAAGCCGACCGTCTAAACCAGCGAGCGTTTCCGTGCATCCGGTATCGCGTACCAGGCTCACGGAAACGCTCGCTCGCCTGGAGCGGTATGGCATCGGTTGCCCTTGCCGTGGAGAGGGTTCGCGCACGTGCGTGCGCTCCTACACCCTCGTTTCTTGAACGAGGGTTCTTGTTTCAGAACGACTGGTCGAAGGCGACCTCGCCCTGCACGCCCACCTGGTACGAGGAGACGCGGCGCTCGAAGAAGTTGGTCAGTTCCTGGACGTCCTGCAGGTCCATGAAGTCGAACGGGTTCTTCGCGCCGTATTTCTTCGGCATGTCCAGCTGGACCAGGCGCTGGTCGGCGCAGTATTCGAGGTACTGGCGCATGTCGGTGACCGAAAGGCCGGCCACGCCGCCGGAGAGCACGTCCGCCGCGAATTGGGTCTCGCAAGCGATGGCGTCTTCCAGCATGGCTTCCACTTCCTGGCGCATCTGGTCGTCGAAGAGGTCCGGCTCCTGCTCGCGCACGGTGCGCACCACCTCGAAGGCGAAGGCCATGTGGCCCGACTCGTCGCGGAACACCCAGTTGGTACCCGAGGCCAGGCCGTGCAGCAGGCCGCGCGAACGCAGGTAGTAGACGTAGGCGAAGGCGGCGAAGAAGAACAGGCCCTCGATGCAGGCCGCGAAGCAGATCAGGTTGAGCAGGAACTGGCGGCGGTGCTCGCGCGTTTCCAGGCGGTTGAGGTTCTGGATCGAGTCGATCCACTTGAAGCAGAACTCACCCTTCTGGCGGATCGAGGGAATGCTCTCGATCGCGTCGAAGGCCTTGTTGCGCTCGCTCGGCTCCGGAATGTACGTGTCCAGCAGCGTAAGGTAGAACTGCACGTGCAGCGCTTCCTCGTACAGCTGGCGCGAGAGGTACATGCGCGCCTCGGGCGAGTTCACGTGCTGGTACAGGTTGAGCACCAGGTTGTTCGACACGATGGTGTCGCCGGTGGCGAAGAACGCCACCAGGCGATGGATCAGGTGCCGGTCGGCGTCTGACATCTTCGACTTCAGGTCGCTGGTATCGAGCGAGAAGTCCACTTCCTCCACCGTCCACGTGTTGCGGATGGCCGAGCGGTACATCTCATAGAACTGCGGGTACTTCATCGGCCGCAGGGTGAGCTCGAAACCGGGATCGAGGATATGGGTGTCGCGGGCGACGGGCAAAGCGGACATCGGGGCTACCTCAGAAAGGATGGCGCCAGGCACGGCGGCACCGTGGCGCGTGTAGCGTGGCACGTGTAGGAGCGCACGCTGTGCGCGAAAAGCCAACGAAGCGGAGATGCAGCGCGATCCGCAGCGTTGCCGCGTCGTCGCGTTGTTGGTTTTCGCGCACAGCGTGCGCTCCTACATGGGTCGTCGTGCGTGGTCGGTTACTGGCAGGCTTCGCAGTATTCGGGGTTCTCGAGCGAGCAGAACACCGCGGCTTCGGCCTGTTCCTGCGCATCGGCTACCACCGGCGCACCGGCCGTGGGCAGCGCGGCCGACGACGAGCTGACCGTGGTCTTGGTGATGCGGGTGGCGGGACGCGAGCGCAGGTAGTACGTCGTCTTGATGCCGGACTTCCAGGCGTACATGTACATGGACGACAGCTGGCCGATGTTCGGGTTTTCCATGAACAGGTTCAGCGACTGGCTCTGGTCGATGTAGGCGCCGCGGGAGGCGGCCAGGTCGATCAGGGCCTTCTGCGGCAGTTCCCACGTGGTGCGATACACCTCGCGCAGTGCGGCCGGGATGGACGTGATGCCCTGGACGGAGCCTTCGGCGAGCTTGATCTGGTCGCGCACTTCGGCGGTCCACAGGCCCAGCGTCTTCAGCTCGTCCACCAGGTAACGGTTCACCACCAGGAAGTCGCCCGACAGCGTCTCGCGCTTGAACAGGTTGGACACCTGCGGCTCGATGCACTCGTAGCAGCCGGCGATCGAGGCGATGGTGGCGGTCGGCGCGATGGCGATGACCAGCGAGTTGCGCAGGCCCTTCGCCTTGATCTTCTCGCGCAGCTCGGCCCAGCGACCGTCGACGTCGGTCGGCGTGGCGGCCGGCCAGTAGTCGAACTGCAGCTCGCCGTTGGCCGCGCGGGTTTCCTCGAAGCCGGGATGGGCGCCGTCACGCTCGGCGATCTCGTTGGACATCGACAGCGCGTGGAAGTAGATCTCTTCCTGGATGCGCGAGGACAGCTTCAGCGCTTCCGCGGAGTCGAAGGGCAGGCGGAGCTTGAAGAAGACGTCCTGCAGGCCCATGACGCCAAGCCCGACCGGACGCCACTTCATGTTTGCCGTCTTCGCCGTGGCGATCGGGTAGAAGTTGAGGTCGATCACGCGGTTCAGCTGGCGCACGGCGGTGCGCACCGTGGTGGCGAGCTTGTCGTAATCGAACTGGCCGTCGACCACGTGGCGGGCCAGGTTCACCGAGCCGAGGTTGCACACGGCGGTCTCGCCTTCCGAGGTCACTTCCAGGATCTCGGTGCACAGGTTGGACAGGTGGATGACGTTTTCCGGACGGGCGGTCTGGTTGCTGGTGGCGTTGGAACGATCCTTGAAAGTCATCCAGCCGTTGCCGGTCTGCGCGAGCGAGCGCAGCATGCGGGCGTACAGCTCTCGCGCCTTGATCGACTTGACGGCCAGGCCCTCGGCCTCGGCCTTCTCGTAGGCGGCCTCGAAGGTGGCGCCCCAGGTGTCGACGAAGTGCGGCACGATCTTCGGGTCGAACAGCGACCAGTCGCCGTCGGTCTCGACGCGGCGCATGAACAGGTCCGGCACCCAGTTGGCCAGGTTGAGGTTGTGCGTGCGGCGCGCGTCGTCGCCGGTGTTCTCACGCAGCTCGAGGAATTCCTCGATATCCGCATGCCAGCTTTCCAGGTACACGCAGGCGGCGCCCTTGCGCTTGCCGCCCTGGTTCACCGCGGCCACCGACGCATCGAGGGTCTTCAGCCACGGTACCAGGCCGTTCGAATGACCGTTGGTGCCCTTGATCAGCGAGCCGCGCGAGCGGATACGTGAATAGGCCAGGCCGATGCCGCCGGCGAACTTCGACAGCTGGGCCACGTCGCCGTACTTGGCGTAGATGGACTCCAGCGCGTCCTGAGGCGAATCCAGCAGGAAGCACGACGACAGCTGCTCGTGCGCGGTGCCGGCGTTGAACAGGGTGGGCGAGCTGGCCAGGTATTCCAGCGACGACAGCATGCGATACAGCTCGAGCGTCTCGGCCACGTCGTTGCCGCCGAGGGCGCAGGCGATGCGCATGAAGAAGTACTGCGGCGTCTCGATGACGAAGCGGCGGGTCGGGTGGCGCAGCAGGTAGCGGTCGTAGACCGTGCGCAGGCCGAAGTATTCGAAGCGGCGCGAGCCGGCGGTGTCGATGGCATCGTTGAGCTTGCGCGCGTTGACCAGCACGAAGTCACGCAGGCGCTCGTTGAGGATGCCCAGCTCGAAGCCGGTGCTGATCGACTGCGAGAACGACTGGATGTCCTGGCCGGACACCTCCTTGTCGACGAAGGCGGCCAGGAGGCGCGCGGCCAGCTGGCCGTATTCCGGTTCCTCGGCGGTGAGCGCCGCGGAGGTGCGGATCGACAGCTGGTCCAGCTCCTGCGTGGTGGCGCCGTCGTACAGGCCGCCGATGGTCTTCAGCGCCACGCGCATCGGGTCGACCGCGAACAGGCCATCGGCGCTGCGGGTCACCGCGCGCACGATCTTGTTCACGTCGACGGCTTCCTGGCCGCCGTTGCGCTTGGTGACGCGCATCTGGCCGGGGTTGTGCGGCGGCGTCAGCGCGAACGCCGGCGGCGGCTCGTTGCGGTAACCGGCAGCGGGTGCCTTGTCCGCCGGGGCGGGGGAGGTAACGGCCGTATCGGCTGCTTCGGTGCGCTCGCGCGCGGCGGATTCCATCGTGGTCATGTCAGGCGTGCCCCAGGGCTCGGTTCAAACTCCCGTTCCCTCGGACGGGGCTCGAAGCGGTGGGCCGGCGGAAAAGGGTCGCGTCGGAGCACGCCATCGGGGGCTCCGGACCGCGACGTGCCTCCCCGCGGAAGCCGTCACCACAAAAACCGACGCCTGGCGGGGCGACAGCTGTTGGCAGGTCTTCGGACTTCGTGGACGGGGACGCCTTTCGGGTCCGGCCTAGCCGTCGCTTCCCAATCCCAGGGGGACCAGTGCGTGTGACGGGTTCGTTTCCACTTACCGCTGCGGGGCAGTTCCGGATTTACACCGGATTCCCTATTAAGTCCGACGGGCAGTCGCGCCTCTTCGGACACCAACGGGACACACCATATAGCTGGTCCCCGGTACCGTCAACACAAGATGTAGGGTAAATGCGCTATGTGCTTGATCCGCCGGGAGTCATTTTTTTGCAACCCCCCGCGGGCCGATTTCCGCAGCGCGACATGACCGTTTCGTGAAGATGGCCTACACAAAGTGCAGGGCTTCGAACCTTTAACATCTGCGATCCGCCCCATGACCGCTCGCTCGATGCCATCTACGTTCGCGTTGCAGGAACACGCCCTGGTCACCCATGCGTTCGACGCACTGCCGTTCGGCTTCACGGCCGTGTCGGCGACAGGGGAACTCCTTTACGCCAATGCCTGGATGACCGCACGGCTTCGTGACGGGGCGGGGCAGGGCTTCCTGAACTGGTGGACGGACGACAGCCGGTCCCGCCTGACCGCCCTGCTGGCGGCTGGCGGTATCGAGGGGGTCCGCGATATCGGGCTGACGGCCGCGGACGGCACGGCGTGGCGGGTGTCCGTCGAGCCATGGCGGCGCCCGGTGGACGGCGAGCCCGTGTTCATGGTCGGCGTCTATCCGACCGTGGAGACGCCAGGGGATGCCGGCGGTGCCGAAGAGCGCCGCCTGGCCCTGATCGAGGTCAGCAACCTGCTGCGCGACCTGGAAGACCCGACGGACATCGCCTATCGGGTGGCCGAGGTGCTCGGCCGCACGCTACGGGTCAGCCGTGCCGGTTACGGCACGGTCGATACGGTGGCGGAAACCATCACCGTCGAACGCGACTGGAACGCCCCGGGCATCCAGACGATCGCCGGCGTGCTGAACTTCCGCGATTACGGCTCGTACATCGACGACATCAAGGCCGGGCGCACCGCCCTGGTTACCGATGCCTACCAGGACCCGCGTACCGTGAATACCGCGGATGCCCTGGCAGGCATCAGCGCCGTCGCCTTCATCAACATGCCGGTGACCGAGCGCGGTGGGGTGGTGGCGTTGCTGTACCTCAACCACGCCGACCCGCGTGAGTGGCTGGAGGAAGAGATCGCCTTCGTCCGCGAGGTAGGCAACCGCACCCGCGTCGCCGTCGAGCGGCGCCGTGCCGAGGGTGAACTGCAACAGCTGGCCCTGAGCCTGGAACGGCAGGTGGCGGAGCGTACTTCCGAGCGCGACCGTATCTGGCGCCTGTCCAGCGACATCCTGCTGGTTGCCGATGCGGACACGCGCCTGCTGTCGGTCAACCCGGCGTGGACGGCGATTCTCGGCTGGAGCGAGCGCGAGACCCTGGGCCGTTCGTACCTGGATTTCGTGCATCCGGAGGATACCGAACGCATGGGCGAGGAAACCGGGCAACTGGCCGACGGCGTGGCCACGCTGCGCTTCGAGAATCGCTATCGCACGGCCGACGGCGGCTTTCGCCAGCTGTCGTGGCGGGCGGTGCCCAGCGACGGCATGATCTTCGCCGTGGCCCGCGACGTCACGACCGAGCGCGCGCGCGACGCGGAACTGGATGCCGCCCAGGAGCAACTGCGCCAGGCGCAGAAGATGGATGCGATCGGCAACCTCACCGGTGGCGTCGCCCACGATTTCAACAACCTGCTGCAGGTGATCAGCGGCAACCTTCAATTGCTCGGCACCGACGTGTCGGGCAATGAACGCGCCGAGCGACGCGTGGCCAATGCCATGGCGGGCGTCACCCGCGGCTCGAAGCTGGCCGCCCAGCTGCTCGCCTTCGGTCGTCGCCAGCCGCTGGCGCCCAAGGTCGTCAACATCGGCCGCTTCGTGCGCGACATGGACGAACTGCTGCGCCGGGCGCTGGGCGAGGCGATCGAGGTGGAGACCGTGATCGCCGGGGGCCTGTGGAACACGCTGGTCGATCCGTCCAACGTCGAGAACGCGCTGCTCAACCTGGCGATCAATGCGCGCGACGCGATGGACGGCCAGGGCAAGCTCACGGTCGAGGCCGGCAACGCGTTGCTGGACGACAGCTACGCCAAGACCCACGGCGACCTTCGTCCGGGGCAATACGTGATGCTTGCGGTGACCGATACCGGCAGCGGCATGCCGGCCCACATCCTCGACAAGGTGTTCGATCCTTTCTTCACCACCAAGCCGGAAGGTCGCGGCACGGGACTGGGACTGTCGATGGTCTACGGCTTCGTCAAGCAGTCCGGTGGTCATATCAAGATGTACAGCGAGCCGGGCGAGGGCACCACGGTGAAGATCTACCTGCCCCGGTCGATGCAGAGCGAGGATCGCATCGTGGCGATTGAAGAAGAAGCCATCCGTGGCGGTGACGAGACCATCCTCGTGGCCGAGGACGATGAAGCCGTGCGCGAAACGGTGGTGGGCATGCTCGCCGAACTCGGCTACCGCGTGCTCAAGGCACGTGACGCCGAAAGCGCGCTGTCGATCGTCGAAAGCGGCATCGCCATCGATCTGCTGTTCACCGACGTGGTGATGCCGGGCCCATTGCGCAGCCCCGAACTGGCGCGCAAGGCGGCCGAGCGCCAGCCCGGCATCGCCGTGCTGTTTACCTCCGGCTACACGGAAAACGCCATCGTGCATGGCGGTCGCCTGGACGAAGGGGTCGAACTGCTCAGCAAGCCGTACACGCGCGAGCAACTGGCCCGTCGTGTCCGGCAGGTGCTGGGCTCGCGCGTGCCGCGTACCATCGCCGAAGTGGCCACGGCCCCGTCGGCGCCGGCACCGGTCACGCCCGTGGCGGAACCGTTGCGTGTTCTGGTACTGGAAGACGACGCACTCATCCGCATGTCCATCACCGAGATGCTGGAAAGCCGTGGGCACACGGCCTTCGAGGCAGGCGACGGCAACGAAGCCATTCGCCTGCACGGCGCCGAGGCCATCGACGTGCTGCTGGCCGATGTCGGCCTGCCGGGGATGAGTGGGGTGGACGTGGCGGAGCGGTTGCGCGAGACACAGCCCGACCTTCCCGTCATCTACGCCACGGGCGACCACATGGCCAACGGCGTCACACGTGACGACCACACGACGATCATCATCAAGCCGTATGGCGTGGCCGACCTGATGGACGCGCTGGGGCGCATCGCGCGCGCGTGATCCTCATCCCGTCGACAGGAGCCCGCGCGACACGCTTGTCGACGGTCGGACGCGCTTTCGGCATCAGGGCAGCATGTTGCCGCCGGTAACGCCGTAGGTTTCCCCGGTGATGAAGCTGGCTTCCTGGCTGGCAAGCAGGACGTACAGCGGCGCGCATTCCACCGGTTGGCCGGGGCGGCCCAGCGGGACGCTCTTGCCGAATTCCACCACCTTCTCCTGCGGCTGGCCGCCACTGGGTTGCAGCGGCGTCCACACGGGGCCGGGCGCCACCGCGTTCACACGGATGCCCTTCTCGGCCAGCTGCTTCGCCAGGGCCTTGGTGAAGGCGACGATGGCGGCCTTGGTGGAGGCATAGTCGAGCAGGATGTCGGAGGGCTGGTAGGCCTGGATCGAGGCCGTGTTGACGATCGCGGCACCCGGCGGCATGTGCGGCACCGCGGCCTTGGTCAGCCAGAACAAGGCGAACACGTTGGTGCGGAAGGTGGCTTCGAACGATGCGCTATCCAGCTCGTCGATGGACGGGCTGAACTGCTGGCGGCCCGCGACATTGGCCAGGATATCCAGGCCGCCCAGTTCCTTCACGCTCCGCTGGACCAGTTCCTTGCAGAACGCCTCGTCGGCGAGGTCGCCCGGTATCGCGACGACCGTGTGGCCCTCGCCCGTGAGCAGGGCGACCACTTCATCCGCATCCTTCTGCTCGGACGGCAGGTAGTTGATGACCACGCTGGCGCCTTCGCGCGCGAAGGCGATGGCGGCGGCACGGCCGATCCCCGAGTCGCCGCCTGTCACCAGCGCCTTGCGGCCCTTCAGGCGGCCGTTGCCGCGGTAGCCGGTTTCGCCATGGTCCGGCTTGGGCGACATCTCGGCGGCCAGGCCCGGTGCCGGCTGCGGCTGCCGGGAAAATTCCGGCTGCGGGTACTGCGTGCGCGGGTCGCGCATGGCATAGGGATCGTTCACGGCATCGGCCATGGTGGTGTCCTCGTGGGGCGTAGGGAGACCACGAGGTTTACGGACCGAAACGTCCATGTGCCGTCCATGGGGTGTCAGTTCGCTTTTCCCTTTCCGCGATATGCTCACCGGTCGTCGCCACCGAGGCCTGTCCCTTGCACGCACTTCGCCGGCTCGTCCTCGCCCTCGCCCTGTCCTGCGTCGCGCCGATCGTCAGGGCGGCGATCACGGTGCACACGCCACGGGTCGAGCGCGCCGACACACCCGCTTACGTGGACGTGCCCAAGCCGCGCTTCGGCTGGATCATCGACAGCGACCGGCAGGGCACCGTGCAGACAGGCTATCGTCTCGTGGTGAGCCACGCGAGCGGGGTGGTGTGGGACAGCGGCCTGGTGCATTCGCCGGTCTCGTTCGACATCGATTACGCCGGTCCGACGCTGGTGCCGGGCGAGCGCTACGAGTGGCATGCCGAGGTCCACACCACGGACGGCGACGGTCGCGTGGCCTCGCATTTCGACACGGCGCTGGACGCACGCGGATGGCACGGTGCCCGTTGGATCGGCAAGGCCGATGCGGACAGCCTGCCCGCGCCGCTGTTGCGGCGCGCGTTCCATGTGGACGCCGAGGTGGCACGTGCCACGCTGTATGTCGCCGCGGGCGGTTACGCCGATCTTTCCATCGACGGCCGCCCCGTGAGCGACGCCGTGCTGTCGCCGGGTTTCACCGATTACGACAAGCGGGTGGAAGTGGTGGCCACCGATGTGCCGCTGGCACCGGGCGACCACGTGCTGGGCGCCGAGCTTGGCCGGGGCTTCTACGGCATGACCAACCCGAACGTGTGGCATTGGGAAAAGGCGCCCTGGCACGGCCAGCCTCGTCTCCGCGCGCTGCTGCGTATCCGCTATGCCGACGGCCGGCGGCAGGACATCGTCAGCGATCGTGGCTGGCGGTTGGCGGACGGGCCCACGCGGCTCGACGACCTGTACGGCGGCGAGACGTTCGATGCGCGTGCCGCGACGCCGGCGACTTGGCAAGCGGCAAGCGAACTGCCTGCACCGAAAGGCCGGCTGGTCGCGCAGACGGAGCAACCGATCCGTGCGGCTGCCACGCTGAAGGCAACCGCCGTGACCGAGCCGCGACCGGGCACGTACGTGTTCGCCTTTCCCCGCGTCATCGCCGGGTGGGCCACGTTCGATGTCAGTGGGCCCGCGGGCACCACGATAGTCGCGCATTATGGCGAGAAGCTGATGCCCGACGGCACCGTGGACGCGCGCGACGAGCACCACTATTTCCAACGGGGGTTCCAGACCGACCGGCTGGTGCTGGCGGGTACGCGGACCCGCTGGCATCCGCGCTTCTCATACAAGGGCTTCCGCTACGTGCAGGTGGATGGATGGCCGGACGCCAGGCCATCGGTCGATGCGGTCACGGCACAGGTCGTTCACACCGACGTCGCCGAGACGAGTCGTTTCGACAGCAGCGATGCCCTGCTCGACTGGATCCATCGCGCAGTCGTGGACACCCTGCTCAACAACCTGCACGGCATTCCCACCGATACGCCGATGTACGAGAAGAACGGCTGGACCGGCGATGGCATGCTCGGTGCGGACATGTTCCTGCGCAACCTCGATATCGACCGCCTGCTGGCCAAATGGGTGCGTGACATCGCCGACACGCGCGGCGCGGACGGCGCGCCGTGGCTGATCGCGCCCAATCCGGGATGGGGCCATGTGCGCGCGCCCACCTGGCACGCGGCCTATGTGTTCGTGCCCTGGTCTTTGTGGATGTATGCGGGCGATCGCCGCCCGATCGACGAGCACCTTGACGGTATGGCGCGCTACGTGGCCATGGAGGACGCGCGCTCCCCCGGCGGCATAGCCGATACGGAACTGGGCGACTGGGTCAGCCCCGACACCGACCCCGGCGGCGAAAACGCGCCGGAGGACAAGCGCATCGCCGCCACCGCGTACCTGTACGGCATGGAGCGAACCGTGGCCCGGATGTATCGCCTGCTGGACGAGCCGGTCGCGGCCGAGGCGTTCGAGACCAGGGCGACGCGAGTGCGTGAAGCGTTCAACACCCGCTTCCTCGATCGGGCTGCCGGCCGGTACCGTGGCGAGGGCGATCGTGGCTATCGCCAGGCCCACAACCTGCTTGCGCTGTGGTTCGACCTGGTCCCGGACGACCTGCGCGATCGCGTCGCGGCGGGCATCGCGGGCGACGCGAAAGCGCGCGGCGACCACCTCGACACCGGGGCATTGGCGACCAAGGCGATCCTCCCCGTGCTGACGGCCAGCGGGCACGCCGACGAGGCCTGGCGGATCGCTACCCAGACCACCTTCCCGAGCTGGGGTTTCTGGCGCGCCAACGGAGCCACGAGCCTGTGGGAACACTGGAAGCCGGCGTCGCGCTCACGCGGCCACTATTTCCTGGGCACCGTAGACGACTGGCTATTCGGCGACGTGGCCGGCCTGCGCCCGCTGGCCCCCGGCTGGCGCCGCATCGGTGTGCGGCCGGCGCTCACGGCGTGGCTGCCGCACGCCTCGGCGTCGGTCATGACCCCCTACGGCGAGGCTTCGGTAGCCTGGCGCAAGGAAGGCGGCACGCTGATCGTGGACGTGCGCGTGCCCGTCGGTGCCGAAGCCGTGGTGGCCTTGCCCGGGCGTCCGGACGTGGTGCTCGGTTCGGGACGGCATCGCGTCGTTGCGCCCTGACCGAGCTGCGCGGCAAGGCGTCTTCACGTCTGCGTGGTAAAGGCTTGCCCGATCCCTGCCGATAAAGCGTAAGGGGAACAGGGGAGGTAGTCGGGGATGTCCGTCGTAAGTAGCTGGTTCAGCTGTACGCGTCTGACGACGCGCGTGTGGATGGTCATGGCCGTCGTGGTGCTGGGGTTGCTGGCCCAGTCGATCATGGCGTGTGTCGCAAGTCGGCAGGTACAGATGCGCGAGCTCCAGCAGACGCTGGAACAGCACGTGGCCGCAGCGATCTCGTTGGTCGATGCGTACCACGCGCGTGCCGAGAAGGGCGAGATGAGCGATCTCGAGGCACGGGTCGCCGCATTGCAGGATGTCGCCTCGATGCGCTGGGACGACGGCAAGGGATATATCTTCGCGTTCGACTCCACACTGGCGATGCGTATGCACCCGCTGCGCTCCGACGACGTCGGCAAGAACATCCGCGACGACGTCGACGGCAAAGGGTTCCACCATTACGAAGCCATGCTCAAGGCGGATACGGCGACGGGCCACGGGGTGACGCGCTACACGCAGGTCATGCCGAAGACCGGTGCGCTCCGCGACAAGATCAGCTTCTCGTCCTGGTACAAACCGTGGGACCTGCATTTCATTTCCGGCGCGTATTTCGACGATATCGACGCGGCCTTCGCCGCGCAGCTGAAGCGCGGCCTGTTGACGTCCGGTGTGATCGCGATGCTGGCCCTGCTGGTCGTCTGGTTGTCCATGAGCAGCATCCGTACCACCGTGGGTGGGGAACCGCGAGACGCGGTAACGATCGCCGGGCGCATCGCCGGCGGCGACCTGCGCGCGAACGCCGTCGCCTTCGCGCCCACCAGCCTGCTGGGCGCGCTGGAGCGCATGCGCGGCACCCTGGCCTCCATCGTGACCGAGGTCCAGCAGGGTGCGCACGTGGTCTCCATCACCTCGGGCGAGATAGCACGTGGCAACGACGACCTGTCGCAGCGCACGCAGGAGCAGGCGTCCAGCCTTGAGGAAACGGCAGCGTCCATGGAACAGATGACCGCGACCGTGAAGCAGAACGCCGAGAATGCGGCGGCGGCCGATCGCCTTTCCCGTCAGGCACGCGGCGAAGCGGAACGCGGTGGTGACGTGGTCGCCCAGACGAAGGAGGCGATGTCACGCATCGGCGATTCCAGCCGCCGCATCGGTGACATCGTCGGCCTGATCGACGAGATCGCCTTCCAGACCAACCTGCTGGCGCTCAACGCGGCGGTCGAAGCAGCGCGTGCGGGTGAGCAGGGACGCGGCTTCGCCGTGGTCGCCGCGGAGGTTCGTCGCCTGGCGCAGTCCAGTGCCTCGGCCGCACGCGAGATCAGAAGCCTGATCGTGGAGAGCGGGGAGCGCGTGGACGCCGGCGCCGCGCTGGTCGAGCAGTCGTCGCTGGCGCTGCGTGACATCGTGGACGGCGTGAAGAAGGTTACCGACATCGTCGCCGAGATCGCAGCGGCCAGCGCCGAGCAATCGTCGGGCGTCGACCAGGTCAACGTAGCCATTGCCCAGATCGACCAGGTAACGCAGGAAAATGCCGCCCTGGTCGAGGAAGCCGCGGCCGCCGCCAAATCCATGCAGGACCAGGCGCAGGCGCTGCGCGACCAGGTCGCATTTTTCACCGTCGATACCGGCGAACGCCGCGATGCGTCCGCGCGTACCGGGGAACGCGCCACCTACGATGCACGGTTCGGCGAGGTGGCTGCGCCCCGCGGCGATGCCTGGACGGCGTTCGCCTGATCCGTCGGGGTGCGTCGGTGTGTGGGTGGCTTATGCTGCTGCCCATGTATCGATTGGGAGACCCTTATGGCATCCACCCCCAGCTACGTCCACGGTGCCAGCGCCACGCCCCTGCTGGGCGAAACGGTGGGCGCGTTGCTCGATCGCGTCACCGCACGCTGGCCGGAGCGACCCGCGCTGGTGGTCCGCCAGCAAGGCGTGCGCTGGAGCTACCGCGAGTTCCATGACGAGGTGACCCGTGTGGCCGCCGGCCTGTTGGCGCTGGGCCTGGAGCCGGGCGAGCGCGTCGGCATCTGGGCGCCCAACCGCGCGGAGTGGGTGGTCGCCCAGTTCGCCGCGCCCAAGGCGGGCCTGGTCCTGGTGAACATCAACCCCGCCTACCGTTCGCACGAACTGGCCTATTCCCTCAACAAGGTGGGCTGCCGCGCGCTGATCCTGCCCCGGGCGTTCCGCAGTTCGCATTACCTGGAGATCCTTTCCGGGCTGGCGCCGGAGATGGCCACGGCGATACCCGGCGGGCTGCGTGCCGCGGCACTGCCCGACCTGCGCCATGTGATCCTGCTGGACGACGAGGCCGCGCCTGGGGCGCTGCGCTGGGCGGACCTGTGCGCCGACGACGCGGCGCGCGCACGGCTGGCGGCGATCGAGCCGGTGCTCGGTTTCGACGACCCGGTGAACATCCAGTTCACCTCGGGCACCACGGGGGCGCCCAAGGGCGCCACGCTGACCCACCACAACATCGTCAACAACGGCTTCTTCATCGGCGAGGCCATGCGCCTTACCGAGGCGGACCGCCTGTGCATCCCGGTGCCCTTCTACCACTGCTTCGGCATGGTGCTGGGCAACCTGGCCTGCGTGACCCACGGTGCCTGCATGGTCATACCGGGCGAGGGCTTCGATGCGCTGGTCACCTTGCAGACGGTGGCCGAGGAGCGCTGCACCGGCCTGCACGGCGTGCCCACGATGTTCATCGCCGAACTGGAACACCCGCGTTTCCACGAGTTCGACCTGGGCACGCTGCGCACCGGCATCATGGCCGGTTCGCCGTGTCCCATCGAGGTGATGCGCCGCGTGGTGCGCGAGATGCACATGAGCGAGGTGACCATCGCCTACGGCATGACCGAGACCAGTCCGGTCAGCTTCCAGACGACGCCCGACGACCCGCTGGACGTACGCGTGGCGACCGTGGGTCGCGTGCATCCGCATGTGGAAGTGAAGATCGTCGACGAGCAGGGCGGGGTGGTGCCCCGAGGCACCACCGGCGAGCTGCTGACGCGCGGCTATTCGGTGATGCGCGGCTACTGGGGCGACGACGGCGCCAGCCGGGCGGCCCTCGACGACGCGCGCTGGATGCACACCGGCGACCTGGCGATGCTGGACGAGGAGGGCTACTGCACCATCGTCGGGCGGCTGAAGGACATGATCATCCGCGGTGGGGAGAACATCTACCCGCGCGAGATCGAGGAATTCCTCTACGGCCACCCGATATCCAGGATGTGCAGGTGTTCGGCGTGCCCGACGCGCGGCTGGGCGAACAGGTGTGCGCCTGGATTCGCCTGCGCGACGGCTCGCCGGCCACGGCCGCCTCGGTGCAGGATTTCTGCCGCAAGCACCTGGCGTACTTCAAGGTGCCGCACCACGTGCGCTTCGTCGATGCCTTCCCCATGACGGTGACCGGCAAGGTTCAGAAATACCTCATGCGAGAGGCCATGATCGCCGAACTGGCGGCGAGCGCCTAGTTCGGGCGGCCCGCGGCCCGTCCTGCCTCCACCTTGGATTCACGGCCGCTGCACGACCCTAGGGGTTGGGGGAGGACCCACGCCAATTGAGTGAGTTCGGATGAATCGAGTCAGGAGATACCACCCGGCGACGCTGTTCAGCGCGCTGGTCTTTGCCCTCTGGGGCACCGTCATGCTGTTGGGCGGCATCCGACTCTTCGGTGAGGGCGGCTCTGTCTATTACCTCGCATCCGGTGCGGTCACTCTGCTCGTGGCGGCCCTGCTACTTTTCCGCGTGCGCCTCGCCGTGCCGATCTACGCGCTGTTGCTGATCGCGACCACGGGCTGGGCCGTGTGGGAAGTGCGCTGGGACTTCTGGCAGCTGCTGCCCCGCCTGGATGTCTGGTTCGCGCTCGGCCTCTGGCTGCTGCTGCCCTGGCCGCGTCGCGGGCTGGGCCGTGAGCGCTTCGACGGCCGTTCGCGCGGCACCGGCGGCGGCTTCCTCTTCGTATCGCTGCTTATCGCGACCGTCGTCGGCATCGTCGGCGCGGTGCACGTATCGAACGACATGCCGGGCGAACTGCCCATGGCCGATGTGTCCGGACCGCAGGGCGACCGTGCCGCGCGGCCGGACGGCGACTGGACCGATTACGGCGGCTCGCCCTACGGCCAGCGCTATTCGCCGCTGACCCAGATCACCCCCGACAATGTCGGCCAGCTGCAGGTCGCCTGGAAAATCCAGACCGGCGATCGTCCGGGCCCGGACGATCCGACCGAGACGACCTCCGAGAACACCCCGCTGAAGATCGGCGACACCGTGTACCTGTGCACGCCGCACAGCAAGGTGATCGCGGTGAACGCCGCCACCGGTGAAAAACGCTGGGAATTCGATCCGAAGATCCAGAGCCCGGTCGGCTTCAAGCACTGGGAACACATGACCTGCCGTGGCGTGTCCTACCACGACGACGCCCGCTATGCGGCGGCCGTGATCCCGGCCCCGGCCACCACGGCGGCCGGCGTCCCGGCGGTTGCGTCGACGGCGCCGCTGCCCCCGTCGGCCATCGCCACCGCCACCTGCCCCCGCCGCCTGTTCCTGCCCACCGCCGATGCCCGCCTTATCGCGCTGAATGCGGACAACGGCCAGCCCTGCGGCGACTTCGGCCAGGGTGGCACGGTCAACCTGCGCGCCAACGTTGGCCCGTTCACCCCGGGTGGCTATTACTCCACGTCGCCGCCGGCGGTCACGAAGGACCTGGTCATCATCGGTGGCCATGTCACCGATAACGAATCGACCAACGAGCCGTCCGGGGTGATCCGTGCCTTCGACGTGCATGATGGCCACCTGGTCTGGAACTGGGACCCGGGCAAGCCGGACGACACCACGCCGATCGGTCCGGATGGCGTCTACACACGTAACTCGCCCAACGTCTGGTCGCTCTTCAGCGTCGATGAAGCCCTGGGCATCGTGTACCTGCCGATGGGCAACCAGACGCCCGACCAGTTCGGTGGCGGTCGTACGCCTACGTCGGAAAAATACGGTGCGGGGCTTGTCGCCCTCGATGTCGCCACGGGCAAGGTGAAGTGGAACTACCAGTTCACTCACCACGACCTCTGGGACATGGACGTCGGCGGCCAGCCGACCCTCGTCGACCTGCAGACGGCCGATGGCATGAAGCCGGCCGTGGTCGCCTCGACCAAGCAGGGCAGCATCTACGTGCTCGACCGCCGCGACGGCACGCCGATCGTGCCGATCCAGGAAGTGCCGCGTCCGCAGGGTGCGGTGCCGGGCGACCACACCGCGGCGACCCAGCCGCTGTCCGACCTCAACTTCGCTCCACCGCAGGTGCGCGAGCAGGACATGTGGGGTACCACCCCGCTGGACCAACTCTGGTGCCGCGTGCGCTTCCGCTCGCTGCGCTACGAGGGCATGTTCACGCCGCCGTCGTTGCAGGGCTCGCTGGTGTTCCCGGGTAACTTCGGCGTGTTCGACTGGGGCGGCGTGTCCGTCGACCCGACGCGACAGCTGATGTTGATCAATCCCAGCTACATGGCATTCCAGTCCAAGCTGATTCCCAAGGAAGAACTGGCCAAGATGGAAGTGGGTCCCGCCAAGAGCGAGACCGAGGGCGTCAAGCAGGCCAAGGGCATTCCCTACGGCATCGAACTGTCGCCGTTCCTCTCGCCGCTGGGCATCCCCTGCCAGGCGCCGCCGTGGGGCTATGTGGCGGGCGTGGACCTGCGCAGCGGCAAGATGATGTGGCGGCACAAGAACGGCACCATCGTCGACAGCGCGCCGCTGCCGATCCCCATGCCGCTGGGCGTGCCCAGCCTGGGCGGCATGGTGACCACCGCCGGTGGCGTCACCTTCCTCAGCGGCACGCTGGATTACTACGTGCGCGGCTACGACGTGCGCACCGGCAAGAAGCTGTGGGAGTCGCGCCTGCCCGCCGGTGGCCAGGCCACGCCGATGACCTATGCCGACAGCAGCGGTCGCCAGTACCTGCTGGTGGTCGCCGGCGGTCACGGTTCGCTCGGTACGAAGCAGGGCGATTGGGTCATCGCCTACGCGCTGCCCAAGTAACCCCGTGTCGATGCATCGGCCGCTATCTGTTCGATAGCGACCGGTGCATCGCCTCACGCCGTGGTGGCGCTCGCTTTCCGCGGGTCCGGCAGGAAGGCCGCCAGCAGGCCGATCAGCGGCAGGAACGCGCAGATCCGGTAGACCGCCTCGATGCCGACATGGTCGGCCAGTTCGCCCAGCCCGGCCGCGCCGAGGCCACCCATCCCGAACGAAAAGCCGAAGAACAGGCCGGAGATCATGCCGACCTTGCCCGGTACCAGTTCCTGCGCGAACACCACGATCGCCGGAAACGCCGACGCCAGGATCAGCCCGATCGCCACGGTGAGCGGCGCGGTCCAGAACAGGCTGGCGTGTGGCAGCAGCAGCGTGAAGGGCAGGGTGCCCAGGATGGAGAACCAGATGACCCGCTTGCGCCCGAAGCGATCGCCCAACGGGCCGCCCAGCAACGTGCCCGCCGCCACTGCAGCCATGAACACGAAGAGGTGCAGCTGCGCGTTCTGCACGGACACGTTGAAACGGTGGATCAGGTAGAAGGTGAAGTAGCTGGTCAGGCTGGCCAGGTAAACGTACTTGGAAAAGATGAGTGCCAGCAGCACGGCGATACCCCGCCGCGCATCCGCGCTACTCGCGGCGATCGATGTGGGCGTGCGCCCGCCGGCCGTCAGGCGCGACAGTCCGTGGTGCCGGTACCACTGCCCGACATTCCACAATACGACACCTGAAAGCAGGGCCAGCAGCGCGAAGAAGGCCAGGCTCGACTGACCCCAGCGCACCACGACGATCGCCGCTGCCAGGGGCCCCAGCGCCTGTCCCGCGTTGCCGCCCACCTGGAACAGCGACTGCGCCAGCCCATGGCGTCCGCCCGAGGCCATCCGGGCCACCCGCGACGACTCCGGGTGGAACACCGATGAACCCATGCCGAGCAACCCGGCACCGACGAGCAGCATCGGGTACGTGTGCGCCGCGGACAACACCAGCAGCCCGGCGAGGGAGAACAGCGTGCCACCCGGCAGTGCCATGGGTGTCGGCCGGCGGTCGGCATAGAGGCCCACCAGCGGCTGCAGGATCGAGGCGGTGATCTGGTAGGTGAGGGTGATCAGGCCGATCTGGCCGAAGTCCAGGTGGAAACCGGCCTTCAGGCCCGGATAGATGGCGGGCAGCAGCGACTGCATCATGTCGTTGAGCAGGTGGCAGAAGCTGATGGCGAAGATGACGCCGTAGACGGTCGGATCGGTGCGCGGCGAGGTCGACGCGGCACGGGCAGGCGCTTGCATGGGCGGTCCTGGGAACGGGGAAACGCCATGAGAACACGCCATCCCTGTGGCCCGCGCTAGGATATGGGTCATGGATAGTGGAGATCGGGACAATCCGCACATTCCCTATCGGGACTTCCACGACGAGGCATCGCGCCCCGTCCTGTCCCGGGGCCACGACTACCCGTCGTCGTATGAGCTGCAGGCGCATCGCCATCGGCGCGGCCAGCTGCTCTATGCCTCCACGGGCACGCTGGCTGTCACCACGCCGCAGGGCTCGTGGCTGGCCCCCTCGGAGCGTGCCGTGTGGATTCCGGCGACTACGCCCCATGCCGTCCGGATGATCGGTACGGTCAGCACGCGCAGCGTGTATGTCGACCGCGTGGTCGCCGAGCCGCTGGGTGATACGTGCCGCGTGATTGCTGTATCGCCGTTGTTGCGCGCGCTGCTGGTCGCCGCGGTGGACGTTCCCCCGGCGTACGACTTCGACGGTCGGGATGGCATGCTGATGGCACTGCTGGTGGCCGAGGTGGCGCGCGCCGCGACCATCCCGCTGGCGCTGCCCTTGCCGACCGACCGGCGACTCGCCGCACGTTGCGCGCACTTCCTGGAGCAGCCGCGCATGACGGAGAGCATCGACCACTGGGCCGCCGGGCTCGGCATGCATCGGCGCAGCTTCACCCGGCTGTTCCGTCGCGAGACGGGGATGAGTTTCGCGCAGTGGCGACAGCAGGCGTGCCTGCTGGCCGCGCTGCCCCGGCTCGGCGCAGGCGAGGCCGTGACCGCCGTGGCGCTGGACCTGGGCTACGAAAGTCCGGCGAGTTTCTCGACGATGTTCCGCCGTGCGCTCGGCAGGCCGCCGACCTTCTACCGCGCCTGAAGGCCGGGCCGGCTCATCGGCCGATGGCGCCCGCGCCGCTGTCGCATCCCGACCGGATCACGCCTTCGATGGCTTCGGCGGGCGGCAGGCCCACGTCGACCCACAGGGCTTCTTCCCGCGATGGTTCTTCCAACGTCGCCAGCTGGCTGTCCAGCAGGGTCGGATCGAAGAAGTGGCCACTGCGGTGGCCGAGGCGCTCGGCCAGCAGGGCGCGGGATGCGTGCAGGTAGACGAAGCGCACATCGCCATGCGTCCCGCGAAGGACGTCGCGATAGCGATGCTTCAGGGCCGAGCACGCCAGCACCATCGACTCGCCGCTGGCCCGGTGCTGGTCCATCGTGGCGACGATCGCTTCCAGCCACGGCTTGCGGTCGGCATCGTCGAGGGGAATGCCGCGCGCCATCTTGTCGCGATTGGCCTGCGGGTGAAGCGCGTCGGCATCGACGAACGGCTGGCCCAGCCGCATGGCCAGGCCCTCGCCGATCGTGCTCTTGCCGCTGCCGGAGACGCCCATGACGATGGTGATCATGCGGCCATGATGCCGCGGTGCCGGCTACGGATTCGTGAACGGCTCGCGTACCATCGGTCACCCGATATGTCCTTGCGTGCCGCGCTCATGAAAACCGTCGACCTGCGTAGCGATACCGTCACCCAGCCCTCCGAGGCCATGCGCGAGGCCATGTGGCGCGCACCGGTCGGTGACGACGTCTATGGCGAGGACCCGACGGTGAATGCGCTGCAGGAACGCCTCGCCGGCGAACTGGGGTTTACCGCCGCGCTGTTCGTGCCGACCGGCACGCAGAGCAACCTGCTCGCGCTGATGAGCCACTGCGAGCGCGGCGATGAATACATCGTCGGCGCGGACGCCCATACGTATCGCTTCGAAGGCGGCGGCGCGGCGGTGCTGGGATCGATCCAGCCCCAGCCCATTCCCCAGGCCGCCGACGGCACGCTGCCATTGGACCGGGTCGAGGCCGCGATCAAGCCGGTCGATCCGCACTTCGCCCGCTCGCGGCTGCTTGCACTGGAAAACACCTGGCATGGCCGCGCGCTCCCCTTCGATTACCTGGCGCAGGCGCGTGAGCTGGCGACTCGCCGACATCTCGGCCTGCACCTCGACGGTGCACGCCTCTACAACGCTGCCATTGCCTACGGCCGGCCCGCCCGTGAGGTCACGGCGGGCTTCGACAGCGTGTCCGTCTGCCTGTCCAAGGGGCTGGGGGCGCCGGTGGGCTCCGTGCTGCTCGGCGACACGGCGTTGATCGAACGCGCCAGGCGCTGGCGCAAGGTGGCAGGCGGCGGCTGGCGCCAGGCCGGCATGCTGGCTGCGGCGGCCATGTATGCGCTGGATCACCATGTGGAGCGCCTGGCGGAGGATCACGCGCGTGCCGGTCGTCTGGCCGCCGGGCTGCGCGCCGTCGACGGTCTTGTCGTCACGGGTTGCCATACCAACATGGTGTTCGTCGACGTTCCGGCGGATCGGCTGAAGGATCTCGCCGCGCACATGGCCCAGGCGGGTATACGCCTGAGCATTGGCTACCTGCCGTCGGTCCGGCTGGTGACCCATCGGGACATCGACGACGAAGGCGTCGAGCGGACCATCGCCGCGTTTGCGGACTTCGCCTACTGACGCGGCGCCATCAGCTTGCGTTGCAACGAGTAGAGGATGGCCGCGTCGGTGGCATCCAGCGTGGGCGATTCCATGCCGCGATAGTGGCGGTGGAAGGCGATGATGGCGTTGCGGGGATTGGACACGTCGTAGCCCACGAGCCGGATGGCGGCGAGGCTGTCGAAGCCGGTGGGTGCGGGCACGAGCGTGGCATCGGGCCACAGGCCGAAGCCGTAGCGCGCCAGCGTCGCCCATGGGAAGAGGGCGCTGGGATCGTTCTTGCGGCCCGGCGCGATATCGCCGTGACCGACCACGGCCTGCCGCGGGATACCCAGCCGCGACGTGACGTCGCCCAGCAGGGCGATCAACGCCTGGATCTGGGCGGGCGTGAAAGCCGACACGCCATCGTTGTCGATCTCGATGCCGATGGATGACGAGTTGATGTCCGTCATGTCGGCCCAGTGGGCCGCGCCGGCATGCCAGGCACGCTGGCTCTCGTCGACGAGCTGGTCGATGCGCCCGTCCATCTCCACCAGGTAGTGGGCGCTGACCGGACCCTCGCTGTTGCGGGTGCGCAGCACACGCAACGCCGCACCGGCATCGCCGATGGACGTGTGGTGCAGGACGATGAGCTGCGCCTTGCGCGCGTTGAAGTTCGGCGAAGGCGTCCAGTGCGCGAGCGCACTGCGTTGCGGTGCGACGGTCGGTGCCCCGGCGCAGGCCGTGAGCAGCACGGCAAGCAAAACGCCCGCTACGGTGCGGGCGTGCCTGGCGAGGCGGGTGCGGTGGATCATTCGGTGCGGAAATCGCTGCTGGTGATGACCCACTCGATTTCGTCGCCCACGTCGCCCACGTCGTTCTTCGAGGCGACGACGATGTGCAGGTCGACGCAATCGTGGCCCTCGGAAAGCCATTCGGTCTTCTCCAGGTCCATGTGTGCGTCCTTCAGGGCGGCGCGCAGCGTAGGCATGTCGGAGGGGAAAAGCGTGATGCCCTCATGGGTGAGCGTGCCGCCGATGACCTCGATGTCGCACAGCTTGTCGTCGAGGAAACGCAGGCGGACCCATTCCGTGCCGCCGGTATCGGTGTATTCGTCCTCGTCGTCCCAGAGGGACTCGCCGCCGGCCTTCCAGCCGAGGGCCTCGCGGAGCTTCTTGCGTGGCATGCCGAAGAAAATATCGGTGTCGCCGCGGCGAATGCCGCGACCCGGAATCAGTTCGCAATGGTCCATGGCGTTCCTCGTCAGGTGGCGCGGGATGCCCGCCCGTAAAGCATGAAGCTGCAAGCATGCGGCCTTCCAGCCGTCGCTGTCCACGGCGTATCAGGGCTTATGGTCACGCCCAAGGTAGTCCTCGCTCTGCATCTCGATCAGCCGTGACTCGGTACGCCCGAATTCCGCACGCAGCTTCGCCCCATCGTAGATCTCGGTGATCGGCGCAGCGGCCGAGATCACCAGCTTGACGTGGCGGTCGTAGAACTCGTCGACCAGCAGCACGAAACGCTTGGCCTCGTTCTCGGTGAACACGGTGAACTGCGGCACGCCGGACAGGATGACCGTGGGATACGTCTTCGCCAGTTCGATGTAATCGGCGACGGCGCGCGGGCCCTCGCACAGGGCGGCAAAATCGAACCAGACGATGGTGTCGGCGCGCTTGCGCACGGGAATGTCGCGCCCGTTGATGGTGATGTCGCCCCCTTCCACCGTGTCGCCCTGCGCCTGCGTGGAAAAGATCCGCGCCAGGGAAAGCTCGGCCTCGACGCCCGGGGGCACCAGGTACACCGAGGCCTGGCTGAGCGCGCGCAGGCGCCAGTCGCGCGGCGAGACCATCTCGTGCACGACGCAATGTGCCTCGATCGCCGCGATGGCGGGCAGGAAGCGGGCACGCTGCAGGCCGTCGCGGTACAGGCCTGGGGGCGGCGTGTTGGAGGTGGTGACCAGCGCGACGCCGCGCGCGAACAGGCCGTCGAGCAGGCCTGCGAGGATCATCGCGTCGCCGATGTCGGAGACGAGGAACTCGTCGAGGCAGAGCACGCGGCATTTCAGCGCGATCTGTTCGGCCACTTCGTCCAGCGGGTTCTGGCGCTCGCCCAGGTCGCGCAGCATGCCGTGCACTTCCAGCATGAAACGGTGGAAATGGCGGCGAAGCGCCAGGCCGGGCGCGAGGCTGGAGACGAACAGGTCCATCAGGAAGGTCTTGCCACGGCCCACGCTGCCCCACAGGTACAGTCCCGACACCGCCTGGCGCGGTTCGCTGGCCAGCATGTTGCGCAGGCGGCCGAACAGACCGCCCCCCGTGACGGGCGCCGGCGCGCACAGTGCGGCATGCAGGCGGTCGAACTGGGCGATGACGGGCAACTGGGCGGGGTCCGATTCCCAGCGATGGCCCGCGATGCCGTCCCGGTAGCGCTCGCCGGGTGTCAATGCCGTGCAGGTCATGCGGCGTCCGGCCTCGGCGGCCAGTCCTTCACCGCGTTCTTGATCGCGCCGCGCAGATCCATCAGCCGGCGATGGAAGAAGTGACTGGTGTCTTCCATCCTCACCAGATGTGGCCGACGGGCTTCAGGAAGGCCGTCGATCCAGTCGTAGACGGCCTGGGGCTCGACGATCTCGTCGGCGTCGCCCATCACCACCAGCCACGGGCAGGAGGGGAGCTCCAGCTCGGAGAAATCCCAGCCACGACCGGCGGCCGGCGGGGCGATGCTGATAAGCGCACCGGCGTCCAGACGTGCGGCATTGCGCAGGGTGACATAGCTGCCGAAGGAGAACCCGGCCAGCCACAGCGTGGCGCCCGGGCGGGCCCGACGCGCCCAGGCAACGACCGCCGCGAGGTCGTCGCTCTCGCCGATGCCGTTGTCGAACGGGCCCTCGGAGGCGCCTACGCTGCGGAAATTGAAGATCACCGTGTCCACGCCCGACTCGCGCAGCGACCGTTCGATCATGGTCACCACCTTGTTGTGCATGCTGCCCCCGTCGGTGGACAGCGGGTGGCAGATGACGGCAACGGCTTGGCGACGATGTTCCGCGTCGCTCGGCTTGGCTTCGCATTCGAGCTTGCCTGCGGGGCCGGCCAGCGCGAAGCTCAGGGTCTCGTCCGGAAAATGCTCCGGCGCTGTAGGTAGAAGTGCGCTCATGCCCTCCATGATAACCGGTGGCCGTTCACGACGCGGTGGGTTGGGCTCGTGAACGTGCTTGCGCACGCGCTGCTGGCGGGTAACGACACCGCGTTGCGCCTGGGCGGCGCCATGGGCGACTTCGTGCACGGCACGCCGGGCGACCACCTGCCGCCGGGTGTGCGGCAGGGCATCTACCTGCACCGGGCCATCGACAGCTTCACCGACTCACACGCCGAGGTGCGCGCCGCCCGTGAGCGCATGCCGCCGCCGTTCCGGCGCTATGCGGGCATCCTGCTGGACATGTGGTTCGACCACTGCCTGGCGCGCGATTTCGACCGCTGGTCCGACCAGCCGCTGGATCGATACGCCAGGGGGCTGCGCAGGGAACTCCATGATGCCGGGCCCCTGCTGCCCGACGCCCTGAAGCGCTTCCTGGGGTACATGGACGCCAATGACCTGCCGGCGGGTTACCGGGATGCCGCCGCCATCGGCAAGGCGCTGCGCGGTATCTCGCAACGGCTGTCGCGGGCCAACCCCCTGGCCGAGGCCATGCCGCTGCTGCTGGCCGAGGACGAGGTGCTGAAGGCCACCTTCGAGAGGTTCTTCCCGCAGTTGCGGGCTTTTGCGGCGCACTGGGTAGCCGAGCGCACGGCGGGATCCCCGGTGGTGGATGGCCTTACTTGGCCTGGTCGGCCATCCACTTGACGGTGTTGGTGACCTGCTCGTCCGTCAGCGACGGATTGCCGCCCTTGGCGGGCATGTGGTTGCCATCGGGGCCGGTGTAGCCCTCAATCGCGTGCTTGGTCAGCGTGGCGATGCCTTCGGCAAGGCGGGCCGACCAGGCGGCCTTGTCACCCAGCTTCGGCGCACCGGCCACACCGGCGGTGTGGCAGCTGTGGCAGAGGTTGTCGTAGATGGTCTTGCCGTCGGTGCTGCCACCGTAGGCCACCTGGGCCGCGGCGGCCTTGGCGGCGGCATCCTGCGCGGCCTGCATGGCGGCGCGGCCGGTGTCACCCGCGTAGACCGCCCCGACGGGCGCGATGCGTGCTTCGGTGCGCTTGGCGACCGCCGGGTCCTGGTCCTTGGGGATGTGGCTATAGATGATGTAGGCCACCACCATCAGGACGAGGGCCAGGACGCTCAGGCCGGCCGTCAGCAGCGAAAACTGACGCATGAAGTTCTGGTCGGACTTGCTTGGAGAACCGCTCACGCATTCACTCCACTGGATTTGGGTGTGCCGTCCCCCTCCCCGGGCTCCGGCGTGCCTGCAAGCCGCGTTGCGGCGCTAACCGGGCGAGTATAACGGAACCTCCGCACGTGTCAGCGGTCCCGGATACGCCCTTCCGCGGGCCGGCGGCCACGCCCCCAAGGGGCAAACCGTGCCGTCAGTCATGCTGTACCCCTGTCAACCGGCATTGTTCAATGCCGTTCCCGTAACCCTATATTGTCGTCGTCGAACCTTATCTTCGCGCGAACGGACGGCAACGACCCGTCGTCCGGCTATCCACCTGGGAGTGTTTCATGTCGCGTTTCTGGAAAATCGCGCTGGCCGTCGTCGTCGTCGTGCTGATCGCGGGCTTCTTCGTCGCTCGCCACCACCGGGCCAAGGGAGCCGATTCCTCGGCCACCGCCAGTGCGCAGGCCAACGGCGAGGGGCAGGGCAAGGACCAGCCGCCGGTGCCGGTCACGGTCGTTCCCGTGATCAGCCAGGATGTCCCGGTCTACCTGACCGCGCTGGGCACCGTGCAGGCGCGCAACACGGTGACCGTGCGCCCGCAGGTCGGCGGCCAGCTGATGAAGCTGAACTTCCAGGAAGGCCAGGAAGTGAAGAAGGGCGACGTGATCGCCGAGATCGACCCGCGCACCATCCAGTCGAACTACGACCAGGCGGTGGCGAGACTCAAGCAGGACCAGGCGCTCGCGGCCACGGCGAAGAACAACCTCGACCGCTCGCAGAACCTCGTCAGCAAGGGCGGCCAGCAATACGTGTCCAAGCAGGACCTGGACAACCTCAAGAACAGCCTTGACCAGGCCGCGGCCACGGCCAACGCCGACCAGGCCGCCATTCGTGCCGCCCAGGTGCAATTGGGCTTCACCAAGGTCATCGCGCCGATCGACGGCCTGGCGGGCATCCGCTCGGTGGATGCGGGCAACATCGTGGCTACCACGGACGCCATCGTCACCCTGACCGAGCTGCATCCCATCTACGTGATGTTCTACCTGCCCGAGAAAAACCTCGACATGGTGCGCAGCTCCGTCGGTGGCGAGGGCCTGTCGCAGCTGGAGGTCTCCGCGCTGGATCGCGTCGATGCCCACCCCATCGCCACCGGTCATCTGGACGTCATCGACAACACCATCGACACCACCACGGGCACCTTCCGCCTGCGCTCGCTGTTCGACAACGACAAGACCCAGCTGTGGCCGGGCCAGTTCGTCAACGTGCAGCTGAAGGTGCGCACGGTGAAGGACGGCCTGGTGGTGCCGTCGCAGGCGGTGCAGCGCGGGCCGGACGGCGACTATGTCTACCTCGTGCAGGGCGACAACACGGTCAAGATGCAGGCGGTGGAAACCGCCAGCGAGGTGGGCGACAGCCACGTGCTGCTGAGCAAGGGCGTGAAGCTGGGCGACAAGATCGTCACCGAGGGCCAGTTCCGCCTCAAGCCCGGCTCCAAGGTGCAGCCGCTCGCCCCGGGCCAGGTGCCCGCCGCGCCCACGGCGGACGAGCTGCAGAAGGCCAAGACCGGTCAGCAGGGTCGCCAGGGCGGCGGTCGCCGCTGACAAGGCGTGGCGCGCTCATGACGGGCGCGCCGCCACCGGACCGCAAGGTCCCGACACCAGGACTTACCCGTGGGTTTTTCGACACTCTTCATTCGCCGACCGATCGCGACCTCGCTGCTGATGGTGGCGGTGCTGTTGCTCGGCATCCTCGGCTACCGCCAGTTGCCGGTGTCGGCGCTGCCGGAAATCGATGCCCCCAGCCTGGTCGTCACCACCCAGTACCCCGGTGCCAGCGCATCCACCATGGCGGCCCTGGTCACCACGCCCCTGGAGCGCAACTTCGGCCAAATTTCCGGCCTGGGCTCGATGAGTTCGGATTCCTCGGCGGGCCTGTCTACGATCGTCCTGCAGTTCAACATGGATCGGGACATCGACATCGCCGCGCAGGACGTGCAGGCGGCGATCAACCAGGCGCGGGGCACGCTGCCGAACAACCTGCCTTACCCGCCCGTCTACAACCGCGTGAACCCGGCCGACGCGCCGATCATGACCCTGATGCTCACCTCCGACAGCCTGCCGCTGCGTGACGTGAACAACTACGCCGATTCGATCATCGCCCAGAAGCTCGCGCAGGTGCAGGGCGTGGGCCTGGTTTCGATCGCCGGCAACGTGCGCCCCGCCGTGCGCATCCAGGTCAATCCCGCGCAGCTGGCCAACCTCGGCCTGACCATGGAGGACGTGCGCAGCTCGCTCACGCAGGCCAACGTCAACGCACCCAAGGGCACGCTCAACGGCAAGACCCAGTCCTACAGCATCGGCACCAACGACCAGCTGTCCGATGCCGCGGAATACAAGGGCACGATCATCAGCTACAAGAACGGCGCGCCCGTGCGCCTGTCCGACGTGGCCAACGTGATCGACGGCGTGGAAAACGACCAGCTGGCCGCCTGGGCCAACGGCAAGCCGGCGGTGCTGCTGGATATCCGTCGCCAGCCCGGTGCGAACATCGTGCAGACGGTGCAGCAGATCCGGCAGACCATTCCCGACCTGCAGAAGGTGCTGCCGGCGGATGTGCACCTGAAGATCTTCTCCGATCGCACCATCACCATCCGCGCGTCGGTGGAGGACGTCCAGTTCACGCTGATCCTCACCATCTGCCTGGTGGTGGCGGTGATCTTCGTCTTCCTGCGCCGCCTGTGGGCCACGGTGATCCCGTCGGTCGCGGTGCCGCTGTCGCTGATGGGTACCTTCGGCGTCATGGCGTTCGCCGGCATGTCGCTGGACAACCTCTCGCTGATGGCGCTGGCGGTGGCCACCGGCTTCGTGGTCGACGATGCCATCGTGATGATCGAGAACATCGTCCGCTACATCGAGCAGGGCCAGGACGCCAAGACCGCGGCCGAGGTGGGCGCGAAGGAAATCGGCTTCACGGTGCTGTCGCTGACCGTCTCGCTGGTGGCCGTGTTCCTGCCGCTGCTGCTGATGCCGGGCGTTACCGGGCGCCTGTTCCACGAGTTCGCCTGGGTGCTGACCATCGCCGTCATCATCTCGATGCTGATCTCGTTGACGCTCACGCCGATGATGTGCGCCTACCTGCTCAAGGCCGACCAGCTGCCGGAAGCGGAGGACGCCCACGAGCACGCCACGGCGTCCGGCAAGCACACGGCCTGGTCGCGGCTGGTCGACGGCTACGGTCGCAGCCTGGACTGGGTACTCGACCATCGCCCGCTGACGATGATCGTCGCGGCGCTCACCGTGGCGCTCACGGTCGTGCTCTACATCGTGATCCCGAAGGGCCTGCTGCCCGAGCAGGACACCGGCATGATCACGGCGGTGGTACAGGCCGACCAGAACGTGGCCTTCCCGCAGATGGAAGACCGTACCAAGGCCGTCGCCGATGCGTTGGCGAAGGACCCGGCGGTGGCCGGTGTCGCCGCCTTCATCGGCGCCGGCTCGATCAACCCCACGCTCAACCAGGGTCAGCTGTCGCTGGTGCTCAAGGATCGCGGCGATCGCGACGACCTCGACACCGTGCTGCCGCGGCTGCAGAAGGCCGTCGCCAACATCGCTGGCGTGGCGCTCTACCTCAAGCCCGTGCAGGACGTGACGCTGGATACCCAGGTGTCCGCCACCGAATACCAGTACTCGCTGTCCGACGTGAACTCGACCGAACTGGCCGGGTACGCGCAGCAGATGACGTCCGCGTTGCGCAAGCGCAAGGAACTGGCCGACGTCGACAACAACCTGGCCGACCAGGGCACCGCGCTGAAGCTGACCATCGACCGTGATAGTGCCAGCCGTCTGGGCGTGCCGGTGCAGACCATCGACGACACGCTCTACGACGCCTACGGGCAGCGGCAGATATCGACCATCTTCACCCAGCTCAACCAGTACCGCGTGGTGCTGGAAGTGGCGCCGGAGTTCCGCAACAGTGCCGACCTGCTCAACAAGCTGACGGTGCGCGGCAACGGCAACGGTGCGCTGACCGGCTCCAACGCCACCAGCTTCGGCCAGCTGGCGTCGAGCAACTCGGCCACGCCGTCGGGCATCGGCAACAGCGGCAACGTCGGCTTCCAGGTCGGTGGCGGCGGCAACATTCCCATCGCCGCGCTGGCCAGCGCCGTCGTCACTACGGCGCCGCTGGTGGTCACCCACCTGCAGCAGCTGCCGGCGGTCACCGTGTCGTTCAACCTCGCGCCGGGTGAGTCGCTGTCCTCGGCCGTGGAAGCGATCCACGAGGTGGAGAAGCAACTCAACTTCCCGCCGCAGGTGCGCGGTCAGTTCATCGGCAAGGCGGCGGAATTCTCTTCCTCGGTCGGCGACGAAGTGCTTCTGCTGCTGGCATCCATCATCGTGATCTACATCGTGCTGGGCGTGCTCTACGAGAGCTACATCCATCCGCTGACGATCATTTCCACCCTGCCGCCCGCGGGCGTGGGCGCCCTGCTTGCGCTGATCCTGTGCGGCATGACCCTGTCGGTCGACGGCATCGTGGGCATCGTGCTGCTGATCGGCATCGTGAAGAAGAACGCGATCATGATGATCGACTTCGCCATCGAGGCGAAGCGCACCGGCCTGAATGCGCACGACGCCATCCGCCGCGCATGCCTGCTGCGCTTCCGCCCGATCATGATGACCACCGCCGCGGCCTTGCTGGGTGCGTTGCCGCTCGCGCTGGGCAACGGTATCGGTTCGGAGCTGCGCAAGCCGCTGGGTGTCTCCATCGTGGGCGGCCTGCTGCTGTCGCAGCTGGTCACGCTGTACACCACGCCGGTGATCTACCTCTACATGGAGCGGTTCTCCGACTGGCTGGCGGAACGCAAACGGCAGCGCGCCCTGGCCCACGAGGCGGCACTGCCCCGGCCCACCGGGCGATGACGCCAGTCGCAGGCCTGCCTGGAACCACCCCTTTTCGCCGGACGGCACCCCGTCCGGCGAAACCTTTTTCCGGATGGTGCGTTAGGACGGAATCATTCCGCGCCGATCCGAGCACGATGCAGCGTTTTCCGACATGAATATCTCCGGTCCGTTCATTCGCCGTCCGATCGGCACGTCGCTGCTGGCCATCGGCATCTTCGTGATCGGCGTCATCTGCTACTCGCTGCTCGGCGTGGCGGCGTTGCCGGCCATCCAGTTCCCGGCCATCTTCGTGCAGGCGCAGCAATCGGGCGCGGACGCCAGCACCATGGCCTCCACGGTGGCCGCCCCGCTGGAGCGCCATCTGGGCCAGGTGCCCGGCGTCGAGTCCATGCGGTCGAACAGCTCGGAGGGCAGTGCCTTCGTCCTGCTGTTCTTCCAGAACGGCACCAACATCGACGCGGCGGCGCGCGACGTGCAGTCGGCGATCAACGCGGCCCAGCCCGACCTGCCCACCGGCCTGCTCAACGCCCCGTCCTACGAGAAGGCCAACCCGAACGACGATCCGGTGATCGTGCTGGCGCTCACCTCCGACACGGTGGCGCCCACGGCGCTGTACAACGTGGCCGACTCCATCCTCGCGCAGCGGCTGCGCCAGCAGGAGGGCATTGCCTCGGTGGACATCGCTGGCAGCGCGACGCCGGCCATCCGCGTCGACGTCAACCTGCGCGCACTGAACGCGATGGGCCTGTCGCCGGATCAGTTGCGCAATGCGCTCACCGCCGCCAACGTCACCTCGCCGCAGGGGTTCCTCTCCGACGGCAAGACGACCATGGCGGTGACGGCCACGGATTCGCTGCATACCGCCGACGAATTCGCCAAATTGATCATCGGCGTGAACAACAGCGTGCCGATCCGCCTGTCCGACGTGGCCAAGGTGTACGACGGCCAGCAGGACGCGTTCCAGGCGGCCTGGTTCAACGGCAAGCCCGGCATCCTGATGTACGTGTACCGCAAGTCGGATGCCAACGTCATCGATACGGTGGACCGGATCAAGGCGCAGATTCCCACCATGCAGACCTGGCTGCCGGCCGGTGTGCAGCTGCATTCGTTCTTCGACGGTACCCCGACCATTCGCGCGTCGCTGCACGAGGTGCAGGCCACGCTGCTGATCAGCCTGGCGATGGTCATCATGACGATGGCGCTGTTCCTGCGCCGCCTCGCCCCCACGGTGATCGCCGGCCTGACGGTGCCGCTGTCGCTGGCCGGTGCGTTCACAGTCATGTACGCCTTCGGTTACACCCTGAACAACCTGACGCTGCTGGCGCTGGTGATCGCCATCGGCTTCGTAGTCGATGACGCGATCGTGGTGATCGAGAACGTCATCCGCCACATGGACGAGGGCATCCCGCGGTTCGAGGCGGCCTTGCTGGGTGCGCGCGAAATCGGTTTCACCATCGTGTCGATCACCGGTTCGCTGGTGGCGGTGTTCATTCCGCTGCTGCTCGCACCGGGCGTCATCGGCATGTTCTTCAAGGAGTTCACGGTCACCCTGGTGGCGGCCATCCTGGTCTCGGCGGTGATCTCGCTGACCCTGACACCTTCATTGTGCGCGCATTTCCTTACCGCGCACGCCAACGACGAGCCGGAGTCGAAGTTCGGTCGCGCGCTCGAGCGCATGCACGAGCGCATGGTCGGCGTCTATCGCCGCGCACTCGACTGGACCCTGCGCCATGCCCTGTTGATGGCGCTCACGCCGCTGGTGCTGGTCGGCATCACCATCGTGCTGTTCGGCATGATCAAGGCCGGTTTCTTCCCCCCGCAGGACACTGGCCTGATCGGCGCGCGCGCCACGTCCAGTTCCACGGTGTCGTTCGACGAGATGCAGGCGCGCCAGACCCGGCTCACCGACATGCTGCTGGCCGATCCGGCGGTGAAGGCCGTCGGCTCGCGCCTGGGTACCAGCCGCACCGGCTCCACCGGGCAGTTCAACATCGAACTGAAGACGGTGGCGGAAGGGCGCAAGGGCACCACGTTCGACGTGCTGGATCGCCTTTCGGCGGCGGCCAACAAGTACCCCGACCTCAACCTGCGCCTGCGTCCCATCCAGGACCTGCCCACGGGCGGTGGCGGCGGCTCGTCGCAGGGTGGCCAGTATTCGGTGTCGCTCAAGGGCAACGACATCGTCGAGCTGCAGACGTGGCTGCCGAAGCTCGTGGACGCGCTGAAGAAGAACAAGATGCTGACCGATGTCGGCAGCGATATCGACGCGCAGGGCCTGCGCCAGAACATGGTGATCGACCGCGACACGGCCGCACGCCTGGGCGTGTCCATCGGCAACATCGACGGCGCCTTGTACAACGCGTTCGGCCAGCGTGCGGTGTCCACCATCTATTCGGACATCAACCAGTACCGCGTCATCGTCAACGCGCTGCCGCAGATGGCCGCCACGCCGGAATCGCTCAACCAGATCTACGTGCGCTCCGACAGCGGCGCCATGGTGCCCATGTCCGCGGTGGCACGCCAGGAGCCCGGCCTGGCGCCCAGCCAGATCGTGCATGAGGACCAGTACACGAGCATGGGCGTCAGCTTCAACCTCGCTCCCAACGTGAGCATGGGCGAGGCCATGGTCATCATCCAGAAGACCATCGACGGCATGCGCATGCCCGGTGACATCCGCCTGGATGCGGGCAGCGATTTCCGTCGCTTCCAGCAGTCGCAGAGCGACATGCCGCTGCTGATCCTCGCCGCCATCGTCGTGGTCTACCTGCTGATGGGCATGCTGTACGAGAGCCTGATCCATCCCGTGACCATCATCTCGACCCTGCCTGCCGCCGGCGTGGGCGCGCTGGCGGCGCTGGTCATCACCGATACCGAGTTGTCGGTGGTGGCGATGATCGCGCTGGTGCTGCTCATCGGCATCGTCAAGAAGAACGCGATCATGATGATCGACTTCGCGCTGGTGGCGGAGCGCGAGCATCACCTCACCTCGAAGGAAGCGATCCGCGAGGCCTGCCTGGTGCGCTTTCGCCCGATCATGATGACCACCATGGTGGCCATCCTGGCAGCGCTGCCGCTGGCGATCGGCCTCGGCGAAGGTTCCGAGCTGCGACGCCCGCTGGGTATCGCGATGATCGGCGGCCTGCTGATCTCGCAGAGCCTCACCCTGCTGTCGACTCCGGCGCTGTACGTGATCTTCGCCTGCCTTTCCGAGCGCTGGAAGACGCGCAAGGCACGCCGCGCCGAAAAACGCGCACTCCGCCTGAACAAACCCGCGTAACGGTGACCATCACGGCGCAAACTGCAAACGACGCTGTGTAGGAGCGCACGATGTGCGCGATGGGGTTTGCCGCGATGCGGGGGTACCGCGTCGCCGCCCTGTTGGTTTTTCGCGCACATCGTGCGCTCCTACCCCTCGGGGGGCAATCGGGCGACAATGGGCGGGTTCCTGCCCGCCGGTGCGCCCCTTGCGGCCTGCGCCGGCCAGCCCCATGACCTGGCCCACTCAAGCATAAGGCTCGCCGAATCATGTCCAGCACGCCCAAGATCATCTATACGCTCACCGACGAAGCGCCGTTCCTGGCCACCGCCTCCTTCCTGCCCATCATCGAGGCCTTCGCCGGCACGGCGGGCGTCGCCGTGGAGACCCGCGACATCTCGCTGGCCGGACGCATCCTGGCGCAGTTCCCGGATCGCCTCACCGAGTCCCGGAAGATCGGCGACCACCTGGCCGAACTGGGTGAGCTGGCCACCCGGCCGGAAGCCAACATCATCAAGCTGCCCAACATCAGCGCCTCCGTGCCGCAGATGAAGGCCGCCATCCGCGAGTTGCAGTCGCAGGGCTATGCCATCCCCGACTACGTGGATGCGCCTGCCAGCGACGCGGACAAGGAAAGCAACGCGCGCTACGGCAAGGCCATGGGCAGTGCGGTGAATCCGGTGCTGCGCGAGGGCAACTCCGATCGCCGCGCACCGCTTTCGGTGAAGAACTACGCACGCAAGCATCCGCACCGCATGGGCAAGTGGTCGGCGGAATCGAAGTCGCACGTGTCGCACATGGATGGCGGCGACTTCTACGGCAGCGAAGCCTCGGCAACGATGGCCGCGGCAGGCAGCCTGCGCATCGAGTTCACCGGCAAGGATGGTGGCACGACCGTGCTGAAGGACAAGGTGGCGGTGAAGGCCGGCGAGATCGTCGACGCCGCCGTCATGAGCCGCAAGGCGCTGGCCACGTTCATCGACGCCCAGCTGACCGATGCGAAGGCGCAGGGCGTGCTGTTCTCGCTGCACCTCAAGGCCACCATGATGAAGGTCTCCGACCCGATCATGTTCGGCATTGCGGTACGCGAGTTCTACAAGGACACGCTTTCCCGGCATGCGGACGCCCTGAAGCGGATCGGTTTCGACGCCAACAACGGCATCGGCGACCTGTACGCGCGCCTGGGCAAGCTCGACGACGCCACGCGTGCTGCCGTCGAGGCCAACCTTACCGCCGAATACGCGCAGCGTCCCGCGCTGGCCATGGTCAACTCCGACAAGGGCATCACCAACCTGCACGTGCCCAGCGACGTGATCGTCGATGCGTCGATGCCGGCGATGATCCGCGACTCCGGTGGCATGTGGAACGCCGAAGGCAAGCTGCAGGACGCCAAGGCAGTCATCCCCGATCGCTCGTACGCCGGTGTGTACCAGGCTGTCATCGAGGATTGCATCGCCCACGGCGCGTTCGATCCGGCCACCATGGGTAGCGTGCCCAACGTCGGCCTGATGGCGCAGAAGGCCGAGGAATACGGCTCGCACGACAAGACCTTCCAGATCCCGGCGGACGGCACGGTACGTGTCGTCACCGACGACGGTGCCGTGGTGTTCGAACACACGGTGGAGCAGGGCGATATCTGGCGCATGTGCCAGACCAGGGATGCACCGATCCAGGATTGGGTGAAGCTTGCGGTGCAACGCGCGCGCCTGTCGGACACGCCCGCCGTGTTCTGGCTCGATCGCCAGCGTGCGCACGATGCCCAGGTGATCGCCAAGGTGGAGCACTACCTCAAGGACCACGACACCGCCGGCTTGGATATCCGTGTGCTCGACCCGGTCGCCGCGACGCGGCTGTCGCTGGAGCGCATCCGCCAGGGCAAGGACACCATCTCGGTCACCGGCAACGTGCTGCGCGACTACCTCACCGATCTCTTTCCCATCATGGAACTGGGCACGTCGGCGAAGATGCTCTCCATCGTGCCGCTGATGGCCGGCGGCGGACTGTTCGAGACCGGTGCCGGTGGCTCCGCCCCCAAGCACGTGCAGCAGTTCGTCGAAGAGGGCTACCTGCGCTGGGATTCGCTGGGCGAGTTCCTCGCGCTGGCCGCATCGCTCGAGCACCTGGGCGAACGCTACGACAACGCGCATGCCCGCGTGCTGGCGAAAACGCTGGACCAGGCTACCGGCCGTTTCCTGGACAGCAACAAGTCGCCGGCACGCAAGGTCGGCGAGATCGACAACCGCGGCAGCCATTTCTACCTGGCGATGTACTGGGCCGAAGCACTTGCCGCGCAACAGGACGATGCCGACCTGAGGGCGAAATTCGCCGTGGTGGCGAAGACGCTGGCGGACAATGAGGCGACGATCGTCGCCGAGCTGAACGGTGCGCAGGGCAAGCCCGTCGAGATCGGGGGCTATTACCATCCCGACATGGCGCGGGTCAGTGCGGCCATGCGTCCCAGCCCGACGTTCAATGCGGCCCTGGACGTGCTGAACGCGTCGCGCTGAAGCCCCGACCACGGGCAAGCGGATTGTGAATGAGGAAGGGGCCGCACACGCGGCCCCTTCCCGTTAGCGCAAGCCCCCTTCGTAGGAAGTGTCGTTCCGTACCCACCGTGAGATGAGTTCATGCGTCCGAGGGGGCGGATGCATCATGTCCCAGAACCATGGGTAGTCGGATCGCACGCCCGTATCGCCGTGCTGCGCTTTCAGATATTCCCGACGCTATGGCCGGGAATATCTGGTTCGTTCAACGCCGCAGACCCCAGGATGCCGGCGTCGCCTCGATCGCCCAACCAGCCATCAACGCATGTGTGCGAGTGGTTGGATGCAGGGTGTCCCAGAACACGTAGGCGGATGGATCGCAGCCGGCACGCAGCTTCTGCTTCTTCACGTAGTTCAGCGAGCTGGCATTGTCGATCTGCAGGCAGGAATCGGTGGTGTTGACGAAACCGAAGCGCTTCGGCTGGCGGATGATTTCATCGAACGCCGCCCGCGCGTTGACCACGCGGATCTCGGCACCGGTCGTGGCCGAAAGGCGCTCGGCAATGAGCCTGACCTGGTGGTTATAGTGTTCGACCTTGCCGACAACGGTGTGTACATCGGCCGCGCGGTACTTGAACACGGGGGCCACCGAGACGTCCGGCAGGTTCACGATGAGGATCTTGCGCGCGCCCTTGTCGATGAGTTTCTTGAGCGACGCCTCCTGCTGGGCGACGATCTGCGGCGCGGTCTTGGTGTCGTTGACGAAGTCGTTGCCGCTGGCGAGGAAGGTGAACAGCGTGCGCGACGGATCGTAGCCCTTGGCATGCCCCATGTAGTTGAAGAAACCATCGATCTGCTTGTCCACGCCGTGGATCAGGCCCAGGTGCGCGTCGCGCGTCTGCGCGCCGCCGATCGCCCAGTTGTTGAGGGTCAGGCCGGTGCGCGAGGCGAGATGCTCGATCCAGGTCGGGCCATTGCTGAAACGGCCCAGGAACCACGACGAGCCCGGCAGCTGCCATTGCGAGGCGTTGTGCATGTTACCCGTGTCGCTCAGGCTGTCGCCGAAGGACACGATACGCTCGACCGGCTTGCCAGGCGCCAGGTCGCCGTTGTACCAGATCTCGTAGTTGTAGCTGCGGTCGCTATCGGCGGCGCCTACCGCGACCAGTCCGCTGGCGCCCTTGATCGTGGCGACCTTGGACTCGCAGGCCTGTCGGGCCTT
Organism: Luteibacter sp. ME-Dv--P-043b; assembly: GCF_030209605.1. Taxonomy (NCBI): domain Bacteria; kingdom Pseudomonadati; phylum Pseudomonadota; class Gammaproteobacteria; order Lysobacterales; family Rhodanobacteraceae; genus Luteibacter; species Luteibacter sp. ME-Dv--P-043b. The sequence goes on from NZ_JARVRT010000008.1 coordinate 129,275, forward strand.
GGCCGGGCTAGTGTCGGTGAAGAACAGGCTTCGCGAGGGCAGGACGCTGGAGCTGCGCCAGTAGCCACGCAGCGGCACATCCGCCCTGGCGAAAGCGGTCGCGGTGCCGTGGGGATCGGAAGCCAGGCGGTAGTGGCAGCGCAGTCCGGTCGTACTTTCGCCGAAGGGCGCGGCCTGCGCGGGCAGGGTCAGCGTGGCGGCAAGCGCCGCGAGCGAGGCGAGGATGAGCGGGCGTCCGGTCGTGGACATGGGTAACTCCTGTGAGGGGAAAGGACGTCGGGCTGGCTGCCCGACACCTCACATATTTCCCGCCCAGCGCCCACACGACTGCCGGAGTGGGCCGACACATCATGCAGGGCAAGTCCTGCACGATGTGTCTTACGCCTTAGGCATGGCGCCGACGACGGTCGCGACCGAAGCCAGCCGCGGCGGGCGTCACTCGCCGCTGGCGCTATCCAGTCGGCTCAGGTCGTCCGTCGTCAGCTGTAGGGTCGCTGCTCTGGCCAGATCGCCCAACTGTTCGACCGTGGTGGCGCTGGCGATGGCCGCGGCGATGGCCGGCTGCGCCATCACCCAGGCCAGGGCCACCTGGGCCGGCGTGGCGCCGTGTGCCTCCGCCGTCTGGTCCAGCGCCGCCAGCACACGGTAGCCGCGGTCGGTGAGATACGCCTTGACCTTGCCGCCGCGCGCCTTGCTCTTGGCCAGGTCGGCTTCGCTGCGGTACTTGCCGCTGAGGAAGCCGCTGGCCAGCGAGTAGTAACTGATCACGCCCACGTCCTCCCTCACGCACAGCGGCTGCAGCTCCTTCTCGAAGCCCGCGCGATCCATCAGGTTGTATTCCGGTTGCAGCGACTCGTAACGCGCGAGGCCGGCGGACCGGCTGGTCTTCAGTGCGTCGTCCAGCCGCGTGGCCTCGAAATTGGATGCGCCAATGACGCGCACCTTGCCCGCCTGCACCAGGTCGTCGAACGCGCGCAGGGTCTCTTCCAGCGGCACCTTGGGATCGTCCTCGTGGGCCTGGTAGAGGTCGATATGGTCGGTCTGCAGGCGACGGAGGGAATCCTCCACGGCCTCCCTGATGTTCGTCGGCGACAGGCCCGGGTACCGATCCCACTTGGCCACCTTGGTAGCGATCAGCACCCGGTCGCGCTTGCCGGACTGTTTCAGCCAGCGCCCGATGATGGCCTCGGACTCGCCGCCCTCGTTACCTTCCACCCAGCGCGAATAGACGTCGGCCGTGTCGATCAGGTTGAGGCCGTGATCGACGAAGGCATCCAGCAACGCGAACGAGCGGGATTCGTCCGCGCTCCAGCCGAACACGTTGCCGCCGAACGCCAGCGGTGCGACCTGCAGGGACGAGCGTCCCAGTCGACGATGCATCATGCGTGTCTCCGATGAGGGCGAAAGACGCAGGATGGCCGATGCCAGGTCCAGACGGCGTGTGGGTCAGCAGGTGGTGCAGGCGGGGTCCGACGGGCTCACGGTGCGGCCCGGCGAAGGGACGGCCTTGCCCCGGCGGATGGGTGGGGCAGGCGCAGGCATCGCGGCACCGCGATAGCGTTGCGAATCGTCGCGGCCCAGGCGCAGGACGAGCTCACGGTCGACGATATGGCCGTGCATGAAGGCGAGGCCGGTGAGGATCGATGCCATGGCGGTGCTCCTGTGAACGCGTGTCGCAAAGCCTTGCGACTGTCGGTGAGCTAAAGGGTGTATGTTCCGCCAAGGCTTAAAAAGCGATATGTTTGCAAGCCCGCCTTGAGGTGAATTCACATGTCCCGCCTACCGCTCGGTCAGCTTCAGGGGTTTGTCCTGGTCGCCCGCACGGGCAAGCTCTCGCGCGCTGCGGAACAGCTCAACCTGACCGTGAGCGCGCTCAGCCACCAGGTGCGCAACCTGGAGGAGCGCCTCGGTCGGTCGCTATTCGATCGGGGGCCGCGTGGCGTGACACTCACGGCGGAAGGTACCCACCTGCTCGATGCGATCGGGCACCATTTCGAGGGCATCGAGCACGCCCTGAACCGCTATGCCTGCCGGCACCACGACACCGTCACGCTGAGCGTCCTTCCCTCGGTGGCATCCAGCTGGCTGGTGCCGCGACTGCCCAGGCTGGTCGGTGCCCACCCGGAACTGGAACTCAGCCTCTCATCGTCCGCCTCGCTGGTCGACTTCGATCGCGAGCCGACCATCGACGTCGCCTTCCGCTACGGCCTCGGGTCGTGGCCGCGCACGAAGGCCGACCGGTTGTTCGGCGAATACATCGTGCCCATCGCCAGTCCCTCGCTGGTACGCAAGATGGGCGGCCTGCCCGACACCTCGCTGGCCGGCTGGCCCCTGCTGGGCGATCCGTCCGGCCGCTGGAACGACTGGGCCGAGGCCTTCGGCATGCCCTTGCCCTCACGCTACGTGGCCCGCTTCGACAACACCGAGCACCTGCAACGCGCCGTGCTCGAAGGCATGGGCGTGGCCCTTGGGCGACTGGTCATGGCGCGCTCCCTGATCGAGTGCGGAGCGCTTACCGTGTTGTGCCAGGAACGCCTGCGGGTGGCCGAGGCGTATTACTTGGTTTACCCCAAGCGCTCGGAGACCCACGCCGGCGTGGGTCGCGTCCGCGAATGGCTGCTGGGCGAGGCTCGCGAATACGAAGCCGGCATTGCCGACGGATCGTCGCTTTCCCCTTGACCGATCCTCGCTGCGGCGCGACAATCCGCGCGCTACCGAACCGCTTCCGGTCCGGCTGGCACCCTTCTTAGCTTACCCAGGCATATGGACGTCTACCCTAGTCGACGCGCCGGCTCCCGCACGCATCGGGTCCCGGCGCTGGCAAACATCAACGCCTACGGCGACCGTTCCCGGTCGGCCGGCGCTTTCCTCCGCTAGGGAAAGTCCGGCTCTCCCGGCCCGGAAGCCGTGCGCTTCCGCTACCCGAGGATTGAGCCATGAATCTGCAGCTCGAAAAGACCGGTCCCCGCATGTTCGGCCGCCGTCTGGCGTTTGCCATCGCCCGTCGCCGCGCCGTTTCCACCGCTCCCGCCAAGCGCATCATCACCGTTCCCCGTCCGCTGGATGCGCAGGAAAGCCAGGGGAAACCGGCCGTCGTCAAACTCCCGTAACGATGAACAGCGACATAGACACTACGGCGCGGCATCCGCCGTCCGTTACGTCCACCCGGAACACCGAACGTCGGCTCCGCGCCGGCGCGCACGCTTTCAGCTGACAGCTGAGGGCCGCCCGCGCCCTACCGGACGTCACGTCCGGAAAGGCAGCGAGCCATGAAGAAACAGACCTCCCAGGCGGCCGTTGCCGCCAAGACCTTCCAGCAGGTGGCCGCGGACGCGTTCCGTCCGGCCGACGAACTGCTGCATGCCCTCGATACACGGGCGGACGGCCTGGACGAGGAGGCCATCGCGGAGCGGCTCGATCGCGACGGCATCAACGAGGTGGGGCACGAGAAGCCGCCGCACTGGTCCGTGCAGCTGCTGCATGCCTTCCGCAACCCGTTCATCATCGTGCTGCTGGTGTTGGCGGTGGTGCAGCTGTTCACCGACGACGACTTCACCGGGCCGATCATCATCGGCGTGATGGTCGGCATCAGTGTGCTGCTGTCGTTCACCCAAGAGTTCCGTTCGTCGCAGGCGGCCGGTCGTCTCAAGGCGATGGTCCGCAACACGTCCACGGTGACCCGCCGTGCCGAGGACGGCCACGCCGAGCGCATCGAGGTGCCGGTGGAAGAGCTGGTGGTCGGCGACATCGTGCACCTGGGCGCCGGCGACATGGTGCCCGCGGACCTGCGCCTGCTCGCCACCAAGGACCTGTTCATCAGCCAGGCGATCCTCACCGGCGAATCCCTCCCGGTAGAGAAGATGGCGCCCAACGGCACGCTGACCCTGGGCGATGCCAACGGCCCGCTCGACCTGCCCACCATCTGCTACATGGGCACCAACGTCGTGTCGGGCACCGCCACGGCCGTGGTGATGACCACCGGCGCACGCACCTACCTCGGCTCGCTGGCGCATACGCTCTCGGGCGAGCGCGTGCAGACCAGCTTCGACCGTGGCATCTCCTCGGTGAGCTGGCTGCTGATCCGCTTCATGGCGGTGATGGTGCCGGTGGTGTTCCTGATCAACGGCTTCGACAAGCACGACTGGCTGGGCGCCTTCATGTTCGGCCTGTCGGTGGCCGTGGGCCTCACGCCGGAGATGCTCCCACTGATCGTCACCGCCAACCTCGGCAAGGGCGCCATCGCCATGTCGAAGCGCAAGGTGGTGGTGAAGCGGTTGAACGCGATCCAGAACTTCGGCGCCATGGACGTGCTGTGCACCGACAAGACCGGCACGCTGACGCTGGACAAGATCGTGCTCGAACGCCATGTGGACCTCAACGGCGACGATTCCGACGATGCCCTGGAATACGGCTATCTCAACAGCCGTTTCCAGACCGGCCTGCGCAACCTGATGGACAAGGCGGTGCTGGCCCATCGCGACATGGAGGCGGTCGCGCGGCGCTTCCACGTCGTCGACGAGATTCCCTTCGACTTCCAGCGTCGCCGCATGTCGGTGGTGGTGGCGGACGGCCAGGGCGAGCAGCTGCTGGTCTGCAAGGGCGCCGTGGAAGAGATGCTGACGATCTGCACCGAGGCGCGCATCGGCGACGTGGTGGAGCCCCTCACGCCGGAGAAGCGCGCCGAAATCCGTGCGATGACCGGCCGTCTCAACGAGGACGGCCTGCGCGTGCTGATCGTGGCGATGCGTCGCGACCCGACGGGGGATCGCGCGTACGGCGTGGCCGATGAAACCGGCCTGACCGCCGTGGGCTGCCTGGCCTTCCTCGATCCGCCGAAGGATTCCGCCGCCACCGCCATCCGCGCGCTCAACCACCACGGCGTCGCGGTGAAGGTCATCACCGGTGACAACGAGGCGGTCACGCGCAAGATCTGCACCGAGGTCGGCCTGGACGTGCAGGAATCCGTGCTCGGTCGCGACATCGAGCAGATGGACGATGCCACGCTCGACGCGATGGTCGAGCGCACCACGGTGTTCGCGAAGATGTCGCCGGTGCAGAAGGCCCGCGTGGTCAAGGCATTGCAGCGGCGCGGTCACACCGTGGGCTTCCTCGGCGACGGCATCAACGATGCGCCGGCGCTGCGCGATGCCGACGTGGGTATCTCGGTGGACACGGCCACGGATATCGCCAAGGAGTCGGCCGACATCATCCTGCTCGAGAAGAACCTGATGGTGCTGGAAGAGGGCGTGCTCGAAGGGCGCGTCACCTTCGGCAACATCATGAAGTACATCAAGATGACCGCCAGCTCCAACTTCGGCAACGTGTTCAGCGTGCTGGTGGCCAGTGCGTTCCTGCCGTTCCTGCCCATGCTGCCGTTGCAGATCCTGGTGCAGAACCTGCTGTACGACCTGTCGCAGTTGTCCATCCCGTTCGATCGCATGGACGAGGAATACCTGCGCCAGCCGCGCAAGTGGGACGCCGGCGACATCGGGCGCTTCATGGTCTGTATCGGCCCGGTCAGTTCCGTGTTCGACATCACCACGTTCTGGCTGATGTGGCACTACTTCGGCGCGAATGACGTGGCGCACCAGTCGCTGTTCCAGTCGGGCTGGTTCATCGAGGGCCTGCTGTCGCAGACGCTGGTGGTGCACATGATCCGTACGCGGCGCATCCCGTTCCTGCAGAGCGTGGCCTCGGCGCCGGTGCTGGCCCTGACGGGCCTGATCATGGTGGTGGGCATGCTGGTGCCGTACTCGGCCATCGGTTCGCGCATCGGCATGCAGCCGCTGCCCGGCATCTACTTCGCCTGGCTGGCGCTGACGCTGGCGTGCTACTGCGTGTTGACCCAGGTGGTGAAGACGATCTACATCCGCCGCTACGGCCACTGGCTGTAGTTGGCATGGCCGTCCGCTGCCTGGGAGAGGGCTCCCACAGCGGACGGCACCCGGCGGCTACGTTGCAGCATGGGCGCGACGGGACAGACCCGCCGCGGCGAAACCGGTGTCATGTGACCTCCCCAACCAAGGAGTCACCACGATGCTTCGAATCACCTCCGTCGCCGCCCTGCTGGTCCTGCCGCTGGCGGCGTTCGCGCAGACCCCGCCCGCCGCCGACCGCTACGTCGACATCGCCAACTGGCCGACCGCCGAAGCCGGCCTCGACCGTTTCGCTGGTGCCGAGGCCGCGCTCAACGCCGGCTTCGACAAGATCTGCGGCGATACCTTCTGCGAAGGCGAATACCGCAACCTGCGGCCCACGCAACTCACCTGTTCGGTCGACACCACGAAGAGCAGCATCAAGCAGTGCCTGTGGACCTTCGCCGGCACCCGCGCCGCCGTCAACACGAAGTCCGGCGCCGTGCAGACCGGTGGCAAGTTGTACAAGTGCAAGCTGCTGCTGGCGAAGGACACCCCGGTGGAAGCCTTCTACGAAGCGATGAAGGGCGACGACCCGCTCAACGCGAAGCTGCCGGGTTCGCGATACTCCGTGTACGACGGCCTGGTCGGTTGTCTCTGATCCGCTGACCCCCGCAAGCGTCACGTGCTCCGCCGCTACCCGCAAGGTGGCGGCGGAGTCGTCGTTCGAGACATCGGACCGTCTCCTCGCCCGCGAATTGCCATATCCCGGTCGTGCATCGGCCCGCTCGCTCCGGCACAGTCCCGGTATCCAGGGGGACCACCAGCATGCACCGCACACCCGGCCTCGACACACTGCGCGCGATCGCCATCGTGTGGGTGATGCTGTTCCACAGTTATCTTGTCGGTGGCCTGGGTGACGGCTTCGGCAAACTCGAGGCCTCGGGCTGGATGGGCGTCGACCTGTTCTTCGTCCTCAGTGGTTACCTGATCGGCACGCAGGTACTGTCGGCGCTGAAGACCACGGGCACGCTGGATGCCCGCGACTTCTACCTGCGTCGTGCCGTGCGCATCCTGCCGGCGTTCCTCGTGGTGCTGGCGCTGTACGCCTGCGTGCCCGCGTGGCGGGAGACCTCTGGCATGCAGCCGCTATGGCAGTTCCTCACCTTCACCTTCAACCTGCTGTTCGACAATCCCGACAACTACGCCTTCTCGCATGTGTGGTCGCTATGCGTGGAAGAGCACTTCTACCTCGTCTTTCCCTGGCTGGCCTGGCTGCTGACGCGGCGGCCGTCCCTGCGCACCGGTGCGATCGTCGGCGTGGCGCTCGTGCTGGGCGGGATACTGCTGCGCGCGTGGCTGTGGTCGGATCGCATGGGGCCGGCGCTGGACACGGATACCCGGCCCGGGCTGGTTTACCTGCACAACCTCTACTACCCGACGTGGTCGCGGCTGGATGGCCTGGTGGCGGGCGTGGCGCTGGCCGCCTGTGCCGTGCATCGCCCCGCCTGGATGGCGTGGCTGCACCGGCGCGCGGGCCGGGTTCTCGTGTTGTCGTTCGTGCTGCTGTGCGTATGCCTTGGCCTGTTCGACGAGGCGCGCATGCAGTTCTGGCCGTGCGTGGTCGGGTTCCCGTTGCTTGCGCTGACCATGGCCGGCTTTGTCGTCGCCTTCAGCGGGCCGACGTTCCTGGCGCGCCTGCGCCTGCCCGGCGCACGCTGGCTGGCGGCGGTGTCATACAGTCTCTACCTGAGCCACAAGGGCATGGCCCACCTTACCCAGGGTTTGCTGGGCGACAGCCTGGCCGAGCATCCCCTGCTGCGTTTCGTGATCTTTGCCGCCGCCACGTTGCTCGGCGGTGCGCTGTTGCACGACATGGTGGAACGCCCGTGCCTGCGCTGGCGCGATCGCTATCGCCTACGCGCGCCACCACGGGGTCATGACGTTGGGTGAGCGCATGTCCACGCGTTCGCCCATCATCGGCGTCGTGAGCGGCACCTGCGCGGCGGCCGCCAGGGCGACGATGCGCTCGAAGGGTTCTTCCCAGGGGTGCAGGGCCAGGTCGAACGTGCCGTTGTGGATCGGCAGCAGCCAGCGGCCGCGGAGGTCCAGGTGCGCCTGCAGCGTTTCTTCCGGCTGCATGTGCACGAAGGCCCATCGTTTGTCGTACGCACCGGTTTCCATCAGCGTGAGATCGAACGGGCCATAGGCATCGCCGATCGCCTTGAAGCCTTTGAAATAGCCACTGTCGCCGCTGAAGAACACGCGCAGGTCGTCATCCTGGATCACCCAGGACACCCACAGGCTGCGATCGCTGTCGCGCAACCCGCGTCCGGAGAAGTGCTGCGCGGGCGTGGCGGTCAGGCGCAGGCCCTCCACCTCGGTGGACTGCCACCAGTCCAGTTGCTCGACCTTCGACGCGTCGATGCCCCAGTTGACCAGCTGATCGCCCACGCCCAGAGGTGCGATGAAGCGGGCGGTCTTGCCGGCCAGCTTCAACACCGCGGCCCGGTCCAGGTGGTCGTAGTGGTTGTGCGAGAGGATCACGCCGGCGATAGGCGGCAGGTCGTCGATACCGATCGGCGGTGCGTGGAAGCGTGCCGGCCCGGCCCACATGACCGGCGACGCCCGCTCGGAAAACACCGGGTCGGTGAGCCAGAACCGTCCACGCAGCTTCATCAGCATGGTGGAGTGGCCCAGGCGATACAGGCTGCGGTCGGGCGCGGCGTCCAGCATCGCGCGGTCGATCGCGTGCACCGGTATCGGCCGGTCCGGCACGGTGCCCGCAGGCTTGCCGCGCAGGAACAGCGACATGAGCTTCAGCCCTTCCCACAGGCCCATAGACGGACGTGGCCGGGGATTGGTGAAGCGGCCCTCGCGGAACTGGGGCGATTGATCGTGACGCTGAAGGGTGTGCGACGGGTGGGGAATGAGGGCGGTCACAAAGCTTCCAGGAAACAGGGGTTGTGTAGCGTATTAACTATACCAGTGAGTTTATTAATGAACGATTGCGGCGTTGGTCGCAGTCGTGAAGCGTCGGTATCGGCACGCGGCTTCTCTGCGGGGAGGAGGCGTCGGGTGGTCACCCTCTGCGCTCGGGCAGCGGCCGCAAGCGGCCGAACTCGCTCAGAGGATGACCACCCAGCGCCTCCTCCCCGCGCCCTACGAGCGACGGGCTCTGGCTCTGGCTTCGGCACAGGCCCCGGCCATGCGTGAAGCACGCAAAAAAAAGGCGCCCTCCGGTGGGCGCCTCTCTTCTTCGCGAAACAGCCGGACTCAGTAACGCGGCACCGTCGGGTCCACCTCACGTGCCCAGGCATCCATGCCGCCTTCCACGTTGAACAGGTTCGTGAAGCCATGGGCGGCCAGGCGCTCGGCCGCGGCCTGGCTGGAGATGCCGTGGTGGCAGATGAAGGCGATCGGCGTGTTCTTCGGCAGCGCGGCAAGCGCCTCGTAGCCCTCGTCCTCGAGAATGCGCGCGCCCGGCAGCGGGGCTGCCGCGGCACGGCCGTGCGCCGGACGCACGTCGACCAGCGTCAGGCCACCGGCGGCAAGCTTGTCCTTCAACTGGTGCACGCTGATCGAGGCGATGTCGACGGCGCCGGGGAACTTCAGGCTGAGGCCTTCGCCCTGCACGGTGCTCACCCAGTCGATGGTGATGCCCTTGGCGCGCGCGGCGCTGCCCGGATCGAAGTGCACCTCGATGCCGTTGGCCACCACCACGATGTCGAAATCGCCGGCCGGCGCCAGCTGGAAGCCGGCGCTGTGGTCCGGGCCGATCTCCAGGTGCAAGGCCATGCCCTGGGCCGTGGCCATGCCGCCACGGATGGCCTCGGCGGCCTTGTCGGTGATGGCGATCTCGGGCGGCGTGCGATCCGGCGGGCTGGCGCCGAACAGCGTGTAGAGCTCGCCGCTGGTGTACATCTGGCGGATGATGTCGGACCCGCCGACCAGCTCGCCCTTCACGTACAGCTGCGGAATGGTCGGCCACTGGCCGTATTCCTTGATGCCCTCGCGGATCTCCGGGTCTTCCAGCACGTTGACGGTGTGGTAGGCCGGGATGATGTCGTTGAGCGTGTTCGTGGCCGCGGCGGAAAAACCGCACATCGGCTGCTGGCGCGTCCCCTTCATGAACAGCACGACCTCGTGCTGGGCCAGGAGGGATTCGATGCGCTCGCGTGTGGGTGTTTCGAGGGCCATGGGGTCACCGCGGATAGGAGAGGGAGCCAGTTTACCGGCATCCCTCGCAGATGGGCCCCGCGCCGCTCGCTTTCAACCGGCCAGGGAGGTTCCGGCATGGAGTTCGACCAGGTTGGCGCGGCAATCGGCCAATGGCGCGAAGCCGAGCACGGCCTCTGCCGAGGGCAGCACGGTCTCCCGGCTGGCCCGCCCCAGGGGCGTGCACTGCTCGGTCCAGTGGATCAGCTCCATGGCGCCGCCCATGTCCTCGACCAGCGCCGTGCAGTGCTCCACCCAGTCGCCGTCGTTCATGTAGAGCACGCCTTCCACGCTGCGGATGTGCCCGAAGTGGATATGCCCGCAGATATGGCCGTCGAAACCGCGCTCGCGCGCATCGCTGGCGACGCGCTGCTCGTAATCGCGGATGTAGGCCAGGGCGGCCCCGACGTGCGATTTCAGGATGATCGACAGCGGCAGGTACGGCAGTTCGAGCCGCTTGCGCACCGCGTGCACCCGGCGATTGGCCCAGCAGATGAAGCGGTGCAGCGTGTCGCCCAGCCAGGTGATCCACGCGCGACCGATATGTTCGGGATCGTATTCGTCACCGTGGCTGACCCGGTAGCGACGACCGTCGGCCCCCTCGTGCACGGCATCCAGCTCGACGCGGATACCGGCGATGGTGGATCCGGCCAGGCCGCGCATCTGGTAGTCATGGTTGCCGGGCAGGTAGATGACCTCCACACCGCGCGCAGCCATGCCCACCAGCTCGGCGATCACCGCGCTGTGCTCGGGGTGCCACCACTGGCGACGGGCCAGCGCTTCCAGGTCGACGATGTCGCCGACGAGGTAGAGCTGCCGGCAGTCGAGGCTTTTCAGGAAATCCAGCAGATAGCCGGCCTTGCAGTCGGGCGTGCCCAGATGCACGTCGGAGATGAAGGCGGCGCGGCAGATGAGTCTGGCCATGAGAACGGTTTCCGGGAGGGTCCCGGTTGCCCAGTCTCGGCCTGCGGCGTAACCGCCGCATGGCGATGGTGTTGCAAACCTGTTGCGCGTGGATCGCCGGGTGCGGCCGCCGTCAATCCGTCGCGGTCATCCATTCGCTAAGGGCGGCGACGGCGACGGGCAGGATGCATGCCACCCACCGGGCGTATTGGGTTGCCGAGGGATGCAGGCCGTCGTCGACCAGCATGCCGGGCTGTTCGCCGGCCTGCCGCGATACGGGCGTGATATCCACCCACCGTGCATGGACGCGCGCGGCTTCGTCACGCGCGATGGCATTGAACGCGTCGATCTCGTGCCCGATGGCCGCACGGTCGCGGCCCTCGGCAAAGCGCGTGACACCCCAGTCGGGGATCGACACCACCACCACGCGCCGGGCATCGCCGGCCAGCGCGACGGCGCGTTCGAGCAGGTGGACGAAGGGCTGGCGGTAGGCATCCACGCCGCGACCGCGGTACTGGTCGTTCACGCCGATCAGCAGCGTGACCATGTCGTAGGCATCGCACAGGACGGTGGTGTCCATTGCGGCGGACAACTCGTCGGTCGTCCAGCCAGTGGTAGCGATGACCTGCGGCGTGCCCACGGCGATGCCGAGTTCGCGCAGGCACGCGGCCAGTTGCATCGGCCAGCGCCCGGCGTCCGCCACGCCCTCGCCGATGGTGTACGAATCACCCAGTGCGAGAAAGCTCGCCTCGCCCATGGTTCAGGCGACGGCGCTGGAGGTGGCCGCGGGCACGGACTCACGGGCCATGCGCTGCAGCACCCGATCGATACGCACGAACACTTCCTGCAACTGCGCCGGCTCGGGCAACAGGGTGAGACGGAGATGCCGGCTGGCGGACAGGTTGAAACTGGTGCCCGGCACGACCAGTACGCTTTCCTCTTCGAGCAGCCGCAGTGCGAACGCGGTGTCGTCGAAGTGCGCGATGGCATCGGCACGGATATGCGGGAACGCGTAGATGGCGCCGCCGGGGGCCACCACATCGAGGAACGGGCTGGCAGCCACACCGTCGAGCACCACCTGCCGCGCCTGGTGCAGGCGGCCGCCCGGCGCGGTGAGTACGCCGATGGTGGGTTTGTCCAGCAGCGCGGGGCGCACGGCCCACTGCGCGGTGACATTGGCGCACAGGCGCAGCGCCGCCAGCAGTTGCAGGGCGTCGCGGTACTCGGTGCTGCGCTTCGGGTCGCCGGAGAGGCTCATCCAGCCCACGCGGTAGCCGCAGGCGCGATGGACCTTGGACAAGCCCCCGAAGCTGACGCAGGGGTGATCGCCCGCGACGGCGGCCAGCGGTTGGAACGGCGTGTCGTCGTAGAGGATCTCGTCGTAGATCTCGTCGCACAGCAGCAGCAGGCCATGGCGGCGCGCCACCTCGACGATGCGCTCGAGCAGGGCCTTGGGATAGACCGCGCCGGTGGGGTTGTTCGGGTTGATCAGGACAAGGGCGCGCGTGCGCGGACCGATCAGTGCCTCGATTTCTTCCGGGTCGGGCAGGTGCGCGTTCTCCGCCAGGCAGCGGTAATAGCGCGGGCTGCCATCGTTGAGGATGGTGGCCGCGCTCCACAGCGGGTAATCCGGGCTGGGCAGGAGTACTTCGTCGCCCGGCTGTAGCAGGGCGCGCAGGGAAATATCGATCAGTTCGCTGACCCCGTTGCCGATGAAGACGCGCTCCATGTCGACGCCGGCGGCTCCACGGGCTCGCTGCTGCGCCACGATGGCCTCGCGTGCTTCCTCCAGGCCCTGTTCGTGGCCATAAGCCTCGCTGTCGCCCAGGTGGTTGCGGATGGCTGCGCTGAGGTGCGGCGGCGTGACGAAGCCATAGCGACCGGGATTGCCGATATTGAGCTTGATGATCGGCTGGCCGGCCGCTTCCATGTCGCGAGCGCGCCGGGTAAGGGCGCCGCGGATTTCGTAGCGCACTTCCGCCAGGTGCGCGCTGGGCTTGATCGAGGACACTGCTGACGACTTCCGGTGCGTGCGGCGGGCCGTTTCCCGCCGTCGTCACCCGATCCTAACAGCGTCGGCACGACGCCGCGAGACGGACTTCGGGCCATAAGCGGGCATAATCGCGGCATGACCGACACCCCGGACCTGACCTCCCTGCGCCGCATCGGCTGGCGCGAGGCCACGCTACCCGCCGACCCGCGCCGCCTCGCCCGCGTGGTGGCGCAGCATCGTGCCGGCTACGAGATGCACGACGGCTCGTCCGCGTTCAACGCGCAGCCGGCCGGGCATTTCCTGAAACGTGGCCTGGATCCGTCATTGCGACCGGCCGTCGGCGACTTCGTTTTCCTGGACCGCGCCACGCACCCGGTGATCGAGGAGGTGCTGCCTCGCCGCTCCGTGCTCACGCGGGCCGCCGCCGGCGAGCGCTACGAACGGCAGATCATCGCCACCAACATCGACTACGTGCTGGTACTGACCGGCCTGGACGGCGACTTCAACCCGTCGCGCATCGAGCGCTACCTCACGCTGGTGGAAGGCTCCGGCGCCCGGCCAGTGGTGCTGCTCAGCAAGGCGGACACGGGCGTGGACGTCGACGCGGCGGTGTCGGCGCTCGTCGCCCGCCTGCCGGACGACGCCTCCGTGCACGCGATCAACGCCAAGGACCCGGCCACGGTTCCCCTGCTGGCGTCCTACCTGGGGCCGGGCTCCAGTGCCGTGCTGGTCGGCTCGTCTGGCGCGGGCAAGTCCACCCTCACCAACACGTTGCTCGGCGAGCAGCGCATGGCCACCAATGCGGTGCGCTCGCACGACAGTCGCGGTCGCCATACCACCACGCATCGCGCCTTGCTCAGCCTGCCCAGTGGCGGCTGCCTGATCGACACGCCGGGCATGCGCGAACTGAAGCTGACCGGCGAGGAAAACCTCGACCTGTTCGCCGATATCGAAACGCTTGCCGCACAGTGCCGTTTTGCCGACTGCGGCCACGGCAACGAACCCGGCTGCGCGATCCAGGCGGCGCTCGCGTCCGGTGAGCTTTCTCCGCAGCGCTGGCGCAATTTCCTCAAGCTGCACGACGAGCGCGAGGAACAGGCGGCGACGCTCGAGGCACGGCTGAAGCGCAAGGCCGCACCCAAACCGGCGGGTAAGCCCAAGCGCGGCGAGTGGCGACGCGGCGACGACTAACGCTGACTCGCGCCGCGCGCCCAACCGACATACAGCCGTCCGTCCACTGAATAAGTTCACTTCCTCTCATCGCGAGCAAGGAAGTGCCCATGATCGTCTCCCCCGGCCGGCGCCACGCGCTGGCCGCCGCCCTGGCCGGTACGTTGTCCACGTCCGCAGCGGCAGCGGATTTTCCGTTCGGCATTCTCGTCGAGAGCGGTTCGGCCGTGTCCCTCGGGCCGGACGACACCGTCTCGGTCAGCGGGGTGGCCACCGGCCGTGCCGTCACGGTCGCCCCGCGGGCCTCGTTCGACGCCACGGGTGCCGCCGTCAGCAACCGCACCAGCGGTAATCCCGCCGGCTATGCCTACGGCGTACTCGTCTTCGACGGCAGCGAGTCGGACATGCAGGGCGGCGCGATCACCATGCTCGGCGATCGCGCGGTGGCCGTGCAGGTCCAGGGCGCCTCGCGTGCCGTGTTTCGCGATATCGGCATCGCCACCACCGGCAAGGGCAGCCTTGGCATTGCAGCCGTCGGCGGTGCCGACATCGAATGGCGGGGCACACGCATCGATGTCGCGGGGGCGGACAGCACCGCCGTACTGGTGCACGGCCAGGACGCCGCCGTGCACGGACAGGTGCGGATCGATCACGCCGGAGCGGGATCGGTCCCGGGTCGTGCGCAGGCCGTCCTGGTGCGTGAGGGCGCGCACGTCGGCATCGACGATGGCGACGTGCTCACGCGGCAGGCCAACGTCGGTGCCGTCGTGGTGGACGGCGAGGAGTCCCGCTTCAGCGCCATGCGCAGCCGCATTGTGGCGCAGGGCGAGCAGGCGTGGGCCATTACGGGTACGGGTGGCCAGGTCCGGCTCCATGGCACCCGAATCGAGGGCGCCGGCGGTGCCTTCGGCAGCCGGGGTGCAGGCGTCGACCCGCTGCGCGTGCACCTGATCGACGGCTCCCACGCCGTGGGCCATGTCGAGAGCGGCCGTGCCTCCCTGCTGCTGCGGATGGAGGACAGCGAACTGGTCGGTGACATGCGCCGGGGTGCGGGTGAACTGGATGCCGGGCTCACGCGGTCGCGCTGGACGGGTCGCGCCACGGGTGTGGATCGCCTGCGCCTGGATGACAGCGACTGGTTCGTCACCGGGGAGGCCGATGTCGGGCAACTGACACTGGCGGGGGCGTCCACCGTGGCCTTCGCCGAAGCGGGCACCGGTTTCGCCAGCCTGCGTGTCGGCCGCCTCGACAGCACCGGCGGCGAGGCAACGGTGCGCTTGCGTACACGCATGGATGCCGGCGGTGCGATGGCACGCCAGGGCACCGATCGCCTTCTCGTCGAGGGCGATGCCCTCGGCACCACGCGGCTCGCGATCGTCGCCGCCGGTGGCTGGGGTGCCGCGACCGCCCCCGGCGCGGGTGGTGGCATCAGCGTCGCGCAGGTGGGCGGTGCGGCCAGCGAGGCGTCGTTTCGGCTGGCCGGCGATTACGTCGTCGTCGGACCATGGCGCTATGGCCTGCACGCGTACGCCCCTGGCGAGGCCGACGCCTCGCAACGACGAGTCGCGGGTGACGGCAGCGATTACTGGGATTTTCGTCTGCAGAGCACGCGGATCAACCGGCATGGCCGCGCCCTCGGCCTCTTCGGGCGGTCGTTGCCGGTCGACGCGGTGGACGATGCATCGCCCCTGCCAGCCTCGCGCGCCGCCCTTGCACCGCAGGTGCCTGCCTACCTGGCGCTGGCGGGAGCCTTGTTCGGCCATGCGCG
Source organism: Luteibacter sp. ME-Dv--P-043b (assembly GCF_030209605.1). Lineage (NCBI taxonomy): Bacteria > Pseudomonadati > Pseudomonadota > Gammaproteobacteria > Lysobacterales > Rhodanobacteraceae > Luteibacter > Luteibacter sp. ME-Dv--P-043b. Next base: position 145,182 of record NZ_JARVRT010000008.1, read on the forward strand.
TGCATCCCTCGACGCCGCGCACCCGGACGATCTCGCCGCCGCGCACGATGCCGCGCTGCGCGTACGCGGCTTCGGTGGTCATACGCGCTACCGGAGTACGTTGCCCTTCGACCGCTTCGGCGTCGACAGCCTGCGCAGCGACACGGGCATGCAGGTGGCGGGCGACCTCGTCGCCATCGAATCCGATGCATCGCACACGCGTGCCGGTATCGTCGCCAGTGTCGGGCGTGCACGCATCGCGCCGCGCGCGGTCGACGGCGTCGGCTCGGCGCGTTCGGAGAGCCGCGGTCTGGCCCTCACCTATGCGCTGCGCGGTGACGCAGGCTGGCACGTGGATGCGGCCTACGCGGCCAGTCACCATCGCGTGGCGGTACGTAGCCACCCGCGGGGCGAGGCCCTCGCCCGGCTGCGTGCGAACGGCAACGATGCATCGCTGGCCGGCACGTTGCGATGGTCGCCCGCGTCGTATCTGGCCGTGGACCCGGGGGCGTCGTTGCTGTGGCAGCGCCAGCGCTTCACCGCCGCGCAGGACCGCGACGGCATCGTCGTCCGCCTGGGTGCGCCGGAACGCCTGACGCTTCGTGCCGGCACGCGCGCCGCGCTGGCCTTCGTACCGCACGGCTACTGGCTCTCGGCTTGGTCCGCCCACGTGTATGCGGGCTATGCGACCACGCGCGACACCGGTACACAGGCCGTTCTCTCCGGCATCCGCTTCGCCACGGGCGGGGGCGGCCGCCAGGTCGACCTTGCCGCCGGCATGTCGGCGGAACTACGCGGCGACATCACCCTCTCCGCGGATATCGATCGACGCGTCGCGGTCGGCGGTGCCGGTGAGTCCGGCCTGGCGCTGCGCGTGGGACTGGCCATGACGTTCTGAGTGCGTACCGGCCCGCCGTCAGTAGGTGATGGTGACGGTAACGATATCGCTATAGGCACCTGCCCGCGCCGCCGCTTGTACGGGAAGGCGGCCATACACGGTCAGCGTCTGCTCGGCACCGGTGCCGGTGCCCGTGGCGGTATCGGTATTGAGGGCCGCGCCCCAGCGCAGCGTGCGTGCGGTGTCCCGGTAGAGTTCATAGGTGACGAAGCGGGTGCCATCGGTCATGCGTCGCGTCGTGCCCGATGCGTTGCTGCCGTTGTCCAGGCCCACCTGGTAGGCGGCACGGTTGGTGCAGGTGGCGCGCAGCAGCGAGGTCTGGTCGGTGTTGGTACGCAGCAGCCCGGGCACACTGCCGAAGTTGAGGTCGGTGGCGGTGCCGAACGTGCAGCGGGCGGCGACGTTCGCCGTGGCGGTCATGGACGGCGCGGCCACCGTCTGCGCGGCGACGGTGCCACCAGCGCTGCACGAGGCGGGGTAGGTGCCGATGGTCAGCAAGGCTTCGTTGTAGCTCCAGGTCAGGGCGTTGCCTGTGAGCGAGCCGAGCAGGGTGCCGCTGTAGCTGCCGGGCGATAACGTGCTTTGCAGCGCCGGTACCTGTCCGTAGATCGTGAGGCTGCCGGTGAGCGTCGCGCCGTTGGACAGGATGCCGATCTGCCGCGTGAAGGTCTGCGGCGTGTAGGTCGCATGGTTTACCCGCCCCCAGATCGACGTGAGGCTCGCGTCCTTGAATACCTGGTATTGCATGCGATCGTTGTTGGCGTTGACGATGGTGCGGGGCGCGAAATTCGCCAGGTCGTCCGTTCCCAGGCTGACACACGCGGATATGTAGCTGCCGTACAGCGATCCGAGCACGCCGGAATAGGTGCAACTGTAGTTGAGCGTCGCCGTGGTGGTCACCACCGTGCCTGTCGGGTCCACGGGGCCGAACGCGAGGTTGCTGATGCTGGTAATGCTGCATGTCGTCGTCGCGTCGGCGCGCGGCGACGCAAGCAGGGCAGCGAAGGCCAGCAGCATAAAGGCAAGCCACTTCATGGCGTGGCCGCCTTGCAGGTCAGCGGACCGAGTTGCGGCAGGTCGTGTGCCTGCGCCGGATAGGTGAGCGTCGCACGGCAACGCGCACCGCCGGGCAGGGTCACGTCGAGCAGTGTGTCGCCGCCCTGCAGGTTGTCGAGGTACACCAGGCCGTCGTAGCCGACGACGGCAGGCGACGATGCATCGCCCGTCGCCACGCTTGCCCCCACCGGCAGCGGCTGCCCTGCCTCGTCGACGAGGATCGCCGACGCCGCGCGCACCCGCTTCACGGGAAAACGCACCACGACGCCGGCGCGATCGGAGGGCGCGACGATGGTTTCCACGCGTTGCACGCGCTGGTCGGCCGGGAGGTCGATCGGATCGATAGCCAGCCGGTTGTCCTGGTAGGCCATGAGTCGCGACACGAGCAACAGTCCCCGGCTGTCGGTCACGCCGGTGCGCCGGTTTTCCAGGAGCACCGGAATATCCGGTGTGCCTTCCGTCGTCACCAGGGCGAAGGCGTCGTCGATCCGGCGTGCGGCGAAGAAGTGCCCGCCCATCAACACGAGCGCGCCGTTGGCGTCGGCATACGCATAGGATGCGGCGCCGAAATTGCTGGCGCCCACGGTCAGCTGGCCACGGTTGCCCAGCCAGCCCAGCTCCGCCAGGCCGCCGCCGGTCGATCCGCTGCGGCCCTGCACATGCCAGCCGAAACCACCGTCGCCGTCGATCGGCCGGCTGGCATCCACGATGCCGAAGGTGCGGTCGCGATCGCGCTGCACCGAGGTACTCCATGTCGTGCGCTGGTCGAGCGCCATGGTTGCGCCGATGAAGAAGCTGCGATCGGCGGCGATGTCCAGGTTCTGGTTGTAGCTGGCGTTCAACGAGATGCCGCGGCCGATGTTGCGTAGCAGGAACATGCCGGCATAGCGCGTGGCCGGCTGCCCGTCGTAGCGCAGGCGGACATAGTTCACGCCGAAACTGGATGCGTGGATGTTGAAGCCGAGCAGGGCACGGTCACTGGCACGCGGTGGCGGCGACCCGTAGCCGCTGGCGACGTCGTCGTAACGTGCGTTGCCGCGAAGCGTGTCCATCGAGGCATTCACATGACTGCCGTTCCACGACAGGCCCGCACCGTATTGGGCGCCACCAGCGCGCGATCGGGCATAGGAGCCGTTCAACACCAGCGCCCCGGTGGGGTTCCAGACGATGCCGCTGCCTGCCGTGCCGCGTCCGTCGCCCACCTCGGTGTGCGACTCCAGCGTCAGCCGGTCGGTGACGCCGCGCCGCCAGGTCGCGCTGGCGACCGGCTCGCTCCCATAGGCGAACGAATCGATGCCGTAGGCCTCGCGCACCGTACCCAGTTCGACCGACCAGTCCGACAGGCCGGCACGCAACAACTGACGCGCGGCGTAGAACGGAAAGGTCACCGTGCTGCTCCTGCCTAGCGCATCGGTGAGCACTACCTGCGCCTGGCCGGCCTGGTCCACGCCGGGCACGGCGGTGAGCTGGAACGGGCCGGCGGGCACCTTGCCGTTGTACTGGCGGATGCCGTCGATGTAGAGCTCCACCGAGGAAGGCGCGGCGGCCTGGCCGAAGAACTGCGGCAGCGGCGTCGTCACACGATAAGGCTGCAAGGCGAAGTCCGTGCCGTAGGCGATGCCGCCGATACGCGTGGCACGCGACCAGGACAGGGCTCCGGTAAAGGTGTCGCCGATGGTCAGCGTCTGCGACCGGTCGGGGAACGACAACCGCCATTGCGTATCCAGACGCACGGTATCGCCCTGCCAGCCGACGCCGGACGTCTGGTAGCGACGACTCAGCGAGGTCGTGCTCAGCACGCCCAGGCCGTCTGTGAACGCACGCAGCTCGGCCAGGCCACTGACGTTGCTCGCGCCGCCACCGTGCGCGGCGTACACGTCGTAGTTGAGCAACAGGCCGGTCCCGCTGGAGGCACGCGTCGCACGGCGCTCGGGCACGTTGAGCACTTGCGTCGGCAGGTTCAGCTGGCCGGTGGGCACGTCGATGTTCACGCGCTGCTGGGCGACATCGTAGGTGTAGCGTACGTCGGGCATGTCCGGCAGGCAGCGTGGATCGCTGCCGGGCGGGAGCACGAAGCCCAGGCCTCGCAGGTCGGCGGCCTGGGCGCAGAGTGCCTCGCCACGGCGGATGAAATGCACCAGCGCCTCGGTCCGCGTGCCGTTGAGCACCACTTCCAGGTAGAGGTCTTCGCCGGCGCCGCTCTCCCGCGTCGCCACGGGCGGCGGCAGGGCATCGGTCGCGGTGGTATGCACGTCCACGTCCACGTCCACGTCCGCGTGCGCGCTGACGGCGACCAGGGCCAGCATGCTAGTGGCCGTCCGTATCCACCGCCAGCGTCGACTCGGACGGCTCACCGTTGATCCTCGCACGCAGGAGGCCGTCCGCGTGCCGCGCATCCGGCGGGAGCTTCCAGCGCATCGTCGCCCCAGGCAGCGCATAACCCACCAGGCCGGGCAGCAGCGGGGTGCGATGGCCCTGCCTGCCTTGCCACGCCAGGTCGGCGACCTGCGCATGGCCGTTGCCGCCGTTGTGGATGCGCAGGTGAGGACCGTCCGCGTCGCTCTCCCACGTTGCCTGCAGCGTCGCTTTCATCGTCGGGTCGCCCGCGGGTGCCAGGAACACCGGCACGGAGTAGCGCAACACGAACTTCAGCCCCGGCTTGTCGCTGGCGTCCACGGGCAGTTCGTCCACGATCACGCGGTAGGCGGTTTCCATGCCGTCCGTTGCCGGAGCGACCTGCCTGATGACGCGCACCAGCTGACGGTCGCCGGGGGCGATGGTCACCATCGGCGGGCTCACGACCAGGTCGCGAGAGGGGGCCAGTACATCCTTGCCGTCCGCCTGGGTCCAGCGGAACACACGCACCTGCGCGTGCAGCGATTCGGTGCCGGTGTTGGTGAGCCACAGGGCTTCGGCGGCGGTCGACGTGGCCAGCCGCAGTCCGATCGGCGACACCTGCAGGCCACTCGCGTGGGCGACGCACGCCATCGCGGCCAGCGCGCCGGCTATCGCCACGCGGAGCGGCCAAGGGCGCACCGTCAATAGGTGATGGTGGCGGTGATGACGTCGGCGTAGCTGCCGGCGGGGAAGTTGCTGCTGGGCACGCGGCCGTACACGGGCACGGTCTGCACGGTGCCGCTGCCGGTACCGGCGTAGGTATTGCCGCCGGTGCCCGTGGTGCTGCCCCAGACATCGGCGGACGTGCGCGTGGCCGCGCGGTACAGCTGGTAGGGCACCTGCGCCGTGCCGCTGCTCATCTTGCGGGTGTTGGCGTCGGTGCCGTTCTGGCCGTTGTCCAGCGCGATGGTGTAGGGCGCGCTGGGCGTGCAGTTCACGTTGAGCGCGCCCTGGTTGTCGGTGTTGGTCGCGGTGGACGGTTGCGTACCGAAGTTGACGTCGGTCGGCGCCGTGGTGCTGATGTCGCAGGCGGCGGTGATCGTGACGCGTACGTTGAACGTCGTGGTCGCGGTGGCGGCGTGCGCCGGGACGGCGGCGACGGACATCGCCAACAGGGTGGCGGTGGTAGCGATGAGGCGGAAGGACATGGTGCTCTCCTGTGGGCGGGACGACGCGTCGTTTCGTCGACGCTTGCCGGCGAGTGCCCTCGTGGTTTGCAAGGATCGTGGAAGCGACGCGCCGCTGTGTATGCAGGCGGCCGTGACCTGCCGGATCGACTTGACGATGCCGAAAATCTCCATGGACATGTAAAGGGTGCTTGACATCTTGAGCCTGTCGGCCCAGGATGCGTGTCAAGCGTGCTTGACACGCTTTTATCTACCGTCAGGTTCGGGGTGTCGTCCCGCGTCATGTTTCGACCGACAGCGCCCGAGGACCTGCCCATGCGTATCCCGGGGAGACAGGCGATGGCCATGCGTGCCGTACACAAGCGTTACCTGCGTGAGTTCTTCCCGGCGATGTTTGCCTACGTCGTGCTCCTGTTCCTGTCGGTCGGCTGGCTGAAGACGCTGGAAGGTACGCCGGCCCGCGCGATCGTCACCCTGCTCCCGACCCTGCCCGTCGCCTTCGTCATCCGCGCCATGGTCCGGGTCATCCGCGACCAGGACGAGTTCGAGCGACGCATCGACCTGGAGGCCATCGCCATGGCGGGAGGGATCGGCGGCTTCGGCTTCTTCACGTTCGGCATGCTGCTCCATGCGCACGTCGTTGGCGCACCACCGGCCGAAGCCGTCGCCACCTGGGTGCTGCCCGTGCTCATGGGATTGTTCGGCATCACCAAATGCGCCGTGCGCTGGCACTACCGCGGCGATGCATAACCGAGTCCGTGAACTGCGCACCGCGCTGGGCTGGTCGCAGGCGGACCTGGGCGAGAAGCTGGACGTCTCGCGGCAGACCGTGAACGCAGTGGAGACCGGCAAGTACGATCCCAGCCTGCCGCTGGCGTTCAAGATCGCGCGCCTGTTCGCGTTGCCCATCGAATCCATTTTCGCCCCCGAGGAATGACGGCATGAAACGTCCCCCACGCATCGCCATCATCGTCGTCCTGCTCACCACGGCGATGGCGGGGCGGCACCTGGTGATGTCCCGGCACGACGCGGCCGATGCCCATGCCTCCACCCAGGCGGCGACGCACACCGCGGTGCCGGCGGCCACCAACCCCGCGCCGCCGCGCGTCTGGCGACTTGGCTCCGTCGAACTGAAGCCGTGCGAGTTGCCGCAGCCGCACTCGGGCCTGTCGACTGCCGCGTGGTGTGCCGCCTTCCCGGTGCCGGAAAACCGTGCCGAGCCGCACGGTCGCATGATCACCCTGCGCCTGGCCGTGGTGCGCAGCAGCGCCCAGGTGCCGGCGGACGACATGCTCGCCTTCATCGCTGGCGGTCCCGGCCAGTCGGCCGCGGAAAGCTACGCCGGCATCGCGCCGGCCATGGCCCCGTTGCTGGCCCACCGTAACCTGCTGCTGCTGGACCAGCGCGGCACCGGCGCTTCCCATCCGCTGAGCTGCCGCGACGACGAGCCGGGCGCACCGGCAGGCGCGGCGGAAGTGCACGGCTTCGATGCCGGCGCGGTGCGGCGCGAGACGCAGCATTGCCTCGACCAGCTGTCGCAGGACGCGGACGTGCGCTTCTACGCCACCACCGATGCCGTGGCCGATCTGGAGGATGTTCGTCGTGCGCTGGGTTCGCCCACGTTCGACCTGATCGGCGTGTCCTACGGCACGCGCGTGGCGCAGCAGTACGCCATGCGCCACCCCGATGGATTGCGCACCCTCGTGCTGGACGGCATCGCGCCCAACGCGCTGGTGCTGGGCGAAGACTTCGCGGTCAACCTCGACGCGGCCCTGAAGGCGCAGTTCGCCCGTTGCGAGGCGGACGACGCGTGCCGCGCGCGCTTCAGCGATCCCTACCAGACCCTGTTCCAGTTACGCGACGCGCTGCGCGCGAACCCGCACATGGTCAGCTTCCGCGATCCGCAGAACTACGCTTCGGTGAAGCGCGTGCTCAGCGAGCACGCCCTGGCCACGGTGGTGCGCATGTTCGCCTATTCGCCGGAAACCGCCGCCTTGCTGCCCCTGTCCATCGATGCCGCCGCGCGTGGCGATGTCGGCCCCCTGCTGGGCCAGGCCAAGTTACTCACGGGCGACCTGGGCGACACCATGGATGGCGGCATGCAGTATTCGGTGATCTGCAGCGAGGACGGCGACCTCCTGCAATCGCGTCCGCAGGACAAGGACACCATCCTGGGCGACACCATGATCGAAGCGTTTCGCGCGGCCTGTTCCGTCTGGCCACACGGCACGATGCCGGCCGACTTCCACCAGCCGCTGAAGAGCGCGGTGCCCGCCTTGCTGATGTCGGGCGAATTCGACCCGGTCACGCCACCGCGTTACGGCGACGACGTGCTCAAGGGCCTGCCCAACGGCCGCCACCTGGTGCTCCGGGGCCAGGGCCACAACGTGATCTCGCGCGGCTGCATGCCACGCGTGCTCGACCATTTCATCGACACGGCCGACGCGAAGGCGCTGGACGTGACGTGCCTGGAGCGGCTGCGCCCGCTGCCGGTGTTCGTCGGATTCAACGGAGCCACGCCATGATCGAGGTAAGGGACCTGCACAAGGCCTTCGGCGCGGTGCGCGCCGTGAACGGCGTGAACTTCACCGCGCGCGACGGCGAGATCACCGGACTGCTCGGCCCCAACGGGGCGGGCAAGACCACCACGCTGCGCATGCTCTACACACTGATGCGGCCCGACGCCGGACAGGTGCTGGTGGACGGGATGGATGCCTACCAGGATGCGCTTGCGGTGCGCCGGCGCCTCGGCGTGCTTCCCGATGCGCGCGGCCTGTATAAACGGCTGACCGCCGCGGAGAACATCGATTATTTCGGCCGGCTGCACGGCATGTCGTCCGACCTGCTGGCGCGACGTCGCGAGGTCCTGATCGACGCGCTGGAGATGCGCGACATCGCCGATCGCCGTACGGAGGGTTTTTCCCAGGGGCAACGGGTCAAGACGGCCATCGCCCGTGCGCTGATCCACGATCCGCGCAACGTCCTGCTCGACGAGCCGACCAACGGCCTGGACGTGATGGCGACGCGCGCCATGCGCCGCTTCATGCGGCAGTTGCGCGACGAAGGACGCTGCGTGCTGTTTTCCAGTCACATCATGCAGGAGGTGGCCGCGCTGTGCGATCGCATCGTGGTGATCGCGCAGGGTCGTGTGGTCGCCGATGAAACGCCCGCCGCGCTGCTGGCGCAGACGGGCCAGGCCACGCTCGAGGATGCCTTCGTGACGATCATCGGTACCGACGAAGGATTGGCCGCATGAGCGCGTTCTCCGCGGTGTACTGGAAGGAAGTGCGCGAGAACCTGCGTGACCGGCGCACGCTGGTCAGCGCCCTGGTCACCGGGCCGCTGCTGGGTCCGATCATCTTCATCATGCTGATGAACGTCATGACCAATCGCGAGCTGGCCAAGGTCGATCGCAACATCGACGTTCCGGTCATCGGCGCGGAACTGGCGCCCAACCTGATGGCGGCGCTGAAAGGGGCCGGCATCGACGCGGACGCCGGCATGCCCGATCCGGAGAACGCGGTGCGCGAGCAGCGCGCCGATGTCGTGGTGCGCATCGCGCCGGACTACGCCAAGGCGTGGAACAAGGGCCAGAGCGTGCAGGTGGAGCTGATCTACGATTCCTCGCGTCGCGATGCGTCCACGCCGGTGGCGCGCGTGCGCAGCGTGGTGGAAAGCTACGGCCGCCGCGAGGGGGCGATGCGCCTCATCGCGCGCGGCCTGTCGCCGACCACGGCCTGGCCTGTGCAGGTGGCCGATCGCGACCAGGCCACGTCGCAGTCGCGATCCGCGCTGATGTTCTCGTTCCTGCCGTACTTCTTCACGCTCACCGTGTTCCTCGGCGGCATGTACCTCGCCATCGACCTCACCGCCGGTGAGCGCGAGCGTCAGTCGCTGGAGCCGCTGTTCGTCAATCCGGTAGCGCGCTGGAAGATCCTCGCCGGCAAGCTGGCGGCGATCTGCACGTTCTCGCTGGTCAGCCTGTTCCTCACCATCGCCGCGTTCATGACGGCGCCGTGGTTCATACCGACGGAAAAACTCGGTATCGCGCTCGACCTGGGCCTGCGCTTCGGCGCCCAGGTGGCTTTGCTGATGCTGCCGCTGATCCTGCTGCTGGCCGCGTTGCAGTCACTGGTGTCGGCCCTGGCCAAGAGCTATCGCGAGGCGCAGACCTACCTGTCCATCCTGATGATGATTCCCATCGTGCCGAGCGTGCTGCTCTCGGTCGTTCCGGTGCGCGCGGAGCCCTGGATGTATGCGGTGCCGCTGCTGGGCCAGAACCTGGGCATCGTGCAGCTGCTGCGCGGCGATGGCATGCCCGCCTGGCAGATCGGCACCTGCCTGGCCGGCGGGTTTGCCGCCGCGTTGCTGGCCACGCTGGGCGCGGCCATGCTCTACCGTTCCGAGCGCCTGGCGATTTCGGCCTAGCGCCAGCGCAGGTCCACGCCGACCAGGAACGTACGACCGGGCGCGGGTTCGTCGTAGCGCCCGTTGCCGTCGTTGACGATCACCGAGCCGACCACGTGCCGGTCGGCAAGGTTGTCCACGCGGGCGAAGGTGTTGATCCGCCACGGGCCATCGTCCACGACATAACCCGCCGACAGTCCGAACAGTGCATAGCCCGCCGCCGAGGCCGTGCCCAGGTCGTTCGCCGAGGTCGCGCCCATCGCGTTCATGTCCAGCCCCGCCTGCCAGCCGCGCTCGGCACCGTAGGTCAGTGCAGCATGCGCGGTGGATCGTGGCACGCCCGGAATGCGCGTGCCGGCCGCCACCGGCGTGTCGGGTGCGGCACAGCCGGTGCTGGCGCAGGTGAGGAAGGGCGTGCGGAAGCTCGCCTGCAGGTGCGTGTACGCCGCCACGAGGTGCAGGTCCGGTGCGATCTCGCTCTTGAACGACGCCTCGATGCCCTGGCGTCGCGAGCGCGCAATGTTCTGGTAGGTGGTGCGGCCGCCGAGGTTGGTCGCCACGGCCAGTTCGTCATCGCTGTCGGCGCGGAACAGGGCCAGCCCGGCTTCCGTGTGGTCCGATGGCTGCAGCTTCAGGCCCACCTCGCCGTTGTGCGAGCGCGAGGGCCGCAGGTCGAAGGCCAGGCCAGCGCCGCCGTCGGCGCGGTAGCCCAGCTCGGAGAATGTCGGCGTTTCGAAGCCGCGACCCCAGTTCGCATACACATGCGCCCACGGCGCCGCGCGCCACAGCACGCCGAACACCGGCGTGGTGGCGCTGTACGTCGTACTGCCGCTGTCGTCCGGATTGCCCGCCGCAACGTAGCGATCGGTGGAACGGAAACGTACTTCGCTGTGGCGCAGGCCGCCCATCAGGCTCCAGTCGTCGGCCACGCGCCAGGTGGCCTGCGCGTACTGGTCGAAGTCGAACACGCGGTCGATCTCGTCGCGTCGCTTGTCGCCGCGCACACCCAGCATGCCGCCCACGAAGTTGTTGTAGCCCTGCCGATGCTGTGTCTGGTTGTCGTAGGCGATGCCGGTGGCGATCTCGAAGGGGCGGCCGGCCAGCGTGTCGCTCCAGGTCCAGCGGGCGTCGCCGCCACCGTACTCGTTGGCGAGGTCCACCACACCGCCCGAGTTACCCGGCTGCGCGACCTGCGTGGCCTTGGGTATCGACAGGTACTGGGTCACGCCGCGCTGCCCGTAGTAGCCCATGACGCGCAGGCTGTTCGCCGCATCCAGGCGCTGGTCCCAGATCAGTCCGGCCTGTTGCTGGTCGGCCGACTTGCGGGTGTCGTAGGTGTCGGCCACGGTGGCGACCTGGCGCGGATCGGCCTTGAACTGCGCCTTCGTCAGTCCGAGGGGATCCTGGGCATCCGGTATGTCCACCGTATTGACCACCAGGGTGAGCTTCGTGTCGTCGCCGATCTTCCAGCCGACCTTGGCATTGCCCGATTCCCGCCGTGCCGCGCTGTGGTCGCGGTAGCCGCTGGTGCGGAAATGACTGAAGTCGACGTTGTAATCCACGGGGCCGTCGACGCCGCGCGCGTTCACGGACGTGCGCAGGTTGCCATTGCTGCCGCCGGCAACGCCGAAGCGTAGTTCCGGCGGTTCGGTGCCGTCCGCGGTGAACAGCTGCACCACGCCGCCCGACGCATTGCCGTAGAGGGCCGAGAACGGGCCGCGCAAAACCTCCACGCGCGCCGCGGAGTCCAGGTTGAAATGCGACACCTGGCCCTGGCCGTCCGGCATCGTGGCGGGAATGCCGTCGGTATACAGGCGGATGCCGCGGATACCGAAGGTGGATCGCGCGCCGAACCCACGGATGGACACCTGCGTATCCTGCGCGTAATTCTGGCGATCGCGCGCCACGATGCCGGGAATGGACTGCACCCGTTCGGACAGGTTCACGTCCAGCGAGCCGTCGGGCGGCGTGGCCACCACGTCGATGGCCGCGGGAATGTCGTAGGGTGCCTGGGCGGTGCGGGTAGCCGTCACCACCACCGGTGCGAGGGTGGCTTCCTGGGCGGAGGCGGTACCCGCCAGTGCGATGAGCACGCCCGCGGCGAGCGGACGGAGGGGGGACGGCGACATGCGAAAATCCTGCGGGGGCGGGCGCCCGGTGAGGCCTGGCATGCTGCACTGCAACCGGTGTAGCGCTGGTGATGCCGCGTGCTAGCCTTCCGGGCCACATCCCCCCAAAACGGTGTCGCCATGAAGAAACTCGCCTTTGCCTGCGCCGGCCTGCTCGGCCTCGCGCTTTCGCACGCCGCCCTGGCTGCCGGCGCCCAGCAGCCGACGCGCGCCGCATCGCCCACCGGCATCGACGCAGCGAGCGCCGCCCAGCTGGACAAGGCCGTGGCCGGTAGCTGGCGCTCGCCGGAGAACAAGGCGCGCGACATGTATCGCCACCCCCAGCAGACGCTGAGCTTCTTCGGCGTGCGCCCGGACATGACCGTCATCGAGATCTGGCCGTCCGGTGGCTGGTTCACGGAGATCCTCGCGCCCTACCTGCACGACAACGGCCACTACATCGGCGCGGTGGAAGCGGGCTCCAAGAGCACGGCGGCCCTGCAGAAGAAGTTCTCCTTCGCCCCGGCGCAGTACGGCAACGCGAAGATCATGGAGTTCAACCACAAGGCGCCGGTGCTGGGTGCGCCGGGTTCGGCCGATCGCGTACTGACCTTCCGCAACGTGCACAACTGGGCCGCCGACGGCAGTGCCGAGGCCATGTTCAAGGCCATGTTCGCGGTGCTCAAGCCCGGCGGCGTGCTGGGCGTGGAAGACCATCGTGCCGACGCCGGCAAGAAGCTCGACGACGTGGTCAACTCCGGCTACCTGCCGACCGACTACGTGATCAAGCTGGCCACCGACGCCGGGTTCAAGCTGGATGCGCAGAGTGAGATCAACGCCAACCCGAAGGACGACCACAACCATCCCAAGGGCGTGTGGACCCTGCCGCCGTCCTTCGACATGGGCGACACGGACAAGGCCAAGTGGCAGGCCATCGGCGAGTCCGACCGGATGACCCTGCGCTTCGTGAAGCCCGCCGCCGCGAAGTGACGTGCTGGTCGCGCTGAACAAGCCCTTCGGGGTGCTGTGCCAGTTCACCGACGACGCCGGCCGGCGCACGCTGGCCGACGTCGTGCCGCACAAGGGCGTGTACGCGGCCGGCCGGTTGGATCACGACAGCGAAGGCCTGCTGCTGCTCACCGACGACGGCAAACTGCAGCATCGCCTGGCCGATCCGAAGCACAAGCAGCCGAAGACGTACGTGGTGCAGGTGGAGGGTGTGCCGACGGAAGACGCCCTCCACCGGCTACGCCGGGGCGTCACGCTCAATGACGGCCCCACGTTGCCGGCCGGGGTGGAGGCGATCGACACACCCGACTGGCTATGGCCCCGCGATCCGCCCGTGCGCTTTCGCAAGACGGTGCCGGACGCGTGGCTGCGCATCGTGCTGCGCGAGGGGCGCAACCGGCAGGTGCGGCGCATGACGGCGGCCGTGGGACTGCCCACGCTGCGCCTGATCCGCGAGGCCGTCGGCGATTACCGACTCGACGGCCTGGCCCCGGGGGCCGTTCGGATCATCGACCCGACGCGTCAGACCGAGCGATAAGCGGTGACAAAGGCGGCGGCGCGTTCCCGCGTTCGTGACACGGGCTGGCCGGGTTTGTAGAGGTCGCTGCCCAGCCCGGCCCCGATGCAGCCGGCATCGAGGAACTGGCCCAGGTTCTCCGGCGTGACACCACCTACGGCCAGCAGCGGCACGTCCGGCGGCAGCACCGCGCGAATGCTCTTGATGTACGCAGGGCCCAGGTTCGACGACGGAAACAGCTTGAGCGATTGCGCGCCGGCAGCCAGCGCCGCGAACGCTTCCGTTGGCGTCATGAAACCGATGGCGGTATAGAGATTGCGCTCACGCGCCTTGCGGATGGTGGCGGGATCGGTGTTGGGCGTGACCATCAGGTGGCCGCCCAGGTCGGCCACCTGGGCGGCCGCCTCGGGCGACAGCACGGTACCCGCACCGACCAGCGCGCGTGCACCGGCCGTTTCCACCGCAAGCGGGATGCTGCGCTGCCAGTCGGGCGAATTCAGCGGGATCTCGATGGCGTCGAAGCCTTCGGCGATCAGCGCCTCGACATGGCCGACCACGTCGTCGGGCGTGATGCCGCGCAGGATCGCGATGAGGGGCAGGGCGGTGGGCCAGCTCATGACTGCACCTCGTGGCCGTAGCGCGCTTCGGGCAGGCCGCGCCCTCGCGGCGGCGTGCCGATGAAGATCGCGCCGTTGAGTGGCTCGTCGCGGAACGTGGCCTCGTCGATACCCTTGTGCGCGGAGGTGATCACCATCTGCGCCAGGTCCGTCCCGGCAAAGCTGACGCAACTGGGCTGGCGCGCGGGCAGCGGGATGATCGCATCGATACGGCCATCCGGTGCGTAGCGGACCACGCGCGACGCGCCCCACTGGGCGTTCCACAGGAAGCCGTCGGCGTCGATGGTGGAGCCGTCCGGCTCGTGGCCGGCATCGATTTCGGCAAAGCCGCGGATGCGGTCCACCTCGCCGGTGTCGGCGTCGTAGTCGCAGGCCATGATGCGGGCCGTCGGCGAATCGGTGAAGTACATCGTTTCCCCGTCGGGGCTGAAACAGATGCTGTTGGTGATCGCGGCCTTGGGCAGCGCCAGGCGACCCAACTGGCCGTTCTTCGTGTAGCGCCAGAACGAGGCGATCTGCTCGGGGCCGCGTTCGTTCAGCGTGCCGAAAATGAAGTTGCCGCCGCGGTCGCAGCGCCCGTCGTTGGTGCGCGTGCCGGGAAGATCGGCCTCGATGTCGTCCAGCACATGCAGGCGGCCATCGCGCGTGTCGAACCGGCCCAGCTGTTTCTCCATCGCCAGCAGAAGGACGCCCGGCTCGTGGGTCAGCGCGAAGCAGCCGACGCGTGCCGGCAGCACATGCTCACGCACCACGCCGGTGGCCGGGTCGTAGTCGTGGATGGTGGACGAGGCGATGTCGGTCCAGCGGACCACGCCCATCAGGTCGTCCCAGATCACGCCTTCGGCGTGGGCCTGGCGCTGCGGGGAAAGGGGTTTGAACGCATCGGTCATCAGCGGTGTCGCCTGTGTTCGTTGGCCGGATCGCCTGGGCGGCCCGGCGGGGAAAGGGTTACGCGACCAGCCCACGGCGACGGGCCACCGCGATGGCGCCGGCGCCGGCCAGGTCGCACTGCTGGTCGTCGCCGACTACCGTCAGCATGCCGGAGAAGAAGTCGTCGTCCTCGACCAGCCGCGCGATCGCTTCGCGGAGTATGGGCTTGCCGCTGACGACGAAGCGTGTACCCGGGTGCATCCGGATCGCGCTGGAGTGTTTCAGCGTGAGGATATCGGAGGCGAGCACGGCACCGAGCAGGAAGTTGGCCCGTGCATTGGCGTCACGGTCGGTGAACTGGTCGAGGATGCGCACGCTGAAGCAGGCGCGCCCCAGGCCGACTCGCTGGGCGGCGCCAGCGCCGGCCAGCAGCATCTCCGCATCGATGTGCGTGGCGAAACCGTCCTTCAGCGACCCGGCCAGGATCGTCTCGTGCGAGATCACCTGCAGCAGCTCGCCGGCCAGGGTGGTGACGCAGCCGTCGATGCGACCCTTCGTATCGATGCCGACGAACTTGGAGTGCGAGCCGGGCAGCGCGATGACCGCCGGTTCGGCCAGTGCAAGGCGTTCGACCAGGGCGAGCGCCTCGGTTTCCTCGCCGCGCATCATGTCCATGGCCTCG
This sequence comes from Luteibacter sp. ME-Dv--P-043b, assembly GCF_030209605.1. Classification (NCBI taxonomy): domain Bacteria; kingdom Pseudomonadati; phylum Pseudomonadota; class Gammaproteobacteria; order Lysobacterales; family Rhodanobacteraceae; genus Luteibacter; species Luteibacter sp. ME-Dv--P-043b. The sequence continues at coordinate 160,848 of NZ_JARVRT010000008.1, forward strand.
ACGTTGTGCAGGTCGATGGGCGCCACGGCGTTGCGCACGCCCGGCACGAACCCGATGGGCGCGTGCCAGACGCCCTCGATCCGCACTTCGCGCATCGCGGCGGCCAGCTCGTCTATACCGGCCGGCGCGGGCACATGAGGGATCTCGCACAGGCCCATGTTCGAGGTGATCATGCCCGAGGCCAACACGGGGCCGATGTCGCTTTGGGTCATCCCGGCGGCGAAAAGCACCCCGGCGATGGCATCGCGCAACGCCTGTTCGAGCTTGCCGGTGTTGCCGGTGATGGCAGTGTCGCGTACGCCCACCGGACGCGTTGTCATGGCGACGGCCTCGCCGTCCTGCCAGGCGGTGACGCGGGTGTTGGTCGTGCCGGTGTCGATGGTCAGGATATTCATCACGTGTCCGCTGGAGGGCATGCCTCGTGTTCTGTTCGGGTGGACCGCGCCTGTGCCTCAGCAGTCGCCCGCGGATTTCTTCCGGCGCCACCAGATCACCGCCAGCGCGATCATCGCCGCGGCGATGGCCAGCCAGATGCCGGTCTGCCCGCGACGAATCCACATCGACAGCCAGGCGTGGTTGTGCGCACCGAAATAACCCAGGTAGACCCAGATCGGCACGCTGATGGCGGCGGCCAGGCCGTCCAGCAGCAGGAAGCGGAAGAATCCGACGCGATGCGTCGCGCCGGCGGTGATGAACACCGCGGTGCGCATGCCGGGCAGGAAGCGCGCCACGAACATCATGCGGTTGCCGTATTTCTCGAATTTTTCCTGCACCTTCGTGTAGCGCTCCGGCGTGAGCAGGCGGGACACCACACGCCAGCTCATGATCCGCGCGCCGAAATGGCGACCCAGCAGGAACATAGTGGAATCGCCCACCAGCACACCGGCCATGCCGATGCCGACCATGGTGTGCACGTCGCCGTAGCCCAGGCCCGTGATGATGCCGCCGGCGACCAGGGTGATGTCCTCGGGCAGGGGCACGCCCGCCCCGCAGAGCATCAGGGCGAAGAACACGGCGGCATAGCCATTGCGACCGAAGAAGTCGACGAGGTCGTTGAGAAGATCCATCAGTGGCGCGTGAAGCCGGCTGGGGCCGGTCCCTTGGAAGAACGAGGCGGGGATGATCCCATGGATCGTGTTACGGCGGCGGTGCGCCGCATCATTCGCCGGCCGCCCGGGCCGGTGCGGCCCGCGCCGCCAGCAACACGCGCAGCTCGGCTTTCTCCGTGTCGTCGAGGATGCCCTCGCGGCTGCGGGCGATCAGCTGTTCACGGCGTTGCATGGTGGCCTGGCGCTCCATCTGGGTAAGGGCGTCGTGGAACTCCACGCGCTGCATGTCCGCCTCGCCCACCACGTCCGCGGCCATCAGTTTCTGCAGGGACGCGTATTCGGGGCGTTCCATGAAATGCTCGACCAGCACGGCGGGGCGGATGCCGGGGCGCGCGCGCGCCACGTCGAGCAGTTCGGAGAGCAGGCCGACGCCGGGACGGTCCAGGCGCAGGAACGGGTAGGGCGGTTCGACCTCCGCGGCCAGCTCCGGCTGGGCCAGCAGCAGCGTGATGGCGCTGCGGACCAGGCTGCGCTGGACATTGGCCGGGCGCATCGTGTCGGGCCGGCGGACGGGCGGCTCCGGTTCGAGCACGGCACGGGCGCCGGTGCGCCGCTCCAGTTCCTGGCCCATCAGGTCGCGGAAGGCGCCGTCGGGCAGCTTGGCGATCAGCGGCCGTGCCCGCTCCGCCAGGCGTGCCCGGCCGTCGAGACGGCTGATGTCGACGTCACGACCCAGTTCCTCGAAAAAATATTCCGACATGGGCATGGATTCCTTCATGCGTTTCTCGAAGCCGTCCTTGCCTTCCTTGCGCACCAGCGTGTCAGGGTCCTCGCCGTCGGGCAGGAACAGGAAGTGCGCCTGGCGTCCGTCGCGCATGCGCGGCAGCACCGATTCCAGCGCGCGCCAGGCCGCGGCGCGACCCGCCCGGTCGCCGTCGAAGCAGAAATACACATCCGGCGCGGCGCGGAACAGCACCTCGGCATGGTCGGGCGTGGTCGCCGTGCCCAGCGTGGCCACGGCGATGGGCAGGCCCGCCTGGTGCAGGGCGATGACATCCATATAGCCCTCGACCACCATGATCCGCGTGAGCTGCTGGTGCGCCTGCTTCACCTGCCACAGGGCGAACAGCTCCTTGCCCTTGTGGAACAGCGGGGTTTCCGGGGAATTGAGGTACTTGGGGCTCTGTTCCGACGACAGTACGCGCCCGCCGAAGGCGATGACACGCCCGCGCCGGTCGAGGATGGGGAACATCACCCGTTCGCGGAAACGGTCGTAGCGATTGCCACGCTCGTTGCTGGCGACCATGCCCGCCTCGTTCAGCAGCTGCCGGCGGCGGTCGCTGGTGCCCAGTGCCTTGAGCACGCCGTCGAACCCCGCTGGAGCCCAGCCGATGCGGAAGCGCTTGACGATCTCGTCGTCCAGCCCGCGGCCATCGACATAGGCCTTCGCTTCCGGGCTGCCGCCCAGCTCGCGCTGGTAGAAGCTGGCCGTCTCGTCGAGCAGGGTGTAGAGGTCGCTGCGATCTTCGCGCGGCTTGTCGTCGCGGCCGCCCTCGTAAGGCACCTTGAGGCCCGCGGACTGGGCCAGCTCCTCGATGGCGTCGGGAAACTCGAGCCGGTCGTAGTCCATGATGAACTTGATCGCGCTGCCATGGGCACCGCAACCGAAGCAGTGGAAGAACTGCTTCTGGGGGCTGACATAGAAGGAGGGTGAGCGTTCGTTGTGGAACGGGCAGCAGGCCGTCCACTCGCGCCCGGCCTTTTTCAGCGGGACGCGCCGCTCGATCACGTCGACGATGTCGACGCGGGTCAGCAGTTCATCGATGAAACTGTCGGGAATACGGCCGCGCATCAGTTGCCTAGGATGCCATGCATCCGGCTCCGTATGGCGTCCGCATTCCCGACGGGCGCGATCAGAACGCCAGGTGGAAGACGCCGATGACGGCCAGGATCGCGATCACGAACAGGATCAGGAAGATGGCGAAGCAGATCTTGGCGATAGTGCCGGCAACGCCCGACACGCGGCTGAAGCCGAGCGCGCCGGTAACGAGGGCGATGAGACCGAAAATAATGGCGTACTTGAGCATTGGGGATTCCCGTCGAGCGCCGGAGGAGGGTCCCGCCAGCTGCGGTGCGGAGAATGCTCACAAATGTGTAGGGCTGCCGTGAATATGTCACGCCGATGTCACCCCCCAACCATCCCCTGACGGGTGGAAGGCACCGTGCGTAGGAGCGCACGACGTGCGCGAAAAGCCAACAGCGCGAAGACGAGGCAAGCGCCATTTTTCCAGCGTAATCGCGAAAAGATGTCGCGCGCGTACGCGCGCTCCTACACGGTCGGTCCGGCCGCTGGTCAGACCAGGCGGGCTTTGACCTTGCCTGCCACGGCGCCCATGTCGGCGCGGCCGGCGGCCTTTTCCTTCACCAGGGCCACGACCTTGCCCATGTCGCGGGCGGTGGTGGCACCGGTCTCGGCGATGGCGGCTGCGATCACGGCGTCCAGTTCGGCCTCGCTGAGCTTGGCGGGGAGGTAGCCGTCGATGACGCCCATCTCGTAGCGCTCGATGTCGGCCAGGTCGGTGCGGCCGGCCTTGTCATACTGCTCGATGGAGTCGCGACGCTGCTTCTGCATCTTCTCCAGCGCCGCCAGCACCTGGGCGTCGTCCAGTTCGATGCGCTCGTCCACTTCGCGCTGCTTGATCTGGGCCTGCATCAGGCGGATAACGGCCAGGCGGTCTTTCTCGCCGCCCTTCATGGCGGCCTTCATGTCTTCGGTGATCTTTGCCTTCAGGCTCATGTCTTTTCTCCGGGACGACGAAAAGCCGGCTTCACCTTTCGGCGAAGCCGGCTCGGGATTCCGCCTGATTGCGGCGGCAGCGGGCGAACGCGCCAGCCGCGGGTCCAGCACCCGGCCTGACGGCCGGGCCGGCAATCAGTACATGCGGGTCCGGCGCGTCGTGTCGCGGGACAGACGGCGCAGGTGACGCTTCACCGCGGCAGCGCGCTTACGCTTACGCTCCTGGGTCGGCTTTTCGTAAAATTCGCGCTTGCGCGTTTCGGCCAGAACGCCAGCCTTCTCGCACGTACGCTTGAAGCGGCGAAGGGCAAGCTCAAACGGCTCGTTCTCGCGGACTTTAACGCTCGGCATGGAAACTCCACTTGTTTAAACTGACCCGTCTACCCGGGTGAGCCGCGGATTATAACGTGATCGATTCGAAAAATTCAAAGCCCGTGTTGGGCGTGGAAACCTCCTGCGACGAGACGGGGGTGGCCCTGCTCCGCTGGGACCCGCAGCAGCCGGGCCGCGGCCTGCTTTCCCACGCGTTGTTCAGCCAGATCGCCCTGCACGCCGAATACGGCGGCGTGGTGCCCGAACTGGCCAGCCGCGACCACGTGCGCAAGCTGGTGCCGCTGGTACGCCAGGCCCTGAAGGATGCCGGCCTGGCGCCCGCGGACCTGGGCGGCGTCGCCTATACCGCCGGCCCCGGCCTGGTCGGGGCCCTTCTGGTGGGCGCCTCGGCGGCGCGTGCCATGGCCTGGGCCCTCGGCATCCCTGCCATCGGGGTCCATCACATGGAAGGGCACCTGCTGGCGCCCCTGCTGGAAGACGACCCCCCGGAGCCCCCGTTCGTGGCCCTGCTGGTCTCGGGCGGTCATTCCATGTTGGTGGCGGTGAAGGCCATCGGTGAGTACACCATCCTGGGCGACACCCTGGACGACGCGGCGGGCGAGGCGTTCGACAAGACCGCCAAGCTGATGGGCCTGCCGTACCCGGGTGGACCGGCCCTGGCCAGGCTGGCCGAGCAGGGCACGCCTGGCCGATTCCGCTTCTCCCGGCCCATGGTCGACCGGCCGGGCCTCGACTTCAGCTTCTCCGGCCTGAAGACCCAGGTACTGCTGGCGTGGCAGGCCTCCGACAAGACGGCGCAGACCCGCGCGGACATCGCACGGGCCTTCGAGGAGGCCATCGTCGACACGCTGGCGATCAAGTGCCGGCGCGCCCTGGAGGCCAGTGGCGCCCGGCGGCTGGTGATCGCCGGTGGCGTCGGCGCCAACAAGCGCCTGCGCGAGCAACTGGCGGACGCCGCGGCGAAGGACGGTTTCCGGGTGTATTTCCCGCGGATGGCCTTCTGTACCGACAACGGGGCCATGATCGCCCTGGCCGGCGCCATCCGCCTGGCCGCCGGCCAGCACCAGGACGCTACCATCGAAGTGCATCCGCGCTGGAGCCTGGAGAGCCTGCCCGCCGCATGACGCGTCGTTGCTTACGGTTGCACAAAAGGCATCCGTCGCCGACCCTGTAAGCCCTTCGCATCACCAGACACCCGCATGGATATCGTCTTCATCGAAGACCTGCGCATCGACGCGGTCATCGGCATCTACGACTGGGAACGCCGTATCCGGCAGACGCTGTCGTTCGACATCGAGATGGCCTTCGACAATCGCAAGCCGGCGGAAACCGACGACATCGAGCAGACGCTCAACTACAAGTCGGTCTCCAAACGCCTGCAGGCCTATGTCGAGGCGTCCAGTTTCGGCCTCGTCGAGACCCTGGCGGAACGTTGCGCGCAGATCGTCCGCGAGGAATTCGGCGTGGCCTGGGTGCGCCTGAAACTGTCCAAGCCCGGTGCCGTGCGCGGCGCGAAAGCCGTGGGTGTCCGCATCGAACGCGGCACCCGACCGGAATGATTCCCAAGGAGGCCCCGTTCAACGTCATGGAAGAGTTCCTCGCATCCCCCGAACTGAAACGGGTGGCCTTCGTCGCCGGCCTGTTCCTCGCGGCCTGGCTGGTCGGCCTGCTGGGCCGGGTGTTCCTGCATCGCGTAGTGCGCGTGGCCACCCGTCACACCGCCTGGCGCTGGGACGACGCCCTCTACGAATACGGTGCGTTCCGCTGGCTGGCGCGGATGCTCCCCGCCATCGTCGTCTACTACGGCATCGCCCTGTTCCTCTCGGTGGCCGACGACGACATGGGTGCCTTCATCCGCAACCTGGCCGTGTGCTGGATGATCGTCTGCGTGATCGCCGCGCTGGGTCGCGCCCTGATCGCCTTCGAATCGCTCTACAGCGCCACGCCGGCAGGCAAGCGTTCCATCAAGGGCGTCGTGCAGCTGATGCAGCTGGCCTTGTGGATCGTCGCGCTGGTGCTGGTCATCACCAAGCTCACCCACCAGAGCATCGGCCTGTTGCTGTCCGGCATCGGCGCCATGTCAGCTGTGCTGCTGCTGGTGTTCAAGGACACCATCCTCGGCTTCGTCGCCGGTATCCAGCTCAGCACCAACGACATGCTGCGCGTGGGCGACTGGATCACCATGGCCTCGGCCGGCGTCGATGGCGATGTCGTCGACATCACACTGCACACGGTGAAGGTGCGCAACTTCGATCGCACCATCGTGACCGTGCCCACCTGGCGCCTGATCGCGGAATCGTTCCAGAACTGGCGCGGCATGTCCGAATCGGGCGGCCGGCGGATCAAGCGGGAGTTGTTCATCGACGCCGCAGGCGTGCGTTTTCTCGAGGACGAGGAAATCGAACGCTTCGGCAAGGTGCACCTGCTCACCGGTTACCTCGCACGCAAGCGCGAGGACATCTCGCGGTGGAACGAGGCCCTGGGCGAGCCCGGCAAGCTGCCGGTCAATCGCCGCCGGCAGACCAATATCGGCGCCTTCCGCGCGTATGCCGATGCTTACCTCGCGGCCCATCCGGACGTGCACGACAGGATGACCCGCATGGTCCGCATGCGCGATCCGGGCGCGCTGGGCATCCCGCTGGAAATCTACGCGTTCACCAACACGGTGGTCTGGCTCGACTACGAGCGGATCCAGGCGGACATCTTCGACCACCTCATCGCCATCCTCCCCGAGTTCGGCCTGCATCCGTTCCAGCAGCCGTCAGGCGGCGACCTGCGCGAAGGTTTCGCGGCCCTGCGTGCGTCGTCCGCCGCGGCGATCGCACCGGGGGGCGACTGAATGGGGCGCGCCTACCTCAGCCTCGGTTCCAACATCGACGCCGCACGCTGGCTCGGCGCGGCGGTGAGGGAACTGCGTGCGCGGTTCGGCCCGCTGGACGTCTCGCCCGTCTACCGTAGCGCTGCCGTCGGCTTCGACGGTCCCGATTTCCTCAACCTTGCCGTGGCGATGGACAGCGACCTCGAGCCGGAGGCCCTGAACGACTGGCTACACGCGCTGGAGGACCGCCACGGGCGTGTCCGCGGCGGCGAGCGCTATGCGGACCGCACGCTCGATGTCGACATCGTGCTCTATGACGACCGGGTGCTGCGAGGGCCAGGGCACCTCGAGTTGCCGCGGGGCGAACTGCGCCATGCCTTCGTCCTCAAGCCGCTGGCCGATATCGCGCCGGCCGTGCGCCATCCGGTCGATGGGCGCACCCTCGGCGAATTGTGGTCAGCCTTCCCGGCAGACAGCGAGCCGCTGGCGCGGGACGAGGCCTGCACGGCGGCGGTCCAGGCGGGCGGCCGATGCGCCGGGTCATGACCACCCGCGGTGGCAGCGCGTCGGGCAAGGTGATACAACGCGTTCCACCTAAGGGGCTATAAGGAGCGGCAATGGGTAAGTTCGCACGCAGTTGGGCGCTGATGAAGGCGAGCGCCCGCATCCTCCGCCAGGACAAGGAACTGATGCTTTTCCCGCTGTTCGCGGGCATCGCGTCGCTGCTGGTGATCGCCACCTTCGCCTGGCCGGTCATCGCCATGATCGGCACCCACCATGCCGACTTCGAAGGGCAGCGCCGCCACGTCTCGCCGTTGTTCATGCTGGTCAGCTTCGCGTTCTATTTCGTGCAGTACAGCGTAGTCATCTTCTTCAACGTGGCGCTGGCCTCCGCTGCCATGATCCGCCTCGACGGCGGCAATCCGACGCTTGGCGACGGCCTTCGCGCCGCGCGCGGCAAGCTGCCGAACATCATCGGCTACGCACTCGTGGCCGCCACGGTGGGCATGATCCTGCGCGCCCTGCAAGAGCGCCTCGGGTTCGTCGGCCGCATCGTGGCCGGTGTGCTCGGCTTCGGCTGGACGGTCGCTACCTTCCTCGTCGTGCCGGTGCTGGCCGCCCAGGACATCGGCCCGGTGGACGCGGTGAAGCGCAGCACCTCGCTGCTGAAGCAGACCTGGGGCGAAAACCTCATCGGCAATGCCGGCATCGGCGTGGCTGGCGGCGTGCTCACCCTCTGCCTGCTGTTCGCCAGCGGCCTGCTGTTCTTCGGCGCGTTCGCCACGCACTCGGTGGCATTGATGGTCGCCGTCGGCGTCGCCGCCGTGATCGCCCTGGTCGCGCTCACGCTGTTCCAGTCGGCGATGCACGGGGTCTACTCCGCAGCGCTGTATCGGTTCGCTACCGAAGGCGATCCGGGGCAGGGCTTCGATCGGGCGCTGCTTGAATCGGCGTTCCGCCCCAAGAAGTGAGTCGTCCCGCCATTCACCTCAGGGTGGACGACGCCGATTCGGCAGGATGCCGAAGCGCATGAGGACCCGTTGCCGTAGGTGCGGACGGATTTGACAGGCTGCGACGGCACCCTATAGTCGGTGACGCAGGCGGCAAAAACCCGCCCTGCGCGCGGGGGGATCCGCTCGGTGAAAAGGAGCATCGCCATGGAAAGGAAAGGACTGTCTGCATCGATCGGCCTGTGTGCCGTCATCCTGATGTCGACGATGGGACATGAAGCATCGGCCGGTGACGTACCGGCGCAGGGTCGCGATACCGCGACGGTGTCGGCGGCTGCCCCCGCTGGTGACGCCACGGGCGAAACCTCGTGCAGCCATGTGTTCAATGGATACACCATCACGGGCTATGCGCGACTTCGCGTCGTCACATCCGGGCAGCGGGTCACTGCCACGGTGACCGAATACCGCATCGCCGGTGCGAGCTCCAGCCGCAACAAGGCCAATGTCGATAACGACATGCGAGTCTGGAACAACGCGGCGGGCACGGGCGAGGGCAAGGCGGCGGACCTGGTCCATTCGGCGGATGCGATGCGCCAGGACGGGCAGTGGCACACGTTGAACCAGTCGGTCAGCAGCGCTCCCGGTTTCGACGTGAAGCGCGCACGCGTGGGCGTACGCTTCACGTTCGACATGGCCAGTGGCGATCCGACGTGCTGGGCTACTTTCGAGGCCACGTTATAGGGCGGATGCCATCCACGGCGCGCGGCCTGGGGCTGTTTCCCTGGCTGTGCCACGGTCGCGGTCCTGCCGGTGGTAGCCGCACTCAGATGGTCAACACCCTGCCGCCATCGACCCGGATCACCTGGCCGGTGGTGTAGTGCGCATCTTTCAGCAGCCAGCGCACGGCTTCCGCGACATCCCGCGGGTCGCCCTTGCGGGCCATCGGTGTCTTGGCGAGCAAGGCATCGACCGCCTCATCCGGCTTGCCGGACATCGGCCAGAGGATGGCACCCGGCGCCACGGCGTTCACGCGGACGTCCGGCGCCAGGTCCTTCGCCAGCGCCTGCGTCAGCATGACCAGCGCGGCCTTGGCCATCGAGTAGACGGTGTGTCCTCCCAGGGGGCGCTCCGCGTAGATGTCGACGATATTGACGATCGCCCCGCGTGCCTCGCGCAACGCCGGCGTGGCAGCCTGGGCCAGGAAGAACGGTCCGCGCGCGTTCGCGGCGAACAGGTCGTCCCAATGCGCCGGCGTGGTCTGGCCGATCGGCGTGGGGTAGAACGCCGAGGCATTGTTGACCAGGCCGTCGAGCCGGCCGAAGCGGGAAAGCACGGCGCCGATCAGGGCCTCGGGCGTGGCATCGTCTTCCAGTGCGCCGGCGAAGGTCGCGGCGCTGTCCGCGCGCACGCCGTTGAATTCCGCGGACAGCGCCTCGGCATCGGCGGCGGACCGGTGGTAGTGGATCGCCAGGGTGCAGCCGGCGGCATGCAGGTGCCGCGCGATCGCTGCGCCGACACGACGCGCGCCGCCGGTCACGAGAACAACGCTTTGCTGGTTCACACGACACTCCCTGTACGGCCGGTGGCGAGCTTGACGCAAACGCCGCGCGGCGTCACTTCCCGTTGGTGTCCGGTGCCATCGGCGCCATCGGCGGCTCGGCGCCCTCGACATGCACCTCGCCGCTGAACAGCTCCATGGCGCTTTTGGCGACATGGTTGGTGTCGTAGTAGGCATACGCGCCCACGCCCATGGCGCCGACGATGGGCAGCCAGCGGGAGATGCCCTTGCCCACGGCGCGCTTGGACACGCTGACGCCGATGCGGCCGGCCACGCGCTGGAGCACGCCCCCGGCGGCCCGGCGGAACACCAGGCGGTCGCCGACGCGCATGGCGATGTCGCGGAAAGCCTGCGCGGCGGTATGCCGGAACAGGCACCAGAGCATCTGTTCCCGGCCCAGGCTGGCCGTCTTGCCATAGGCCGCAGCGATATCGCTGACCAGCTGTCCCTGGATGCGCCAGATGGCGACCAGCTCCGGCAACACGGTAAGCCAGCCGACCGGGCCCGGGGGCAGGGCGAGCGACCCGGCGGTCAGGCCGGCCTTGCGGGCCGCGGCGGCGGCGAGCTGCTGGCACTTCTCCTCCACGTTGGCCGGCGAGGCGGCGGCCACATCGCTGTCCGGGATATGGCTGACGAAGCTCAGGATGGCCCGGGTGACCGGGCTTTCGGTGCGGTCGGCGACCACGGCAATGATTTCTTTCGAGGTGGAGGTGGCGTCGTGCTTCGCCATCGGGGCAGTTCCATGGAATCGAGGGGACCATGGTCGCCTTGGGGGCGTGAGTCGTCCATGAAGCGGGTTCGCGGTATGCTTTGAGACAAATCTCAGGGCCGAAAGCGGTCTGAAAGGTCGAAACGCCATAGTCGCCGCACCGAAATTCCCCCTTGCTGCGCCTGTCGTCAGTAACGTTATAACATTCGTAAGAAGAGTCCCCGATGACCCCTGTTCGCCTCGCCTTCTGCATCGCGCTTGCCCTTTCCGCCGCGCCGGCCTTCGCCACCGACGAAGCGCCCCCGCAAAAAGCCACGAACCTGGGCGAGGTCGATGTCAATGCGCGCCTGGACGAGGCCCGTAACAGCCTGTCGCCGGACACGGGCAGCAGCCAGTACGTGATGAGCCGCCAGACGATCCAGGCGTTGCCCCTGGGCGATTCCACCCCGCTCAACCAGGTCGTGCTCCAGGCGCCGGGCGTGGTGCAGGATTCCTACGGTCAGCTGCACGTGCGTGGCGACCACGCCAACCTGCAGTACCGGATCGACGGCGTGCTGATCCCCGAGAGCATCGGCGGCTTCGGCCAGACGCTGGACACGCGCATGATCGACAGCGTGAAGCTGCTCACCGGCGCGTTGCCCGCGCAGTACGGCGAGCGCACCGCGGCCATCGTGGATATCACCACCCGTACGCCGAAGGACGGCGTCGGCGGCAGCGTCGGCATCACCGGTGGCCAGTTCGGCACCGTGAACCCCAATGCGACCCTGTTCGGCAAGAAGGACGACTGGAGCTTCTTCCTGACGGCCAACTACCTGAAGAACGATGTCGGCATCGAGAACCCGACCGCCAGCCGCAACGCCATCCACGACCACACCAACCAGGTGAAGGCATTCGGCGACGTTTCCTACCTCATCAACAACGACACGCGCATCAGCTTCATGTTCGGCGCGACCAACAACCGCTTCGAGATCCCCAACAACCCGGGGCAGACGCCGCAGTTCGGCTACCTGGACGTCACCAACTTCGATTCCGCGCAGCTCGACGAGCGCCAGCAGGAAAAGACCCGGTTCGGCGTGCTCAGCCTGCAGGGCAAGATGGGCGACACCGCTTACCAGGTCTCGGCCGGTGAGCGTTACAGCAGCCTGGACTTCACGCCCGACGACATCGGTGACCTGATGTTCAACGGCGTCGCTTCGGACGTGCGCCGCGCGAACCGCGCCACCACGCTGCAGGCGGATTTCGCCACGCCGCTGGGTGACAGCCATACCCTCCGCTACGGCATTTACGGCGAGTTCGAGCGCGCCACGTCGACCAACAACGCCCTGGTGTTCCCGGCCGACGGCGACGGCAACCAGACCTCCACCACGCCGCTGAACATCCTCGACAGCAGCCGCATCCTGGCGCGCACGTACGCGCTCTACCTGCAGGACGAGTGGAGCATCGGCGATAAGTGGACGGTGAACTACGGCGTGCGCGCCGACAAGTACAACGCGTTCAAGCCGGAAAGCCAGCTCAGCCCGCGCCTGGGCGTGGTCTACCAGCCGGTGGACGGCACCACGATCCACGCCGGCTACTCGCGTTACTTCACGCCGCCGGCCAGCGAGTCGATCAGCCCCACCTCGATCGCCAAGTTCGTCGGCACGACCAACGCGCTGCCGGACAACGGCAACGACACGCCGCTGGCCGAGCGCAGCAGCTACTACGACGTGGGTATCTCGCAGAAGCTGGGCACGCAGTGGACCGTGGGCCTGGACAGCTACCGGCGCAACGTGTCGCGCATCCAGGATGAAGGGCAGTTCGGTGCCGCTGTCGTCTATTCGACCTTCAACTACGACCAGGGCAAGGTCAAGGGCGACGAGCTGACCGTCAACTACGACGGTGGCGCGCTGACCGCCTACTTCAACTTCTCGTACAACCGCTCGGTGGGCAAGCGCATCATCACCGGCCAGTACAACTTCGCTCCGGACGACCTGGCCTACATCCAGGACCACTTCATCCACCTCGACCACGACCAGAAGTACACCTCGTCGGGCGGCATCAGCTACGCGTTCGACGACAGCACACGCATCGGGGCGAACTACCTGTTCGGCTCGGGCCTGCGTCGCGACGGCATCGTCCCCAACGGCGACACCATGCCGGCGTACTTCCAGCTCAACCTGAGCGTGGCGCACGACTTCAACCTGACCAGCGTGGGCGCGACACACGCGCAGTTCGCCCTGGTCAACGCGCTGGATCGCACCTACCAGCTGCGTGACGGCTCGGGCATCGGCGTGGGCGCACCGCAGTTCGGGCCGCGCCGTGGCGTGTTCCTCTCGCTGCAGCAGGACTTCTGAGTCCTCACATCGAGGTGACCATGCGGTCATGCCTTCCATTATCCTGAAGGCATGACCGCCAAGCTTCCCGATCCCGGCGCCGACGAGCGCGCCCACTCCGACCATCTGTCCGCCCTGCTCCGCGAGGAGATCGCGAGCCACGGTCCCATGCCGTTCTCCCGTTTCATGGAGCGGTGCCTCTACGCGCCGGGCCTGGGTTACTACAGCGCAGGCAAGACCAAGTTCGGTGCGGATGGCGATTTCGTCACCGCGCCGGAACTGGGCACGCTGTTCGCCCGCTGTGTCGTCCGCGCGTTCGAACCGGTACTGGCCTCGCTGGGGCCGGAGGCCGATGTGCTCGAGATCGGCGGCGGCAGCGGCGCCTTCGCCGAAGCGGCACTGCGCGCCCTGGATGCCGCCGGCCGTGCGCCGCGACGGTTCATGATCCTGGAACCCAGCGCTGACCTGCGCGAGCGACAGCGCGAGCGGCTGCAGGCCACCCTGCCGGCCGATGTGGCCGCACGTGTGAGCTGGCTGGACGGTCCGCTGGAAACGGAGTGGGAGGGCGTGATCTTCGCGAATGAAGTCATCGATGCCCTGCCGACCACACGGATCACGGCCCGCGAGGGCGAAATCTACGAAGAGCACGTGGTGCTCGACGGCGAGGGCCGGTTCATGCGCAGCGATCGACCGGCGGATGCCCTGGTCCGCGGCGCCGTGCGCCATGTAGAGCGCGACCTGGGCCGCGACTTCGCCGATGGCTACCGCACCGAGATCCTGCCGCAGCTGCCGTACTGGATGCAGGCGGTGGCCGGCACGCTGCGTCGTGGCGCGATGCTCTTCGTCGACTACGGCTACACCCGCGGGGAGTTCTACCTGCCCGAGCGCACCGACGGCACGTTGCGCGCGTTCTATCGCCATCGTGCCCACAACGACGCCTTCCACCTGCCGGGCCTGCAGGACCTGACCGCATCGGTGGACTTCACGGCGCTGGCGGAGGCGGGCAACAACGCGGGGTTCGGCGTGGCCGCCTACCTGTCGCAGGCGCGGTTCCTGATCGCCGCTGGCTTGCAGGACGTTTTCGAGGACGACTACCTGGCTCTGACCGACGAAGCGGCGCGCTTCCGGTTGTCACAGGAAGTAAAGAAGCTGACCTTGCCCGACCAGATGGGCGAGCGCTTCCAGGTGATGATGTTCGCCAGGGACATCGACCCGGGCGTGTTGCCGGCCGAGGTGATGGCGGCGGACCAGGGCTCCCGTCTGTAAGTCTCGCCGGACCGGGCGTCAGGCGGTAGGGCGGGGCACGGCGGCGATGGCCGCGGCCTGGGCTTTCTTCATCGCCTCGCCGATGGCGGGGCCCTGCAAGCCCCGTTCGACGAAGGGCTGTGAGGTGACGGCCGCAGCCGCGGTGCGGCAGCTGCGCAGGAAGTCGGCCTGCGGATAGGGCGCATCGGCACTACCGGCGCGTCCACGTTTGTCGGCCATGCAGGCGAGCAGGAACGTCTCCAGGCGCTCCGGTCGGCGCAGGGCGCCCAGGGCATCGAGCAGGCGGAGGACGGTGGTCGGCTTCAGTTCGAACGCCATGTGCGCGTTGAGGTGGTGCTTGCAGACCATCTCGGCCATGAAGGCGTATTCCGCAGGCACCTTCAGCCGGGCGGATAGTTCGCGAACGGGCTCGACGCCCCGCTGCTCGTGCATGATGTGCCGGGGCAGCACATGCGCCGGTGTCAGGGCCTTGCCCAGGTCGTGGGTCAGCGCGCACCAGCCGACCAGCGCATCACCCGGGGCCAGCACCGCCGCGGCATCCAGCACCATTTGCACGTGGATACCCGTATCGATTTCGGGGTGGTATTCCGGCCGCTGGGGGACGCCGTAGAGCGCATCCACCTCGGGAAACAGCAGGCGCAGGGCGCCGGTGTCCCGCAGCACCTGCAGGAACACCGACGGCCGGGGTTCGGCCAGTGCCTTGCGCGTTTCGGTCCACACGCGCTCGGGCACGAGGTGATCCACCTCGCCGTCGTCCACCATGCGCCGCATCAGCGCCAGGGTATCGTCGGCGACCGTGAAGCCCAGCGGGGCATATCGCGCTGCGAAACGCGCGACGCGCAGCAGCCGTACCGGATCTTCCGCGAAGGCCGACGAGACATGCCTGAGCGTACGCGTGCGGATATCGTCGACCCCGCCGAACGGATCCACCAGGTTGCCGTCGTCGCGCTGGGCGATGGCGTTGATGGTCAGGTCGCGGCGCTCGAGATCCTGTTCGACGGTGACGCCGGGATCCGCGTGGAACGCGAAGCCGTGGTAGCCGCGGCCCGTCTTGCGCTCCGTGCGCGCCAGCGCGTATTCCTCCTTCGTCTGCCCATGCAGGAAGACGGGGAAATCCTTGCCGACCGGCTTGAAGCCGGCGGCGAGCATGTCGTCCGGGGTTGCCCCCACGACGACCCAGTCGCGATCCACCACGGGGCGGCCGAGCAACTGATCGCGGACCGCGCCGCCAACGAGGTAGATCTCCATGGGCGCGTCAGGGGCGGCGCTTGGTGCGCGCCTCGTCCAGCCGCCGCTGGCGGACGGGTTGGCCCAACAGACGAGGCAACCAGGCGGCGAACGACTGGGGTGCGATGCCGAGCTGGGCCAGGCCATCGACCTTGCCGACGGAATCCGTACGCAGCGAGAGAAAATTGTCCGGAGTGAAGGGCTTGCCTGGCACGAACTGCGCGAACTGCGCCTGCAGGCGACCCAGGCTGTCGGGCATGGGAAGGACCACGCGGCGCCGGCCGCGTGCATCGCGGATGGCGCGAACGATGTCGATCAGGGTCCAGGTCTCCCGCCCGTACAGCTCGAAGGTACGCAGCAGGCTGGCGGAGGGCGTGGCGACCGAGCGGGCGATCGCTTCGGCGACGTCGCCGACGTATACCGGCGCCATTTTCGCCTGCGGCCGTGGCAGCGGAATGACCGGCGCCAGGCGCAGGAGGGCGTCGAACCGACTGACCAGGCCGTCGCCCGGTCCGAAGATGGTGCTGGGCTGGTAAAGCGTCCAGTCCAGCGTGGATGCCTTGACCAGGGCTTCGGCCTCGCCGCGGGAGCGGAGGTATTTCGATAGCCCCTGGCCGGCCTTGAGCGAGCTCATCTGGTGCAGGCGGTGGACGCCTGTGGCCTGGCAGGCCTCGATGACGAGACGCGTCAGGCCCACGTGGGCGCGTTCGAACGTGTTCCGGCCGCTCTCGCTGAGAATACCGACAAGGTTGATGACGGCATCTGCGCCGGCGATGTGCCGCCGCAGGGCCGCGGGATCGTAGACATCCGCGGTGACGGTGGTGACCTGACGTCCTACCGCGCTGTGCCGGCGCGCCTCGCGGTTGCGGGAGAGCAGCAGGAGGGAGTGCCCATCGGCCGCGAGCCGGGGAACCAGCGTGCTGCCGACGAAGCCGGTGCCGCCGAGGATGACGATGCGTTGAGCGTTCATGAGTTCAGCCTAGGCCGCCTGGCGCTCGACGCCAAGCGGATCAGCTCTGGGGTTCCTGAGGGGCCGGGGCGGATGTCGCCTCGGCGGGTGCCGGCTGTGAGACGGCGGGAGCTGTCGGTGGCGTGGGGCGGGTCACGGCGGGCGCCGGGCAGGCCACCGTCTTGCGGACAGCACCTGCCGACGGAAGCGAATAAGACGTGCCGAAGCGGGTCATGCGCGAGCCGATCGGCAGGGCATTGCCGGTCAGGCGCCAGTCGTAGATCACGGCGAAGGCCATGACGCGAGCGACGTATTCGCGGGTTTCCTTGTAAGGAATGCTGGCGACGAACAGGTCTGGGTCAAGCGTGCCGCGCGCGCTCACCCACTGGTCGACCTTGTTCGGTCCCGCGTTGTACGCGGCGCTGGCCAGCCACGGCGCGCCGTTGTAGCGCGCCGCCATCTGGGCGAGGTAGCGCGTGCCGAGGATGATGTTGGTGGTGGGCTCGTAGAGGCTGTCGCCCCCGTTCCATGCCAGGCCGTTGCGCTTGGCCACCAGCGAAGCCGTGCCGGGCAGCAGCTGCATGAGCCCGCGCGCGTCGGCGCCCGAGCGTGCATCGGTCATCCATGCGCTCTCGGCGCGGATGATCGCGTAGGCCCAGGGTGCTTCGATGCCCGCCTGGCTGGCCTGCTCGACCACGCCGTCCTGGCGTGCCAGCGGAAAGCGCTGCTCGTACAGGCGCAGGGCATCGCCGGACGACAGCGCGAACACCGCGCGGTCGTACCAGCCCTTGCGGAAGGCCAGGTCCACGGCGAGTCGCTGGGTGTCGGCATCGCGTCCGGCCAGCGCGGCCGTCCACTCGCGGCGGGCGTACTTCTGCAGGCCAACGGCGTAGAGTTCGAACGCGCGGTCCAGGCCCGGCTCCGCCAGCAGCGAGGCCTCGCGACGCTCGTCGGTGGCCATGGAGGCCGGACAGATCGCATAGGACGCATCGAGCCGGTCGGCGGCGAGGAAGCCGAAGTACGTCGCCTCCTGTGCCACGTTCTGGTAGATAGCCCGCGCTTCCGCCTGCCGGTTCAACCGCCCCAGCACCAGTGCCCGGAAATAACGCCACTCGCCGTCGTCTTTCTGCGCGGGCGACAGGGCATCGAGGGCGGTCAGCGCCGCCGGCCAGTCCTGCCTGGCCAGCGCGACGCGCACCCGCCATTCGCGTGTCGCGTCGGTCTGGGCACCCGCCGGCAGCGCCGCCAGCCGGTCCAGCGCGGATTCGTCGAAGTCGGTGGCGTGGAACAGCGCGAGGGCGTTGAGGACGGCACCCTTCTGTTGCTCGCTCAGGGCGAAGCGGGGGGCCAGGGTGGTCCAGGCGCTGTCGGCCACGGTGGACTGCTTGCGCGCCATGCGCTGCAGGGCAAGCGTCACGGCCTGGCGGCCGCGCGGCGTGTCGGGCCACGTGGCCGCGTCGCGCAGCGCGCCATTGGGATCGTTCAGTGCCTTGGCGATGCGCTGGGCCGCCGCGGCATCGTCGGCCGGCAGCCAGCCGGCCAGGGCGGCGACAGTGCCGCCCTTGCCCGCCTCGGCCGCGGTCTGGATGCGTATCCACAGGCGATCCGGCGTCAGCAGGCCCTGGTCGTGCGCCGCACCGAGCACCGGGTCGCAGGCGTCGGGCAGGCTGGCCTTCTTCCACAGGTCCGCCAGGTCGGTCGCGAACACCAGCGGCTCGCCACGGGACAGCTTGGCCTGGAGGGCGAAGCAGCTCAGCGCGTCGCCGAGCCCCGGCTGGTACATCGCGGTGAAGGTGGCCCAGTCCTTGCGGCGGGCGAGTTCGGTGAGGAAATCGCGGCGAAGGTCGCTTGCGGGGATCAGCCCGCGATTGGCATTGAGGTAAGCCTCGACGCGTGCGCGATCGAGGGTGCGCAGGTCGTGCTCGAGGGCGGCTGCCTCGAGGTAGGGGAACAAGGCATAGTGTTCGAGGCCGCCGGCCTGGGCACGCCACGCGTCGCCGCCCTGCTGGGCGACGGCATAGGCCTGGCGAAAACGCGCGCGCTCGGCGTCGGTACCCTCGGCCGAAGCGCCCAGCGTGACGGCGAGGCCACAGGCGGCAAGGGCGAGACCGGCCATGAGGCGGAACGAGCGGACGCTGCGTCGTAGTGCCTTCGGGGCGAAGACCATCGGGATTCCTTCACGGGTGCTTACCCGACGATTGTAAGCGAAGCGGGTGCGCAGGCTTGATGAACGCTGCGCACGGGAGGCATCGCTCCGGCCCGTGCGGGTCCGCTAAGCTTGGACGGTTTCCTCCTTTACGCTCTGGCAACTGGAACGGCATGCCGCCCCATCTCTCCCATGCGCGCCTGGCGCGACCCTTCGCCTGGCTCATCCTTGCCCTGGCCGTCGTCCTCGGTGCGGGGTACTGGTTCGTCCTCGGCCGCCCGATCGCCCTGCCGGACTCACCGACGGCCAAGATTGCCTGTGTGTCCTACGCGCCGTTCCGCCTGAAGGGCGAAACGCCGTTCGACATCCATGCGTTCATTCCCCCCGAGCGCATCGACGCCGACCTCAAGGCGTTGTCCACGCGTTTCGATTGCGTACGTACGTATTCGATGGGCCAGGGCCTGGGGGCTGTTCCCGATCTTGCCGGCCGCTACGGCATGAAGGTGCTGATGGGCATCTGGCTGGGTCGCGATCCGGCCGCGAACGAGCGAGAGATCCAGCTGGGTCTTGCGGCGGCGCGGCGCGATCACGACAGCCTGCGCGGCATCGTGGTGGGTAACGAGGTGCTGCTACGCGGCGAACTGTCGGAGAAGGAACTGGCCGGCTACATCGCGCGGGTGAACAAGGCCACGGACGTTCCGGTGACCTACGCCGACGTGTGGGAGTTCTGGCAGAAGCATCCCGCGCTGGCCAAGGCGACGGATTACCTCACCATCCACATCCTGCCGTACTGGGAAGACCAGCCGGTGGCGCCCGAGGACGCGGTGCGCCATGTCGCGGACGTGTACCAGAAGATGAAGCGTGAGTTTCCGGGCAAGGCCATCATGATCGGCGAGACCGGCTGGCCCAGCCAGGGCCGCACTCGTCGCGACGCTAGCGCCAGCCTGGTCAACGAAGCGCGCTACATGCGCGAATTCCTGAACTATGCGGCGACGGTGGACATGCCGTACAACGTCATCGAGGCCTTCGACCAGCCGTGGAAGCGCGACCTGGAAGGCACGGTGGGCGGCTACTGGGGCATTTTCGACGCGGATGCCGAACCCAAGTTCGCCATGCAGGGCCCCATCGTCGAAGAGCCGCGCTGGACGTGGGCCATCGCCGCGGGTGGTTTGATGGCGCTGGTCTTCGTGGCGGCGGGTGCGGTACGTCGCCGCTGGCGGGGGGTATCGGGCTGGGCGGCGCTCGCGTTCGCCGGCTTCGCCACGGGCACCGCGCTGGCCGCCCACTTGCGGCTGCTGTCGTTCGCCGCGCGCAACGACGTGGAGTGGACGGTCGGCATCGTCATCGGTTTGCTGGCGCTGCTCACCGCCGTGTCGCTGTCGCGAACCATCGCGGCGCGCTTGGCCTCGCCGGTGGATCCTGCCGCGGTAGCGCCGCGCCCCGTGGAGCGTCGGCGCCTCGGCATCGCCTGGTCCGACGCATTCACGCCGCAGCGTTTCTTCTGGATGTTCGTCCTCACGCTCTACGGCATCCTGCTGGTGTTCAACGGACGCTACCGCGACTTTCCCATCGGCCTGTTCGCGCTGCCGTGCATCGGGTTCCTCGTGCTCGGCGTGCTGCGCACGCGCAACGACACGCTGATGCCCCTGGTGGAGGAACGCCTGCTGGCCGTGTGGTTGCCGCTGCTGGCGGTGGCTGTCGTGGTCCAGGAGCAGGGCGCGAACGCCGTGTCGTGGGGCTGGCTGGTACTCAACCTGGCGATGGCGCTACCGGTGCTGAGCGCCTGGCGCCGCGCGCGCCTGCCCGAGCCCGATACCAACGTGTAGGAGCGCACGATGTGCGCGATGGGGGGTGCCTCTTCGCCGCTTCGTTGGCTTTTCGCGCACATCGTGCGCTCCTACGCGTTGGCTTTTCGCGCACATCGTGCGCTTCTACGCGTGGCTTTTCGCGTACATCGTGCGCTCCTACGCGTTGGCTTTTCGCGCACATCGTGCGCTCCTGCGCGTCGGCCTATCGCGCACATCGTGCGCTCCTGCATGGCCCTAATTTGCCGGGGCGGGGAGGGCGCGGTCGTATTGCACGCGGACCAGGCGCAGGGCGCCGATTAGAAGCGCCAGGGCGCCGCCTTCGTAGCAGTACAGCTGCAGGGCGATGACGCCCAGCGACGCGGCGAGCACGGCGGATACCGTGCTGCGCCAGAACAGGGCGACCAGGGCCATCAGCACGGCGGCGTAGCCGTAGGCGTAGGTCAGGAAGCCCTGCACGATGAGGTTTCGCGTGGTGCACCACCAGGGGCCGTCGGCACCGTCGCAGGCATGCGCCGCGTCGGCGGGTTCGATGAAGCCGTAGCGCAACACGGTGGCGCCGAGCGCGACGAGGACGATGACGACCCAGGGCAGGGCGGCGCGCAGGCTGGACTTCATGAGGGAGTTATCTCGTGGGCAGGGCGCCGGCGGCCTCGGCCAGCGCGAGCGGCAGGCGGATTTCAGCGGCAAGCGGCAGATGATCGGAGAAGGCGCGGGGCAATGTCCATGTCCGGTCCAGCGCGATGTCCGCGGAGGTCAGGATGTGGTCCAGCGCGCGGCGCGGTTTCCAGCTGGGGAAGGTGGGCGTGCTGACCGCGGGCGGCTGCAGCGCGGTCTTCTCGAACAGCCGACGCATTTCGGGCGACGTAGGCTCGGTGTTGAGATCGCCCATGAGTACCGCGTGGGGAAACGGTGCCAGCAGTTCGGCGATGAATCCAAGCTGGCCCATGCGCGCTGCCGCGCCGAGCGACAGGTGCGCGATGACCACCACCAGCGCGTCGGTGCCTGTGCCGAAGCGCACGAACAGCGCGCCGCGACCCTTGATGCGACCGGGCAGCGGGTAGTCGATGACCTCGCTGGGCTCGATCCGGCTCAGCAGGCCATTGGCCGAATGCGCCACGCGTGCCATCGGCCGGTTGGGCTGGTGGCTCCAGTAAGGCATGCCGGCGGCTTCGGCGATGTAACGGGTCTGGTTGAGGAAGCCGGAACGCAGGCTTCCCGCATCGGCTTCCTGCAGTCCGACCACGTCGAATTCGTGCAGGAGCTGGGCGAGCGAATCGAGGTTGTCGAGCTTGGAGCGTGCAGGCAGCACCGCGTTGACGCTGCGCGTGACGTAATCGCTGTAACGCTGGACGCTGGCGCCGGCGAGGATGTTGCAGCTCAGCAGGCGCAGGGTGCGTTCCGGAGCGATGACGGGGGGCGGCGTAAAGCGGGTCATGTGTGGGTGCTTTTGGGTCTCGTCCGGCGGTAGCGCCAGAGGATGCCCCCCGCCATGTGAACAGGGGGCATCGGGTGGGCGCGGGGCTTACTTGCCGCCCTTGAGTTCCTTGTCGACCAGGTACTTCGTGACGCCGTTGAGCTCGTCGAAGTCCTTGATCTGCGCACTGCGGTATTTGCCGTCCACAACGACCGTGGGCGTGCCGTCGATGCCCCATGCCTGGATCAGTTTGCTATCGGCGAGGATGCGCTGGTGGATGGTGTCGTCCTTGGTGGCCAGCTGGATGAACTTCGCCTTGTCCACGCCGTAGTTCTGCGCGTACCAGTCGGCCAGCTCGTCGATGGTGCGAACGGGGTAATGGTCCGTATGGATCGCCTTGAACAAGGCCGCGTGGGCCTTCTCGGCCACGCCGAGCTGCTTCGCCGCGTAGTAGGCCTGCGCATACGGCAGCCAGGCGTCGTTGAATGCCGCCGGGATGACACGGAACACCACACCCTTGGGCAGCTGCTTCTGCAGGTCCTCGGCATAGGATTCGTAATGCGCGCAATGCACGCATCCGTACGAGAACACCTCGACGACTTCGACCTTGCCGTCCTTCGGATCCAGGCGTTGCGGCTTGGCGATGGTGACGTACTGCGTGCCGTCGGTGTAGCTGGCCGCGGCGGCGGGGTCGGCCGGTTTGGCGCTGCACGCGGCAGTGAGGGCCAGGCCCACGAAAAGGAGCGATAAACGCTTGAACATGGAGATCTCCGTAAAGGGTCGGGAACGCGGTTACTTGCCCGCGGCTTCCTTGCTGATGAGCCACTGCACCAGCTCGATCGACTGGGGATAGCCACCGGCCGTCGCGGCCGTGAAGCGGTACTTTCCGTTCACCACGATGGTCGGCGTGCTATCGACCTCATAGGCGCGGATCAGTTCATCGGCGCGCTTCATCTTCGTGTTGATGGTGAAGGAATTGGCCGTGGCGACGAATTCCTCCGGCTTCACGCCGTACTTCGCGTAGAACTTCGCCACGTCGTCGATGGTCGGCCAGGCCGACTGCGCCTTGGGCTTGTTGGTCTGCTGGTCCATGATGCCGAGCTCGCCGCTCTTGAACACGGCGTCGAACATCGCGTCGTGGCTCTGCTTGTCCACGCCGAATGCCTGCGCGGTGAGATAGGCGCGCTGCAGCAGCGGCCAGTTCTCGTCCGGGCGGAACGACGCCGGCGTGTACGTCATGACCGTGCCGCGGGGCAGGTCCCTGACCATCTGGTCGACGATGCCGTGGAACTGGAAGCAGGCGGGGCAGCCGTACGAGAACACCTCCGTGACTTCGATCTTGCCCGGCGTGCTGGTCGGCTGTGCCGGGTCGATGCGGAAGTACTGTTTGCCCTCGACCCATTTGCCATCGTCGACGAAGGGCTTGGGGGCGGGACGCTTGTCGTCCGCTTCCGCGGCGGGCACGGGGGCCGCCGCCGCGCTGCTACCTGCGGTGGCGGGCGTGCTCGCCGCTGTCGAGGTGGCGCTGGCTGGCGGCGTCACCGGTGCGGTGGCGGCCGGCGCCGCGGTGGCTGGCGGGGGCGTGGAAGCCGCGTCTTGGTTGCCGGAGCCGCAGGCGGCAAGGCCCAGCAGTGCCACGCAGAGGAGGGGAAGGCGCATACGCATCGGGGTTCCTTTTCTTACCTTCGAGAACGAGAACGGGCCCGAAGGGGCCCGTTCGATCGTCCAACTTTAACGCCATCAGGGCGTCGTGGGTGCGGCCTGCGTCGGTTCGTTCGTGTGCAGGCCCTCGATGTAGCTGGCCACGGCGGCGATATCCTTGTCGTCCAGCTTCTGCGCGATGGTGATCATGATGCGTGCGTGGGGGTCGTCGCTCTGCGCGTTGCCGTCGTGCCAGGCCTTCAGCCGCGACTCGATGTACTTCGCGTGCTGGCTGGTCAGCTGTGGGTAGCGGGCGCCGGGATTGCCGCCGCCATCCGGACCGTGGCAGGCCATGCAGGCCGGGATGCCTCGGGTGACATCGCCCTGGCGGTAGAGGGTCTGGCCCTGATCCACATAGGCCTGATCTGCTACGCCCGGTAGGGATGCCTTGGTAGCGAAGTAGGCACCGATGTCATGCATGTCCTGCTCGCTGAGGGGCTGGGCGAAGCCCATCATGATCGGGTTCATGCGCTTGCCGGATTTGAAATCGGCCAGCTGCGCGGCGATGTATTGCTCGCTCTGCCCGGCGAGGCGCGGGTATTGCGGATCGCTGGAGTTGCCGTCCAGTCCGTGGCAGGCGCCGCAGGCGGCGGCCTTGCCCTGGCCGGTGGCGGCGTCGCCGGGCTTGACCGCGGCGGTGGTGCCGCCGACGGGAGCGGTGGTGGTCTCGGTCGTGGGCATCCCCGGGGTGGCCGGATCGGTGGCGGGATTGGCGCCGGGCTTGGCCGCGGTGCTGGCCGGCGCCGGCACGGTCGCCGCCTTCGCGGGCGCGGCCGTCTGGGCCGTGGCGAAATTCATGACGAGCATCGCGGTGATGGCAGCGGCGGCGTGCCGAAACTTCATACGTCTCTCCAGGAGGGATGCTTCCGAGTCGGGCGAGCTCCCCAGCGCGCCGCGATCAAAAGATTATGGGGGGCGCGGGAGAGCCCGGTCAAACCGCGTCGGCGCGCGGCTGCGCGCGGTATCGCATACACTGCCCGACCGTCGATCCCCGCCTTCCGGCCAGCCGCACATGTCCTCGAACCCCCTCAACAGTGCCCGCTTCGTGCTGGCCGCCAACGAAATCACCCAGTTGCCCTACGACCAGGGTGCCGAGGTGGCGTTCGCCGGCCGGTCCAACGCCGGCAAGTCGAGCGCGCTCAACGCGCTGACCGGCCACAACGGCCTGGCCCGGACGTCCAAGACACCGGGGCGCACCCAGTTGATGGTGGTGTTCGACCTGGCCCCGCTGAAGATCGAGGGCGAGGCGCCGGTGGATGCGCGGCTGGTCGACCTGCCGGGCTACGGCTACGCCAAGGTGCCCGAAGCCATGCGCATGCACTGGCGTGGCGAGATCGATGCCTACCTGAAGATGCGCCGCAGCCTGCGCGGCATCGTGCTGATCGTGGACATCCGCCACGAGCTGAAGGATTTCGACCGGACGATGCTCGCGTTCTGCGCGGCTACCGACCTGCCCTGCCATGTGTTGATGACCAAGGCCGACAAGCTCTCCCGCGGGCAGGCCTCGGCCGCCCTGGAGGCCCTGCGCAAGGATTTCCGGACCAACAACGTGCGCGGCACCGCGCAGGTGTTCTCGTCGCCGGCCAAGACCGGTATCGAGGAGGCGCGCGCCCGCGTCATGGAACTGCTGGCGACGCCGCGCCCGCACGAACTGGTCTAGGCGTGCCAGCGCCCGCCGGCTAGCCCAGTGTGGCCATGAAGGCGCGGCACAGCGCCTCCATGCCCTTCCTGTCCTCGTCGTCGAAACGGGCCACGCGGGGGCTGTCCACGTCCCACACGCCGAACAGGCTGCCGTCGGCTTTCGTCAGCGGCACCACGATTTCCGAATTGGAGGCGGCATCGCAGGCGATGTGGCCGTCGAAGTCGTGGACGTCGCGCACCACCTGGGTCTGCAGGGTCTGTGCCGCCGTGCCGCAGACGCCGCGTCCCAGCGCGATGCGGATGCACGCCGGTTTGCCCTGGAAAGGCCCGACCACCAGTTCGCTGCCGTCGTAGAGGTAGAACCCCGCCCAGTTGAGTTCCGGCACGGCGTCGTAGACCAGCGCGGCGAAGTTGGCGGCGTTGGCGATCACGTTCGTCTCGCCGTGCATCAGGCCCTGGGCCTGTTGCAGCAGTTCCGCGTAAAGCGCGGCCTTGTCCCCGGTGGCGATGGCCTTGGCTTCGAACATGGCGGTTCCCGTTCATTTCGTCATAGGAAGCCGTGTATGGTGCCATGCCATCGCTCCCGCAAGGCCGCCCACGCATGTCGCGACATCTCTTCGTCGCCGGTACCGATACCGGCATCGGCAAGACGCACGCCGCCCAGACCCTGGTGCACGCGTTCCGCCAGGCCGGCGAACGGGTCGCCGGGATGAAGCCCGTGGCCAGCGGATCCGGGCGCACGCGGGAGGGCCTGCGTAACCAGGATGCCCTGGACCTGCAAGCCGCCAGCTGGCCACCGCCGCCGTACGCGCTCGTCAACCCACTCGCCTTCGAGGACGCGGTAGCCCCGCACCTCGCCGCGGCCCGCAGCGGTCGCCAGGTGACCTGGCCGCCGCTGGACGACGCGTTCGCGGCACTCGGCGTGGACTACGAGCGGGTGGTGGTCGAGGGCGTCGGCGGCTGGCTGGTGCCGCTTGGCGCGGGCCTCTCCGCGGAGGATTTTCCCCGTCGCTGGAACCTGCCCGTGGTGCTGGTGGTCGGCATCCGCCTGGGCTGCATCAACCATGCCCGGCTCAGCGCCCGGGCCATCGCTGCCGATGGTTGCCGCCTCGCCGGCTGGATCGCCAACATCATCGAACCGACGATGCCGTTGCTGGAGGAAAACATCGGCACGCTGCGCGATTACCTGCCGGCCCCGTGCCTGGGCGTGCTGCCCTACCGCATCGCCCCGGTGGATGCGGCCAACCTTCTCGACCTTTCGCTGCTGGGCTGACGGCGGCTTCACGCGTACGGACGTAACAAGGCGGCATGACCACCTACTACCTTTCGGTAAAAGACATGAGCCGGGCCAAGGGCCCGGACCCCGAGCTGTCGTTCCAGGGCATCGGCCCCGACAAGCTCGCCGCCGACATCGCCGCGGCCATGCGCGGTGACGACCTGTTCCAGCGCTGGCGCGCCAAGCAGCCCGATCCCGACGAGGTTGATCCGAGCCTCGGCGCGGCGGACGGTGCGGCCTCCGCGTCCGGCGAGCTGTCGAACGACCGTACGGATATCCAGTTGACCACCTCGCTGCCCATGCGACTGGTGAAGCACCGGCTCAACCTGCTGATCGGCTCGAGCTGGGAGCTTCGCGATACCCGCTGAGCCGTTCGCGGTCCATGGCGGTTGTCCCCGCCGGCCCTGCACCGCTAGAGTCGGCGTTTTGCTCACCGCAGGGGACATCCCGCCATGCCGAAGGTCCGTAGCCTCGTGATCGCCATTTCGATCGCCCTCACCGCCGCCTGTTCCTCGTCCGGCGACGCCGACAAGGCCGCCACGCCAGCACCCGCAGGCACGGCACCGTCGAGTCCCGCCGCGGCAGCCACGGCTGCTGCACCCGCCCCGCATGAGAACCCGCTGCTGGTCGCCAGCACGCTACCGTTCCATGCGCCCCCGTTCGACAAGATTGCCGATGGTGACTTCCAGCCGGCGATCGAAGAGGGCATGAAGCAGCAACTGGCCGAGGTAAACGCGATCGCCGATGCGACCGACGAGCCCACCTTCGACAACACCATCGTGGCGTTCGAGAAATCCGGCGTGCTGCTCAAGCGTGCGCAGAACGCATTCAACGCGCTGACGGGCGCCAACACCAACGACACGTTGCAAAAGGCCGAGGAAAACCTCTCGCCCGAACTGGCCGCGCACAGCGATGCCATCTATCTCAACGACAAGCTGTTCAAGCGGGTGCAGTCGCTTTACGACAAGCGCGCATCGCTCAAGCTCGATCCCGAATCGGCACGCTTGCTGGAGGTGACCTACAAGAATTTCGTGCATGCGGGTGCGAAGCTGTCGGAAACCGACAAGACCCGGCTCAAGGAACTCAACAAGGAAGAATCCACCCTCGGCACCCGCTTCACCAACATGCTGCTGGCCGCCAACAAGGCCGGTGCGCTCGTGGTCGACGACAAGCAGTCGCTGGACGGTCTGTCGGACGGTGACATCGCCGCAGCGGCGGATGCCGCGAAGGATCGCAAGCTGGACGGCAAGTACGTGGTCACGCTGCAGAACACCACGCAGCAGCCGGCGCTCCAGGGCATGAATGATCGCGCCACGCGCGAGAAGCTGTTCAACGCGTCGTGGGAGCGCGCCGAACATGGCGACGCCAACGACACGCGCGACACGATCACGCGCATCGCGCAGGTGCGCGCCGAGCAGGCCAGGTTGTTGGGCTTCCCCAATTACGCCGCCTGGCGCCTCGACGACCAGATGGCGAAGACGCCCGCGGCGGCCGAGAAATTCATGGAGCGCCTGGCGCCGGCCGCGGTCGCTCGCGCCCGGCTGGAGTCGAAGGACATCCAGGATGTGATCGACAAGGAGAAGGGTGGATTCCAGGTGCAGGCGTGGGACTGGGACCACTACGCCGAGAAGGTTCGCAAGGCGAAGTACGACCTGGACGAAGCGCAGGTCAAGCCGTACTTCGAACTGGACAACGTGCTGCAGAACGGCGTGTTCTACGCCGCCAACCAGCTCTACGGAATCACCTTCAAGGAACGCAAGGACATTCCCACCTGGCAGCCTGACATGCGGGTGTTCGAGGTGTTCGACAAGGACGGCACCTCGATGGCGCTGTTCTACTGCGACTACTTCAAGCGCGACAACAAAAATGGCGGCGCCTGGATGAGCAACCTCGTCGACCAGTCCAGGCTGTTCGGCGACAAGCCCGTGGTCTACAACGTGGCCAACTTCACCAAGCCGGCGGCGGGCCAGCCGGCGCTGCTGTCGTTCGACGACGTGACCACGATGTTCCACGAGTTCGGCCACGCCCTGCACGGTATGTTCGCCGACTCGCAGTACCCGTCACTCTCGGGCGCCAACACCCCGCGCGACTTCGTCGAGTTCCCCTCGCAGTTCAACGAGCAGTGGGCCTCCGATCCCAAGGTCTTCGCCAACTACGCCAAGCACTACCAGACCGGCGCGGCCATGCCGGCGGAACTCGTCGAGAAGATCAAGAAAGCCAAGAGCTTCAACCAGGGCTACGCCATGAGCGAGCTGATCTCGGCCGCCTTGCTCGACATGCAGTGGCACATGCTGCCGGCCAGCGACAAGAAGCAGGACGTCGACCAGTTCGAGGCGGCGGCTTTGAAGAAGGCCGGCTTCACCCTGGCGCAGGTCCCACCGCGCTATCGGTCCAGCTATTTCCAGCACATCTGGGGCAACGGATATGCGGCCGGTTACTACGCCTACCTGTGGACGCAGATGCTCGACTCGGATGCCTTCGAGTGGTTCAAGGAGCACGGCGGCCTGACCCGCGAAAACGGCCAGATCTTCCGCGACAAGGTCCTCTCGCGTGGCAACACCGAGGAACTCGGCAAGCTCTACCGCGACTTCCGCGGCAAAGAGCCGTCGATCGAACCGATGTTGCAGGATCGCGGCCTGAAGTGAGCCGCCTGAAGTGAGCGTTCGCGGTGGCGGCCCACGACATGGGCGCCACCGCGATGGCATGACCTGAAACGTGGTCAGCGTGACTTGATGTAGGGATTGCATTCCGCCGCGACGGTCGCGTCATATCCGACCCATGGCCGGTGGGGCTCAAGGTTCCAGGTAGGCTTGTTCCGCGCGATCGTGAGGTGGCAGGTCAACTGATCGATCATTCCTTTGACGTTCTTCCACCGATCCTTCGCCGGATCGGGCGGCCCGCCGAACGTTTCGGGATCGCCGAATTTCTTCACGATCTCGTAGAACATGTTGGGGGTCTCATCCGCCTCGATTGCCCGGCCACACTTCGTAGGCACGAGTTGCAGACTCCATTCGTTATATGCCACTACCCAGTTGCCTTTCTCGATATACGTCGAACATCGCGCGGGTGCGGGTTGGAGATGCGTGTCGCGTCGAGGTTTAGCCGGCTGTTGGGCCCATGCGCTCGCGCTCGCAAACGTCAGGGCAAACACGACCAGCTGCTTTATCGCCGTCATTGTCGTACTCCTTGTCGATATCTGTCTGGTGGCTTCCGAGCCACCCGGTAGTCGTCACGAACCCAGGCTGACACTCGCAATACGCAGCAGCCCACCCCGCCAGACGAGTCCATGAACCTCCATCAGCGGTGCCGCCCGGTATTCGATGCTGGTCGTCAGTTCGCGTCAGCCGGACATATGGCCGGTCCGGTTCGATCCGATAGCCCGGCGAAGCCGGCAGGCGCAAATAGCGGGAAAATTGCCGGCTTTCGGCGGAACCGGGTCTGACCGTGTAGTTGATCGACCAGGGTAGCCCGCGATTTTCGGCTACCCACTCCGCGGGAAGGTCGAAGGTCAATGCGGTCGAGCCGGTGGCCATTTTTTCTCCGGTATATCGGTTCGTGGCACCCGTGATGCGAACCTCGACGAGATGGCCAGCTGCCATCGCGGGATAGGCGACCGTGACGCGTCGCGCTGCCGCACTGAAGGTTGGAGAAGGAAGCGCCAGCGTCTGGTTCGCGACGGTCAGTCCAAAGTTCGCCGACGTCGTTTGAGTCGTTCCCTTGATCACGGTAAACGTGATGCCGACCTTTCCGCCAATCGAGTCCACCACTTCCATGCGCGGAATGCTGAAATGAAGATCGCCAGGCGTGGCGACTGTCTTCTGCGGGGTTACATACGTTGCAAAACCCTGCCAGCGGACCTGTACCCGGTCGCCATAAGCCATGTTCGAGTACCGGGGAACATTGACCGTGACGTACTCCCGGGAATAGAAGTCGCTCAATCTCAGCAGTCGGCCGTCGTTGCCCGTCGCTTCCAGCACGGGCGGGCGGGCGTCGAAAATGGGCGGCCCGTCGCCGATGATCGCCTGATCGGAGGTCACGAACTCGAAGCGCGCCTCCGCGTTGCGCGTCGGCAGCGTGAGCCGGATGATCGGTCGCTTGATGGTCGTGACATCCGAATAATCCTTCTGGTCCCTTCGGGCCAGCGCAAGCCCGCTACTACGCGTATAGAAAAAGGCTTCGATGGGCAATTGCTTGCCCATCCCGCTGTTCCATACCTTGATGCGCACTTCGTTGGTCAACGTATCGAGCCATGAGGCAATGGAGGGCATGGCGTCGATCGACGCCATGAAGGCAGACGACGCGTCCGAGCCGTCCAGGCTGAAACCACATGTGCCCTCGCGCTTCACATCACCAGAGCCGCCGAGCGCATTGAAATGGGCCACCCATGCGATACCGGTGGTAATGCCCTGTCTCTGGCATGGGGCGCTCTTCGCCGGGGCGGGAACCACGAACGCGGTCTGTTGCCCGCAACCGCCTGGCGGCAGGCGGCCCGTGGTACCCGCATCGATGGGAAATACGCATAACGGCTGGGGAGACGTCCGGCTTTCAGGCGCGTCGTCATACGCGAAGAAGATCAGGCCATGATCGTATTGAGACGCCAGCGCCCGAAATGTCGCATCCCGGCGTAGGAACGAAAATGACACGCCACCATTCTTCAGTGACTCGGGGCTGGGGTCCCACGCGTGGGTGTTCGCGGGATTGCTGGTGGCCCTGAACAGGATGCCGGAGCAACGCAATGCGAGTTGGCCACTGCACGACCTTCGTGTGTCGCGATACCGGCTTGTCATGTCGGCGGCGACATCCTCGCCCCACTCGCGAGATGCGTACACGAAGGACGTCGGCACCGGCGAGGGGCGTGGCACGGGCTGACACGCTGCGACCAGGGCGGTCATGAGGCACAGCAGTAGGTGGCGCAAACGGCTTGGCACGGCAAATGATGGGATGCCCGTCGTGATTTGCATGTCCGTTCCTTCGGATCGTGGGAGGGTGTCAGACGGCGGCTTGTGCTACGTCGCCGTGTCCTGTTTTGCGCGGAAACCTAGGGTGTGAGGCATAGGCTCTCGATGCGCAGCAATCCGCCACGCCAGACCAGCCCGTGGACCTCGCGCAGGGGCTCGGCCCGGTACTCCACGATCGTGATCAGCCGGCCGCCGTTCCCACCCTGGTAGCCGCGCACGGGGCGCCGCTGGATATGGATCGTCTGCACCTCCTCGAAGGCACCGTGACGCCAGCTGAGGAAGCCCAGGTGCACCTCCGCGCCGGTGGATTGCACCTCGCAGCGCACCGTGCCGTACGCCTGGCGAAGCAGCAACCGGCAATCGTTGCGCGCGCCGCGGATGCCGGTCAGCACCATGCGATCGCTATCGGCTTCCAGCATGGCGCCAGCGTCGCCGGTAAGGATCACCAGGTGCATGAGATCACGACGTCCCTGCGGCGGGATCACACCCTCCTGTGCGCCGGCCAGCGCGTCCGTGACGGGCTCGTCGGCCAGGATGCCAAGTCGGGGTCCGACCAGATCGCGCGGGGATATCGAGGGGCCCTGCCCGCTCCTTGCGGACGTGGCGACGGCTTTGGATACCTGCAGGGCAGGCATGATCGGAACCACTGACTGCAACGTCATGTTGCGGCCCTCCCGGTGTGGGTGGGCGTCGGGTTCCGGCCGACGCTATTTGAAGGGGTAACCCCCGCACCCAGCATAGCCCGATGCTAACGACTGCGTGCACTCGGCGCGCATAACGAAAAAAGGCCACGTCCGTCTCCGGACATGGCCTAGGTGTGGTACGTGCCGAAATCGCGTAACGATAAAGGCGACCGGGCGGTTACTCCCCGATAGTCAGCAGCGACGCATTGCCGCCCGCCGCCGTGGTGTTCACCGTGAGCGTACGCTCACCGGCGAAGCGCAGCAGGTAGTGCGGGCCGCCGGCCTTGGGACCAGTGCCGGACAGGCCTTCGCCGCCGAACGGCTGCACGCCGACCACCGCGCCGATCTGGTTGCGGTTGACGTAGCAGTTGCCCACGCGCGCATGGCTGGCGATGTAATCGATGGTGTCGTCGATGCGGCTGTGGATGCCGAGCGTGAGGCCGAAACCCGTCGCGTTGATCTGGTCCACCACCTTGGCGAGGTCGGCGCCGTGCCAGCGGATCACGTGCAGCACGGGCCCGAAGATCTCGCGGGTCAGCACGTCCAGCGACGGGATCTCGTAGGCACGCGGCGCGAAGTAGGTGCCGTGCCCGGTGGATGCCGGCAGGGCCACCTCGCCGATCTTCTTCGCTTCGCGGTCCATGCGTGCGGCGTGGTCGACCAGGATCTGGCGGGCATCCTCGTCGATCACCGGGCCGACGTCGGTCGAGAGCAGGCCCGGGTCGCCCACGGTCAGCTCGGCCATGGCGCCGGCCAGCATCGCGATGACCTTGTCGGCGATGTCTTCCTGCACGAACAGCACGCGCGCCGCCGAGCAACGCTGGCCGGCGGACTGGAAGGCCGAGGCGATCACGTCCTTGACGATCTGCTCGGGCAGGGCGGACGAGTCGGCGATCATCGCGTTCTGGCCGCCGGTTTCCGCGACCAGGGCCGCGATGGGCGCATTGCGCGCGGCGAGGGCGCGGTTGATCGCCCAGGCGGTGTCGGTGGAGCCGGTGAAGGCCACGCCGGCCACGCGGGGGTCGCGGGTGAGCGCGGCACCGACCGTTGCGCCATCGCCCGGCAGGTACTGCAGGATGTCGGTCGGCACGCCGGCGGCGTGCAGCAGCTTGACCGCGGCATGGCCGATTAGCGAGGTCTGCTCGGCCGGCTTGGCGATGACGGCATTGCCGGCGGCGAGCGCGGCGGCCACCTGGCCCAGGAAGATCGCCAGCGGGAAGTTCCATGGGCTGATGCAGACGAACACGCCGCGGCCATTGAGGAACAACTGGTTGCTTTCGCCGGTGGGGCCCGGCAACTGCTCGGGCTGGCCGAACAGGCGGCGGGCCATGGTCGCGTAGTAGCGCAGGAAGTCGGCGGCCTCGCGGATCTCGGCAATCGCATCCGGCAGGCTCTTGCCCGCTTCGCGCACGCACAGCGCGATGAACTCGGCGCGGTTGTGCTCCAGTTGCTCGGCGGCATGCTCGAGAATGGCGGCGCGGCTGGCGGCCGGCAGGCGATCCCAGCCCGGCTGCGCCTTCACGCCCGCGGCCAGCGCCTTGTCGACCAGCGCCGGGTCGGTGTTTTCCACCGTACCGATGATGCGACGACGGTCGGACGGGTCGGTGACCTCGGTCTTCGTGCCGGCGGCGGCGCCACCGGCGACCAGCGGGGCCGCGGCCCAGGGGCCGCTGTGGCGGTTGACGGCGTCGGCGAGCTCGTTCAGCTCGTTGTCGTTGGCGAAGTTCATGCCCATGGAATTTTTCCGGAGTTCGCCGTACAGGTTGACCGGCAGGGGAATGCGGGGGTGGGGAATGGAGCTGAAGGCGCGCACCGTCTCGCACGGGTCGGCGACCAGGTCGCGCACCGGTACGCTCTCGTCCACCACGCGGTTGACGAAGCTGGTGTTGGCGCCGTTCTCGAGCAGGCGGCGAACCAGGTAGGGCAGGAGGTCCTCATGGCTGCCCACCGGCGCATACACGCGGCAGGGCACGTTGAGCTTGTCCTTGCCGATCACCTCCGCGTACAGGTCCGCACCCATGCCGTGCAGGCGCTGGTTCTCGTACGGGCGGCCCTTGGCGATGTGGTGGATGGCGGCGATGGTGTGCGCGTTGTGCGTGGCGAACTGCGGGTACACCGCGTCGCCGCCGGCGGCGAACAGGCGATGCGCGCAGGCCAGGTAGGAGACATCGGTGTTCGGCTTGCGCGTGTACACCGGGTAGCCGGACAGGCCGTTTTCCTGCGAACGCTTGATCTCGGCGTCCCAGTAGGCACCCTTCACCAGCCGCACGAACCAGCGACGGCCGGTGGCACGGGCCTTCTCGGTCACCCAGTCGATCACAAACGGGGCACGCTTCTGGTACGCCTGGATGACGATGCCCAGGCCGTTCCAGCCCTCCAGCGACGGATGCGCGAAGACGTCGCCGATGATGTCCAGCGACAGTTCCAGGCGGTCGGTTTCTTCCGCGTCCACGGACAGGGCGATGCCGTTCTTGAACGCCAGTTGGGACAGTTCGAGCAGTTTGGCGCCCAGTTCGACCCGTGCGCGTGCCCGGTTGGCCACTTCGTAGCGCGGGTGCAGCGCCGACAGCTTGACCGAGATCGACGGGGCCTCGAGGTTGTTCGGGAACGGGCCGCGGCCACCGAGCGCGTTGATCGCGTCACGGTAATCCTGCTGATAGCGCTCCGCCGTGGCCTGGGTCAGCGCCGACTCGCCGAGCATGTCGTACGAGTAACGGTAGACCGCATGCTCCTTTTCGGCGGAACGGTCCAGGGCTTCCTTGATGGTCCGCCCCATCACGAACTGGTGCCCCATGATCCGCATGGCCTGGCGCACGGCCAGGCGCACCACCGGCTCACCGGCGCGGCCGACCAGGCGGCGCAGCGCGGAGGTGAAGTCGTGGCGCGTTTCCTCCGCCAGATTGACCAGGTGGCCGGTGAGCATCAGGCCCCAGGTGGAGGCGTTGACGAACACGGATTCGCTCTGGCCCAGGTGTTTCTTCCAGTTCGCGTCGCCCAGCTTGTCGCGAATGAGCTTGTCGGCCGTGGCCTTGTCGGGGATGCGCAGCAGCGCCTCGGCCACGCACATCAGCAGCACGCCCTCTTCGGAGGACAGGTCGTACTGGCGCATGAAGGATTCGACGGCGCTCTGGTCCTTGGCGCGGGCGCGTACCCGGGTCACCAGGCCGGCGGCCACGTCGATGACGTGCTCGCGCTCGGTCGGCGGCAGGGTAGCCTGGGCCAGCAGGTCGTTCACGGCCTCGGTTTCGTCGCGCAACCAGGCGGACGTGATACGCGCGCGCGCCGGCTCGGCGCCGGTGGGGAGTTCGGGACGGAGGATCTGTGGGTTCACGGAGGGGATCGGGGCGAGGGGGAACGCCTATTGTAAGGGAGGCCGATGCGCCATGTGTGTTGCGCTGCGGGGCCCGCCGGCATGGCACCCCTGCGACATCGCGCCGCTTCCCAACCTTGCCGCTTACTGGCTACCGCCCTATCATCCCAACGTTCAAGGCACGCGACGACTTCCATGATCGTGCTTCGACCGAATGCCGTGGGCGGGCCGCGCGTGTTGTGGCTCCGGCCCAACCGGTCGCTGGACCGGCGCGGTCTTCGGCGGGTCGTGGTGGGCCTGGCGGCCTTGGCGCTGGCAACGGCGTCGCTCGGCGCGTGGCAGGGGAATGTGTTCGCTCCCGTGTTCGCCCTGGCGGAGTCGTTCGTCGTCGGGTTCGCGCTTGGCGCGGCCTGGCGGGCCGGCGGCAAGGGTGAGCGCATCGTGGTAGGGCCCGACACGCTCGAAGTCCGTGCCGTGCCGGGGCATCGGATCGTCCGTTTCCAGACGCACTGGGTACGGGTAGGGTTGGCATCGGCAGGCGGGCGGCAGCGCCTGTTGCTCACGTCACACGGTAACGAGCTCGAAATCGGCGCCTTCCTGGGGGAAGAGGAAAGGGTCGAGGTGTCCAGGAAACTCATGGTGCTGCTGTCCGAAGTCTCAGGCCAGACGCGCAGGTAGGTTCACTAAAGGTGCAAGAAATGACATCTGGCGGCATCGGACGATGGAAGGCGGCGTGCGTGGCGAGTGCCCTCGCCCTGTTCGGCGGGGCGGCATGGGCCAACCCGGAACCGAACCAGCTCAACATGACCAAGGGGGTCAGCGAGTGGTCGCCCTATGCCATGCACATGGTGGCCCTGTGGGTCTGCGTGGTCATCGGCATCATCGTCTTCGGCGCGATGTTCGTGGCGATGTTCCGCTTCCGCAAGTCGCGCGGTGCCGTGGCCGAGAAGTGGTCGCACAGCACGCGGCTGGAGATCGTCTGGACGGTCATCCCCGTCATCATCCTGGTCTTCCTGGCTAACCTCGCCACGGGGGGCCTGACCTCGTTCGCCGACACCACCGGCGCCGAGATGACCATCAAGGTCACCGGTTACCAGTGGAAGTGGCGCTACGACTACGTCGACTACAAGGGCAAGGGAGTCGACAAGGTCGGCTTCATGTCCAAGCTGGAAGAAACCTCGGACCGTACCCGCCAGCTTCGTTCCAACCTCGACCCGGGCAAGATCCAGGTCGACGGCTACCAGACCTACCTGCTCGACGTGGACAAGCCGCTGGTGGTCCCCGTGCACACCAAGATCCGCTTCATCATCGTCGGCGGCGACGTCATCCACTCCTGGTGGGTGCCGGCGCTGGGCTGGAAGATGGACGCCATTCCGGGCATCGCCAACGCCGCCTGGACCAACATCAAGGAGCCGGGTGTGTACCGCGGCCAGTGCGCCGAACTGTGCGGCCAGGACCACGGCTTCATGCCGATCGTGGTCAAGGCCGTGCCCAAGGCGGAATTCGAACAGTGGCTGGCGACACAGGAAGACGAGGCACGGGTCCGCAAGGCCGCCGCGACCGCCCAGAACGCCCCCGCCCCGGTCCCCCAGGGTTAACCCGCTCAAGCATTCGGTAGAGGTTCAAGGTTATGGCCCACGCAGCCACCCACGACCACCACGATCACCACGGGGCCCCGAAGGGGTTCTTCCAGCGATGGGTGATGTCCACCAACCACAAGGACATCGGTACGCTGTACCTGATCTTCTCGCTGACGATGTTCTTCATCGGCGGCGCCTTCGCGATGGTCATCCGCGCGGAGCTGTTCAAGCCGGGCATGCAGCTGGTGCAGCCGTATTTCTTCAATGAAATGACGACCATGCACGCGCTGGTGATGATCTTCGGCGCGATCATGCCGTCGTTCGTCGGCCTGGCCAACTGGATGATCCCGCTGATGGTGGGCGCGCCGGACATGGCCCTGCCGCGCATGAACAACCTCTCGTTCTGGATCATGCCGTTCGCGTTCATCCTGCTGCTGTCCACCCTGTTCATGCCGGGCGGCGGCCCTGCCGGCGGCTGGACCATGTACCCGCCGCTGTCGCTGCAGGGCGAGTCCATCGCGTACACCATCTTCGCCGTCCACCTGATGGGCATCAGCTCGATCATGGGTGCGATCAACATCATCGCCACCATCCTCAACATGCGCGCGCCCGGCATGGACCTGCTGAAGATGCCGGTGTTCGTGTGGAGCTGGCTGATCACGGCGTTCCTGCTGATCGCGGTGATGCCGGTGCTGGCCGGCGCAGTCACCATGCTGCTGACCGACAAGTACTTCCATACCAACTTCTTCAATGCCGCGGGCGGCGGCGACCCGGTGCTGTTCCAGCACATCTTCTGGTTCTTCGGGCATCCCGAGGTCTACATCATGATCCTGCCGGCGTTCGGGATCATCTCCGAGATCATCCCGACCTTCGCCCGCAAGCCGATCTTCGGCTATCGCGCCATGGTGTTCGCCATCGCCTCCATCGCCTTCCTCTCGTTCATCGTCTGGGCGCACCACATGTTCGCCGTGGGCCTGCCGATGGGCGCGGAGATCTTCTTCATGTACGCCACGATGCTCATCGCGGTGCCCACGGGGGTCAAGGTCTTCAACTGGGTGTCGACGATGTGGGGCGGCTCGATGACCTTCGAGACGCCGATGCTGTTCGCCATCGCGTTCGTCATCCTGTTCACCATCGGCGGGTTCTCCGGCCTGATGCTGGCCCTGGCGCCGGCGGACTTCCAGTACCACGACACCTATTTCGTCGTGGCCCACTTCCACTACGTGCTGGTGACCGGCGCCGCGTTCTCGATCATGGCCGCCGCGTACTACTGGATGCCCAAGTGGTCGGGCAACATGTACAGCGAGACCTGGGGCAAGATCCACTTCTGGTCCAGCGTCATCTCGGTCAACGTGCTGTTCTTCCCGCAGCATTTCCTCGGCCTGGCCGGCATGCCGCGCCGCATTCCCGATTACAACGTGGCCTTCGCCAACTTCAACATGATCAGCTCGATCGGCGGCTTCTGGTTCGGCGCCTCGCAGCTGATCTTCCTGGGCGTCGTGGTGC
Organism: Luteibacter sp. ME-Dv--P-043b; assembly: GCF_030209605.1. Taxonomy (NCBI): domain Bacteria; kingdom Pseudomonadati; phylum Pseudomonadota; class Gammaproteobacteria; order Lysobacterales; family Rhodanobacteraceae; genus Luteibacter; species Luteibacter sp. ME-Dv--P-043b. The sequence continues at coordinate 199,340 of NZ_JARVRT010000008.1, forward strand.
ACTGCGTGTTCTTCTCGAAGAAGCGCGCGGCCGACCGGTCGTGGGAAGGGGCCCGGGGCCTGGAGTGGACCGTGCCGTCGCCGGCGCCGTTCCATACCTTCGACGTGCCGCCGGTCATCCACGACGATGAACTGGCCCACGGCAACACGGAACACTGATCGATGCAGGGCGTCACGGACATCGCCATGGAGGCGCGCCGCCGGCGCGCACGCCGCACGGCCCTGATCGCGGGCGGTTTCGCGATCGCGGTCTTCCTCCTTTCGATCGTACAGATGCTCCGGGTCTGATCGGCTAACACGCGACATCCACGGGAAACCACCATGGGTCACCAGCAACAAGACGTCTACTTCGTACCGAGCAAGAGCTACTGGCCGATCGTGGCCGCGGTGTCCATGTTCGTGACGGTGTTCGGTGCCGCGCACTGGCTGAACGCGCAACCCGGTGAGGGCAGCACGTTCGGCAAGCCGCTGTTCTGGATCGGCATCGTGATGATCCTGGGCATGTTCTTCGGCTGGTTCCGCTCGGTGATCCGCGAGTCGCTGGCGGGCAACTACAACAGCCAGGTGGATCGTTCGTTCCGCATGGGCATGATGTGGTTCATCTTCTCCGAAGTGATGTTCTTCGGCGCGTTCTTCGGCGCCCTGTTCTACGCGCGCATCTTCTCGGTGCCCTGGCTGGGCGGCGAAGGCCACGGCGTGCTCACCCACCAGTTCGTCTGGCAGGGTTACGAGGCATCGTGGGGCGCCAACGGTGGTGGCGGCCCGCAGAAGATCGGCGGCTCGTTCCAGACCATCGCTGCGTGGGGCCTGCCGCTGCTCAACACGCTGATCCTGCTGTCCTCGGGCGTCACCATCACCATCGCGCACCATGCGCTGAAGGCCGGCCATCGCAAGCCCCTGCTGATCGGACTTGGCGCCACCGTGCTGCTGGGCTGCCTGTTCCTGTGGTTCCAGGCGCACGAGTACGCGGAAGCGTACGAGCACTTCAACCTCACGCTGGGCAGCGGTGTCTACGGCGCCACGTTCTTCATGCTCACCGGCTTCCACGGTATGCACGTGACGTTGGGCACGATCATGCTGGCGATCATCTGGCTGCGCTGCGCCAAGGGTCACTTCAGCAAGGACGACCACTTCGGCTTCGAGGCCGTGGCCTGGTACTGGCATTTCGTCGACGTGGTCTGGCTGGCGCTCTTTCTGTTCGTCTACGTGCTCTAAGAAAGCGCTGACACGTCTGTCGGCGCTGCCCTGACGGCCTCTGCGTAAGCCTCGCTCTAAACTCTCCGTGCGCCTTCATGACGAAGGTCGCCCTCAGCACTCACGGAGAGTACCCATGACACGGAAAGTCACCGCGCGCCTGTCGCGCTGGTCCATGATCCTGCTTTCGCTCGGCTTCGTCTCGGGCGTCGCCGCGGCCGAAGCGCCCCTGCTGTCCTCGGCCAGCGACGCGCGTTTTCGCGCCGTCGGCCTGATCGATGCGCCTGACGGTGGCACGTGCACCGGCGCCATCGTCGCCGGGTCCGAGTCTCCCTACGGCAGCCGTCCGGCGCTGCTGCTCACGGCGGGTCACTGCGTGCTCGGGCGGGAGCTCGTCCCCAACCAGGTGCTGGTCGACGAAGCCGCCCCGTCCGGTTACCGCTTCACCCCCGCGTATTTCCAGGACGCGCAGGCCGTGCACCGGCCTGTCGGCGTCGAGCGCATCCTGTATGCCACGACGAAGGGCATGGATATCGCGGTACTTCGCCTGTCGGTGTCCTACGGCGAACTGGCCGCCATCGGCATCACCCCGCTGGTTCCGTCCGCGCCCGGCATCATCGGCACGCTCCCGGTGGATCTGCCGCAGATTCCCGCCAACGACGTACCGCTCGACGAACGGTTCCTGCGCCTGTCCACCTGCGAGGCCAGCGAGCCGGTACGGCTGTTCGAGGGTGAGCGCTTCTTCCTTCGTGAATCGGCTACCGACTGCGCGGGCGTCGCGGGCGGCTCGTCCGGTTCGCCGGTGCTGCGCCGTGGTACCTCGCAGATCGTGGGTGTACTCGGCACGATGGTCGACCCGCGCTTCGACGGTTGCGGTTTCGATCGTCCATGCGAATTGACCGGCAGGCAGCCCTTCTCGCGGGCGGGAGCCAGCTATCTGAGCCTTGTGGCCCCCCTGCGCAATGCCTTGCTTGCCAGCGGCGACTGGAACCCGCAGTGGCTGGACTCTGGCAACGGCGTGGCCCTGCAACGCACCATCGGCCAGTACACGCGCAGCCAGGTCGTGGAAGAGGGCGAGGTCACGCCCGCCCGCTGGGGTATCGTCGTCAGCGACGACACGCGCTGGATTCGCTATAAACACGGCGATGCGGCCACCACGGACTGCGCCAGCCTCGACGGGTACAGTGCCCCGGCACTCGCGCGCGAGCAGCCGATGGACCGGCTTCCGGTCGGACCGGCGGAAGGCGTCTACGCCATGTGTGTCCTGGGCCAGCTCGATATCGACAACGACTGGCAGTCGCCCGAGCGCGCCAGTGTGATGTTGCGCGTGATCGACGACACCGCGCCGACCGCCACGCCACGGCCCGCCGTTCACAACGAGAGCGACGCCGCCTGGATCGTCAAGATCCACAGCCCGTACGTGTCGCCGCCCATCGTCAAGGTCGGCCGCCTCCATGCCACGGACTGCAACGACGAAGGCAACTATCGCGAGCTGACGTCGCTGTTCCTCAGCCTGCCCAAGTCCAAGGGTCCGCTCCGTGTCTGTGCGAAGGGCTCCGACGAAGCGGGCAACGTGTCTCCGGTGGGTACCCTGGACCTGCTGCCACCCGCGGCCGACTGATCCGGCGGTCTAACGCAGGAAGAGACGGTAGGCCGGATTGTCCGTCTCTTCCCGGTACGGGTAGCCGAGGCGATCGAGGAAGCACGTCAGTTCCCGATCGTCCCCGGCGCCCGCTTGAATGCCGACCAGGGTCGAACTGTAGTCGGCGCCCTGGTTCCGGTAGTGGAACAGGCTGATGTTCCAGCTGGGCGACATGGAGCGCAAAAAACGCATCAAGGCGCCGGGGCGTTCGGGGAAGGCGAAGCGAAACAGACGCTCGTCGTGCGCTGCAGCGGATCGGCCGCCCACCATGTGGCGGATATGCTGCGTGGAAAGTTCATCGTTACCCAGGCCGACCACGGCGAATCCCGCCGCTTCGAACACCGCGGCCAGCGCCGCTTCTTCGGCGGGCTCATCGATCTCCACGCCCACGAAGATCCGTGCACGGTCGTGGCTGTCCATCCGGTAGTTGAATTCGGTGACGTTACGGTTGCCGACCAGTTCGCAGAAATGCAGGAAGCTGCCGCGTTCCTCGGGGATGCTCACCGCGAACAGCGCCTCGCGCGATTCACCCACCGCCGCACGCTCGGCGATGAATCGTATCCGGTCGATATTGAGGTTGGCGCCGGAGACGATGGCCACCAGCGTCAGTCGTGCGGCGTCGGCATCAGCGGTGCACCGCGCCGCGTAACGACGCGCTCCTGCCACCGCGAGGGCGCCCGCTGGTTCCACGAAACGCCGTGTGTCCTGGTAGATGTCCTTGATGGCGCGGCACACCTCGTCCGTGTCGACCAGGATCACCTCGTCCAGGTAGGCCTTGCACAGGCGAAAGGTTTCCTCACCCACCAGTTTCACGGCCGTGCCGTCCGAGAACAGCCCGACGTCGGATAGCTCGAGCCGGTGGCCGGCGTCGATCGAGCGCGCCATGGCACAGGAATCCTGCGTCTGTACCCCGACGACGCGGATGTCGGGTCGCAGCGCTTTTACATAGGTGGCGATGCCGGCGGCGAGACTGCCGCCCCCGATCGGCACGAAGATCGCGTCGATGGGTCCCTGGTGCTCACTCAGGATTTCCATCGCCACCGTGCCCTGCCCGGCGATGACGTCGGCATCGTCGAAGGCGGGTATGAAGGTCATGCCGCGTTCGCTTTGAAGCCGCACTGCATGGGCGTAGGCGTCGCTATAAGAGTCGCCGGCCTTGATGACCTGCACGGTGGGGCCGCCAAAGCGGCGCGTGGCGGCCACCTTCACCTGCGGCGCCGTCTCAGGGACGACGATGACAGCAGGAATGCCCAGCTTCGCCGCCGACCAGGCCACGCCCTGGGCATGATTGCCCGCGGACGCGGTGATGATGCCGCGGGCCAGCACCTCGGGAGAGAGCCGGCTGATCCGGTTATAGGCGCCACGCAGCTTGAACGACGACACCGGTTGTGTGTCCTCGCGCTTGAGCAGGATGTCGTGTCCCAGTTGCTCGGACAGCACCGTGGCGTGCTGCAGCTCCGTTCGCCGAGCCACGTCGTAGACGCGCGCGGTGAGGACCAGGCGGAGGTAATCCGAGGCGTCGCGAAGCGGTTCGTCCTGGCTGGCCTGGCGTGGTGCGGGTAGGGACATGCGGTACGTCTCCGGACGATGCGTTTTTTCCGGAGGCGGTCATGAAAAACCCGCCTCGGTAGGGCGGGTTGTCGGTCACCTTGCGCGCGTGATTCAACCCACCATCAGGGGATGGCGATGCTAATCAGCGTAATGAGTGCCACGGCGCGGTTCATGGTTCGATCCTCGCGCGCAGTTGCCGACCTGTCAACCAACACCCTCGGGAGCCTTGGCTATTCGTCATTGACGTATGTACGTCATTGACGCACGATTCGATCATCGCGTCAGGGAGCTTTGCCATGAACACCTTCTTCGAAGACCTGCTGGAAAGCGTCCAGGAAATGGACGGCATCCTCCGTGGCGAGCGGAAGGCGTCGCGCATGTTCCACGTCGATCCAGCCGCCATCCGGCAGCTGCGCGAAACCACGGGTCTGTCCCAGGCGAAGTTCGCGCTGCTGCTGGATGTCGACGTGGGTACGCTGCGTAACTGGGAGCAGGGGCGGCGTGCGCCTACCGGCCCGGCCCGGGCGCTGTTGCGCGCCATCGGCAAGGACCCCCACAACGTCCTGGCCGCCCTGGCCTGATCGTCCTTGCGGCACCGATTGCCGCACCGCGCCTTGGCCCCCCGGCCACGCGCGCTAGAATTGACCGACCCCGTGGGGGTGTAGCCACCCCATGAAGATGCCCAGCGCCACCATGGCGATGAGCAGCAACGAGAGTCCGATCCGGCGGGTGAGCGCCCATACGGTGCGCTTGCTCTGGCCCTTGTCGGTCATCATGAAGAACAGGGCCTGCCCGAGGTTGAACAACACCACGAGCAGCAGGATCACCAGCGCATATTTGTAGATGGTTTCCACGTGACGGCTCCGCGCCCTATCGACAATTCGAGTATAGCCGTGGCCACGGGGCGTCTTGCATGACTTTCCTGCGCCGCCCGACGTGGTTCGCTGTCGCACTCACGCTGGTGGGTGTGCTCGCTTTCGTGCGCCTGGGCATGTGGCAGCTGCACCGCGCGGATGAGAAGGACGAACTGCTGCGGCGCTACGCCGCATCCGCCTCGGCGGGCGTGGAAGCCTTCGGTCCCGCCGCCGCACAGCCGCCGGTGGATCGTTATCCCCGGTATGCGGTGAGCGGCAGCTTCCTGCCCGGTCACTATTACCTGCTGGACGACCAGACCCATGCGGGTCGGGTGGGCGTGCACGTGTACGCGCCCTTCGCTCCCCAGGGCAGCGTGCCGTGGCTGCTGGTCGATCTCGGCTTCCTGCCGAAGGAGGGGGGGGGCAACCCGCGGCTGCCGCCGCTTCCCGCCGGCCCCACCACGCTGCGCGGGCTCTATGTGCCGTCGCCCGGTGTCGGGGTAAGGCTCGGGGGCGACCGCCTGCCGGAGCAGCACGGCGCCGAAAAGACCATGGTCTATGTCGACCTCGCCGAGATCGGCCACGACCTGGGGCGCGCGCTGTATCCTCGTGTCCTCCTCCTGGACGCCGATCCGGCCAGCATCTACGCACGCGACTGGACCCCGGGCTTCATGCCGCCCGCCCGCCACCGCGCCTATGCCTTCCAGTGGTTCACCTTCGCCCTCGCGGCGGTGGTGATCTTCGTCCTCCTGCATCGCAAGCGACGCCCGAACCGGCCCCCGTCTTCATGACCGATCCGAACGTATCCCCCCGCACGCCCGGCACCGGCCGGTTCAAGCTCGTGCTGATCATGCTGGTGTTCCTGGCGCCGATCGCCGCGGCCGGACTCCTTACGCTCAGCGGCTGGCAGCCGGAAGGCAAGGGCAACGGACGCCCGATCGTTCCGCAGCGCAGCGTCGCCGATGTCCATGTCGATGTCGCCGGGCGACCGTGGGCCTGGCGCGACAGCGAGCCGCGCCTCACGCTGGTCGCGTTGCCCGGCCCGGGGTGCGCGGCGCAATGCCTGCAGACGCTGGCCCTGATGCGCAACGCCCGCATCGTGCTGAACCGCAACGCCGATCGCCTGCGCCTGCTCTACCTCGGCACGCCACCCACGGCGCCCGGCGCGGAGGGCGTCATGCCTGACTGGGCGATCGGCACCGATGCCGCGAAGGCCTTCGACAGTTTCCGTCCCACCGAGCCGGACACGGTCGCCGCCGTGCTGGTCGAATCCAATGCCACCGCCCTGTCCTGGTATCCCGCGGGCTTCGACCCGAGCGGCCTGCGCAAGGACATGCAGAAGGTGATCCGCTGATGTCTTCCCGTGCCCTGAAAGCCCTGCGCATGCTGGCCCTGCTGGCGGCCTTGTTCGCGTTCTGCATCGTGATGTTCGGTGCCTTCGTGCGCCTGTCCAACGCGGGCCTGTCCTGCCCGGATTGGCCGACGTGCTACGGCAAGGCCACCTGGCCCGGCCACGCCCAGGACATCGCCCGCGCCAACGAGGCCTTCCCGGACCGGCCCTACGAGACGCACAAGGCATGGCGTGAGCAGGTGCATCGCTTCCTCGCCGGCAGCCTCGGCTTCATGGTGCTGGCCATCGCGGTGATGTCGGCGTGGCGCCGGCGCATGGCGGTGGTCGCCGTGCTGGCCTCGGCGGTGTTCGCCGCCGCCGGCGTGGCCATGTACATGCGCGGGGCCTACATGGTGTCCTCGTTGCTGTCCGCGCTGGCCATCGCGTTGCCGCTGGTCGCCGCGGCCACGCTGAGGCGTCCCGGTGCATGGCGCATCGGTGTAGCGGCGCTGGCGGTCATCATCTTCCAGGCCATGCTGGGCATGTGGACGGTCACCCTGCTGCTCAAGCCGATCGTGGTGATGGGCCACCTGCTCGGCGGCCTTGCCACGTTCGCGCTGCTGGCCTGGGCTGCCTTGCGCTGGTGGCGTGTCGGCACACCGGACGATCGCTTCGCCGCGCTGCGCACGCCGGTCGCCGTCGGTATCGCGGTGCTGGTCTGCCAGATCGCGCTGGGTGGCTGGACCAGTTCCAACTACGCGGCGCTGGCCTGCGGCACGGACTTCCCGCAATGCCTCGGGCAGTGGTGGCCGCAGACCGACTTCCCGCAGGCGTTCGTCCTGTGGCGCGGCATCGGCGTGAACTACGAGGGTGGCGTGCTCGACATGGCCGCGCGCAGTGCAATCCAGATGGCGCACCGCATCGGTGCGCTGGTCACCTTCCTCTACCTGGGCTGGCTGTCGCACCGGTTGGCGCGTGGCGGCCTGCGCAAGGTCGGCATCGCCGTGGCGGTGGTGCTGGTGGCCCAGGTGCTGCTGGGCATCGGCAACGTGCACCTGGGCCTGCCGTTGCCGGTGGCCACGGCGCACAATGGCGTGGCCGCACTGCTGCTGTTCACGCTGCTGGCCGCGCTGGCCAGCACGCAGCGACTGCCTGTCACCCCGGAGTTCCCGTGAGCAAAGCCGCGCAATATTTCGAGCTGACCAAGCCGCGCGTCGTCGCGATGCTGGTCTTCTGCGCCGTCATCGGCATGTTCCTGGCCGTGGATGCCGACGGCCGCCGCGTGCTGCCGACGTGGCATGCGGCGTTGTTCGGCACGCTGGGCATCTGGCTGGCGTCCGCATCGGCGGCCGCGTTCAACCACCTGATCGACCAGCGCATCGACAAGCTGATGGCGCGCACCTCGCACCGCCCGCTCGCGACCGGCCAGCTCACCCCGATGCAGGTGTTCGTCTTCGCCATGACACTGGGCATCGTATCGATGCTGGTGCTGGTGTTCCTGGTGAACATGCTGACGGCAGTGCTGACGTTCTTCTCGCTGATCGGCTATGCGGTGGTGTACACCGCCTACCTCAAGCGCGCGACGCCGCAGAACATCGTGATCGGCGGGCTGGCCGGCGCCGCGCCGCCGATGCTGGGCTGGACGGCGGTCACGGGCTCGTTGCACCCCTTCGCGCTGCAATTGCTGCTGATCATCTTCGTGTGGACGCCGCCGCACTTCTGGGCGCTGGCGATCTTCCGCGTCGACGATTACTCCCGCGCGCAGGTGCCGATGCTGCCGGTGACCCACGGCGTGGTGTTCACACGCTGGCACATCCTGTTCTACACGATCCTGCTGTTCGTCGTGACCATGCTGCCGTTCTTCACCGGCATGAGCGGCCTGATCTACCTGTTCGGCGCGGTGATCCTGGGCCTGGGCTTCCTCTGGTACGCCGCGCGCATGTTCAACCCGCCCGACGAACTGTTCGCCATGAAGATGTTCAACTATTCCATCGTGTACCTGATGGTGTTGTTCGCGTTTCTGCTGGCCGACCACTGGCTGGTCGATCCGATCGTGCAGCCCGGTTTCCGCCTCGAGCCCGTCGTCTGACGGGCCGGCCGGTTCACCCGACCTTACGCGTCGGCTTGCCCGACCAGTATCCCGCCAGCATCGAGCCCGACAGGTTGTGCCATACCGAGAACAACGCACCGGGCAGCGCGGCCAGGGGCGAAAAATAGAGCTTGCCGAGCGTCGCGGCCAGTCCGGAGTTCTGCATGCCCACTTCGATGGCCAGGGTGCGGCACGTCGATTCGTCGAAGCCGAACAACCGGCCGCCCCAGTAACCGCCCAACAGCCCCATGGCGTTGTGCAGGATCACGGCGACGACGGTGATCGCGCCCACCGTGGCGATGGACGGCTGGCTGGCGGCGACCACGGCCCCGATCAGGATCAGTACGCAAGTCATCGAGAACAGGGGCAGGCCCGGTTCGATCCGCCGCACGACGCCGCGCAGCGTGTGGTGGACAAGCAGCCCCAGTCCGATCGGTAGCGCCACGATCTGCACGATGCTCACCAGCATCGCCCATGTGTCCGGTGCTACCCGCGTATCCACATACAGCCGCGTGAGCAGCGGCGTGGCGACCACGCCCACCAGTGCCGATACCGACGACAGCGTGACCGACAGTGCGACGTCGCCCTTGGCAAGGTAGATGATGACGTTGGAGGCGGTGCCACTGGCGACACTGCCCACGAGGATCATGCCCGCGGCGAGGTCCGGCGGCATGGCGAACGCGCGGGTCAGTGCCCAGGCGGCCAGCGGCATCACCAGGTAATGCAGGAAAGTGCCGGCGAGCACCGGCAGCGGGCGTAGCAGCACGCGCCTGAAATCGTCGAGGCTCAAGGTCACGCCCATGCCGAACATCACCAGCATGAGCAGCGGGACGATCCATGCGCCCGCCGGCAGGAACACCCCGGGGTGCAGGTAGGCGACCAGTGAGACGACGATCGCCCAGAGCGGGAAGAGACGGGTGACCCACGCGAGCAGGGAGCGATGGCCGCCGGTCATGGCATCCCGTGCATCCAGGTCGCCACGGCGTCGGGGTGTTCCAGGTGCAGGTGATGGCCGCCGTCCATGTGGGTCACCTCGATATGGTCGACGCAGTCGATGCGCACCTGCAGGGCCTCGGGTTCGAGGTAGGGCGGATGCGGACGCGCGAGCAGCAACGAGGTCGGCGCGGCAAGACCCAGCAGCAGCGACATGATCTGCGTCTCGGCGAGGCGGATGGCGGTAGGGCGTGACAGGCGCGGATCGCTGCGCCAGCTGTAGCCGCCATCGACCTCGCGCAGGCCGCGTTCGACGATCGGGCGGGCCAGTTCGGCATCGAGGCCGCTGGCCAGCGCGCGGGCCCGTGTGGCGTCGTCGATGGCGGGAAAGACGCGCAGCGGCCGGTTGCCTTCGGGTCTCGGCGCCATCGCTTCACGGAACCGGTCCAGGGTGCGCGAGCCGTCGTCGCCCAGGGGCCCCAGGCCTTCGATCAACGCCAGTGCCCGCACGCGCTCCGGGGCCGCGATGGCGACCATGGTGGCCACGCCCGCGCCCAGCGAATGGCCGAGCAGGTGGAAGCGGGGCAGGGCCAGTGCATCGACCGCCAGCAGCACCGCGCGTGCGTAGTCGTGATGGGTATAGGTGGCGCTCTCGGGCAGGTGATCCGAATGCCCGTGGCCGGGAAGGTCCAGGGCGATCACGTGGAAACGATCCGCGAGTAACGGCCCAAGCCGCGCGAAGCTGGCCGCGTTGTCGAGCCAGCCATGGAGGGCGACCAGCGGTGCCGCGTCCGGCTCGCCCCAGCTCATGCCGCCCAGTTCCATTCCGGGAAGGGCGATACGCAGCTCACGCATCGGCGTGGGCCTTGCGGGCGCGTTCGCGCGAGGCGGCCAGGCGCCCGGCCACGGCCGCCGCGTCGTAGTCCTCGGCGAACTCCGGCCAGCCCTGCGTGTGCCGCAGCACCAGGTCCGCGATGGCACCCACATGGTCGGGGCGCGCGTTGAGGCAGGGGATGTAGTGGAGTGTCTCGCCACCCGCCTCGCGGAAGAAATCGGCATTCTGCATGGCGATTTCCTCCAGCGTTTCCAGGCAGTCCACGGCGAAGCCCGGGCTGATCGCGTCGATCCGCTTCACGCCCTGGGCGCCCAGCGACTTCACCATCTCGTCGGTGTACGGATGCAGCCAGCGCTCGCGTCCCACGCGCGACTGGAAGCTCATCGGCGCCTGCTCGGGCGTGAGCCCGAGGGCTTCGCGCAGCAGGCGCGCGGTGGCATGGGCCTGGCAGAAGTAGGGATCGCCATTGCGCACGTAACGCTCGGGAATGCCGTGGAAGCTCATCAGCAGGCGCTCGCCCTGACCGTGGCGTTGCCAATGCTCGCGCACGCTGGCGGCCAGGGCGGCGATGTAGGCGGGCTCGTCGTGGTAATCGTTGACCTGCCGCAGTTCCGGCGGCCAGCGCAGGCCCTTGATCGTATCGGCCACGGCGTCGAAGACGCTGCCCGTGGAGGTCGCGGAATACTGCGGATACAGCGGCAGCACGAGCAACCGGCGGACGCCCTCGCGCTGCAACTGCGCGATGGTGGCGGCCACGCTGGGCCGACCGTAGCGCATGGCCAGCGCCACGCGGATGGGCCCGCTGCGACGGCGGCCGAGCTCGGCCTGCAGGGCGGCGGCCAGTGCCTCGCTGCCCGTGCGCAGGGGTGAGCCCTCGGGAGTCCACGCACGCGAATAGGCGTGGGCGGAGCGCTTGGGGCGCACCCGCAGGATCACGCCGTGCAGGATCGCCTTCCACAGCAGTCGCGGGTACTCGATGACCCGCGGATCGCCGAGGAATTCGGCCAGATAGGGGCGTACGGCCGCCGCGGTGGGGGCTTCAGGTGTACCGAGATTAACCAGCAGCACACCGGCCTGGGGCACGGTGTCGTGGGAATAGCCGGCAAGGCCGGTATAGTTTGGTGAACCAGGCATCGGTGTCCGGCATTCGCGAGGATCGTCGCAGTCTGCCATATGCCGGGGTGTCGAGGCCTGTAGTCCCTGTCGCACCCGCTGCCATTCCGCGTCACGAAAGGAGCCACCCGATGTCATCTCGTCCGTTTCGCCTGCTCGCCCTGGGCCTGCTCGCCCTGCTGCCGTCGCTGGCCGTCCAGGCCGCCGATCCGCCGCGCAAACAGGCGCGCGAGGCCGTGCGGGTGCTGTCCGAAATGATGGACGACGCCCCGGACAAATCGCTGCCGGCCGACCTGCTCAGGAACGCGCGCGCCATCGCCATCATCCCGGGCATGGTCAAGGGCGGCTTCGTGTTCTCCGGTTCCAAGGGCGAAGGCCTGATCTCGATCAAGACGCACGACGGTACCTGGTCCAATCCCAACTTCATCTCGGTGGGTGGTGCCGGCGTCGGCTTCCAGGCCGGTATCCAGTCCACCGATGTCATCCTCGTTTTCCGCACCGATCGCGGCATCGACGGCATCATCAACGGCAAGTTCACGATGGGTGCCAACGCCTCCGCGGCGGCGGGCCCGGTCGGTCGCTCTGCGACGGCGGCCACCGATGGCCAGATGAAGGCCGAGATCTACACCTATTCGCGCGCCAAGGGCCTGTTCGCCGGTGTCGCGTTGGATGGCAGCCGCATCGCCATCGACGAGGACACCAACGAGCAGATCTACGGCCCCGGCATCACGCCGCGTCGCATTTTCGAAGGCGGCGTGACAAACGTCCCCAGCGAAGTAGTCGATTTCAGGGATAAGCTGGAGGAGTACACTAACCGCTGATCGTCGTCCCAACCCGTTGCGCCGCGTGGCGCGCGGGCCGTCCCACCGGCTCCCAGAGCGGGGCCTGAGAGGTTTTCATGAGCATTACCCACATCGTCCTCCTGCTGCTCGTCGTCGTGCTCATCTTCGGCACGCGTAAGCTGCGCAACATCGGCTCGGACCTGGGCGGTGCCATGCGCGACTTCAAGAAGGGCCTGGACGGCGACGAAGAAGCACGGGCGGCCCGCGAGCGCGAAGACAAACTGCGCGCCGATCCGCCGCCGGTCACCCCGGTGCCGCCGACCCACACCGAAACCGTCGAGCCGCGCGACCGCACTCCGTGATCCCGGCGGCGCCATGATCGAGATCAGCTTCGGTAAATTGCTGCTGCTCGCGGTAGTGGCGCTCATCGTGCTCGGCCCCGAGCGCCTGCCCCATGCCGCGCGCACGGCGGGCGCCCTGCTGCGGCGCATGCGCAACGGCTGGGACAGCGTGAAGTCCGAAGTCGAGCGGGAGATCCAGGCCGAGGAAATCAAGCGCACCCTGCGCGAGACGGCCGAGCACGCCCGGGCCACCCACGACAGCGTGCGCGATGACATCCGTGCCGCTGGTAACAGCGTCCGCGAGGATTTCCGCGCCGCGGCGGGCGAGGCTCGGCAGGCCGGGGAGCAGGCGCGCGACGCCTTTACCGAGCCGCAGGTAGCCCATGCCGAGGGCCGCGTGCCCGATCCGGCACGCGACATGCTCCCCCTGGCCTACGGCGAATCCACGCCGCCCCGGAACGAACCACATGAGCCCCGTTGACACCGGCCCCTCCAGCGACGACGTCGTCGAAGAAGGCCTGTTCTCCCACCTGATCGAACTGCGCTCCCGCCTGCTGCGCGCTATCGTCGTCCTGCTGGTGGTGTTGCTGGCACTCGTACCCGTGGCCAACCACCTCTACGCCGAACTGGCCAAGCCACTGGTCGAGCGCATGCCGCAGGGCGCGCACCTGATCGCCACGGAGGTGGCCAGCCCGTTCGTCACGCCGTTGAAACTGGCGTTCTTCTGCGCGCTGTTCATCAGCATGCCGATGATCCTCTACCAGCTGTGGGCCTTCGTCAGCCCCGGGCTGTACCGGCACGAAAAGCGCCTGGCCCGGCCGTTGCTGGTGGCGTCGCTGGTGCTGTTCTACTCAGGCTGCGCGTTCGCCTATTTCGTCGTGTTGCCGGCGGCGTTCAAGTTCCTCAATGCGGTCACGCCCGATGGCGTCGCGATGATGACCGACATCACGCATTACCTCGATTTCGTCATGCTGATGTTCTTCGCCTTCGGCCTGTGCTTCGAAGTGCCGGTGGCGGTGGTCATCCTGGCCGCGATCGGCGTCGTGGATGCGGAAAAACTCAGCAAGGGCCGGGGCTACGCCATCGTCGGCGCGTTCGCCATCGCGGCGTTCATTACGCCGCCGGACCTGCTGTCCATGGTGATGCTGGCCGTGCCCATGTGCATCCTCTACGAGCTCGGGCTGCTGGCCGTGAAGTTCCTGCTCAAGCCCGCGCCGGCGGACCCCATCGCCTGACCCGGCGGCCCGCATCGCGCGCGGCTGCGGCGCGGTGCGCGTCATGGCCTGCGGGGTTGCCGGCCTAAGGGGTGTGCGTGGCAGCGCGACCCAGCGCCAGGCCCTTCAGTACGTTCAGTGCCTGCGACAGCGCGTAATCCTGAGTGGCCAGCTTGCCGTCGTCATCGGCGGCGCCCTTCTCGTCGGCCGAGGCTTTTTCGTTGACCAGGTGGTTGGGCAGGTCGGCCTCGGAGCCGATCAGCTGGGGTGCCGTCTCGCTCTTGGTCACCGACAGATCCGCCAGCGCGATGTCGGGTTTGATTCCCTCGGCCTGGATCGACGTGCCGTTGGGCGTGTAATACCGCGCCGTGGTGATCTTCACCGCGTGGTCCGCGTCCAGTGGCAGTACGGTCTGCACCACGCCCTTGCCGAACGTGCGCCGGCCCATGATCAGCGCGCGATGGTTGTCCTTGAGCGCACCGGAGACGATCTCCGCCGCGGACGCCGTGCCGTTGTCGGCCAGGATGATCATCGGTGCGCCCTTCAACAGGTCGCCGGGGTGCGCGTCGAAGCGCAGGTTGGCGTCCTGCAGGCGGCCCTTGGTCGTGACGATGGTACCCGCGTCGAGGAAGGTGTCGGCTACGCCCACGGCCGTGGTCAGCAGGCCGCCGGGGTTGGAGCGCAGGTCCAGTACCGCGCCCTTGGGCGCGCCGTTCTTCGCGATCCATGCCGCCAGCTTCGTGTCCAGGTCGGTCGAGGTATCTTCCTGGAACTGGCTGATGCGGATGTAGACATACCCCGGATCGAGCTGGCGAAGCTTGACGCTGGTGACCGCGATGCGTTCGCGCACCAGGGGCACGTCGATCGGCTTGTCCGATTTCTCGTGCAGGATCGTCAGCGTGACCTTGCTGCCGGGATCGCCGCGCAATTTCTTGAACGCGTCGTCGATGTTCTGGCTGTCGACGACCGTGCCGTCCACCTTGAGGATGGTGTCGCCGGCCTTGATGCCACCGCGCGAGGCGGGCGTGTCGTCGATCGGCGAGACGATCTTCAGAGTGCCGTCCACCTGCAGTACCTCGATGCCCAGGCCACCGTACTGGCCCGTGGTGTCTTCATCGAGTTCGGCCAGGCCTTCCTTGTCGAGGTATTCGCTGTGCGGGTCGAGGTTCTGCAGCATGCCGCCAATGGCGGCCTTCATGATCGTCTTGTTGTCCAGTTTCTCGACATAGGCCTGCTGGACGATGTGGTACACCCGCGTGAAATTGCGAATGTCGTCTAGGTCCACCGTGTCGTCGGCCTGGCTGGCCACCTTGGCGGCCGACGTGGACGACGCCGCGGGCGCATCGGGCTGCCGGATGGGCGTCGGCTTCGCCTGCTGTGCATCGGCGGCAGGAACCGTCACCGCACCGGCAAGAGCCAGTGCGAGGGCGAGACGAAGGGGGTGCTGGCGCATGCGTGTCTCCGGGATCAATGCTTCTTGCTCAACCAGCCGCGCGCATCGATGGGCTTGCCACCCTGGCGCAGCTCGAAGTACGCGCCGTTGTCACCGGCGGGCGCGGCGGCCGTGCCGACGGCTTCGCCGGCCTCCACCATGTCGCCCACGCCGTGCAGCAGCGTCTCGTTGTTGCCGTACATGCTCATGAAACCGTTGCCGTGGTTGACGATGATCATCATGCCGTAGCCGCGCAGGAAGTTCGCGAACACCACGCGACCACGCGCCACGGCCTTTACCTCGCTGCCGCGCGGCGCGACGATGATCACACCGCTGCCGAAGGCGTGCACCGGCCCGTTGGTCGGCCAGGGCAGGCTGCCGCGCAGGTTGCCCACCGGTGCGGCGGCGGGCGCGCCCTTGGGCGCCGGTGCGGGCTCGGCCGCCTTGGCCGCCTCGTCGATCACTTTCTGCAGTCGCGCGACCAGCGCGTTCATGTCCTGCTCGTTCTGTTTGAGGGCGGCGATGCGCTGGGCCTGGTCCTTGTATTTCGAATCCGCCTCGGCCACCAGTTTCGCCTGGCTGGTCCGCTGCTTCTCCAGTTCGGCGGCGCGTGCCTCGCGCTCCGCCCGGGTGGCCTCGAGTTTCTGCTGTTCGGCCGTGATGGCAGCTTCGACCTCCTGCAGGCGGGAAAGATCCGCCAGCAGCCCGTGGATCTTCTCGACCCGGTTGTCCTGGAAGTAACGTGAATACGCCAGGGCGCGGGATATCCGGTTGACGTCCTCGTCGCCCAGCAGCAATTGCAGGTCGGAACCACGGCCCAGCGTGTAGGTGGCGCGCAGCAGGTCGCCCAGGGCATCCTTCTGCTTCGAGAGACCGGCTTCCATGCTGGCGCGCTGCGCGTTCAGCTGTTCGAGGTCGTGCTGGCGCTGCTGCAGGTCGCCGTCGGTGGCGCGCACGGCCTTCGCCGCAGCCGAGACCTGCTCGGCCTGTTTCGCCAGCGCGGCATTGGCGCTGTCGCGGGCGTTGGCCGTCTCGCGCTGTTCCTTCGTCAGGTTGTCGATGTCCTTGCGGACACCTTCCAGCTTCTGCCGGGTTTCCTCCTGCTGCGTCCGTGCCTTCGCATCCTGGGCCGCCAGGGCGGGTGGCGTGGGCGAGAGGGAGGCAGCGGCGAGGGCGAGGATGAAGGCGAGGCGGGGACGTGGGCGCATCCGGCGATTATTACCCATCCCGGGGGCGGGCCGCCTGTCCGTGCCCGGGAATGCCCCGAGGGGCTCCGTACCCCGCCGCGCCACCGGTGCCGGTCGAACGGCCGCCCGGCCGGCACGGACCGGCGGCAGGGGCTGGTATGGCCTTGCAGGCGCTGACGGGCGCCATTCGCGCGCAGTGGTCTGCGGGGGCCGTCCGTAAGATTTTCGTTGCATTCGTGTTTGGACGTCCGAACGCTTTGACGCGCCGCGGCAAATGTGACTAAAGTGGGTCGCTCGTCCTCTGCGCATGCGTGAAGAGTCGGCCGTTCCAGGCCGTGGGGCCACGCATGCGCCACCCCAGCAAAACCAAGCCACCAGGAGGCGGATGGTGAAGCAAGGCATTCCGCGCCTCTATGACGAGGCGTTCGAACACGACAGCTGCGGCTTCGGTCTCGTCGCGCAGATCGACGGTCACGCCAGCGCCGCGCTGGTCGACACGGCGTTCGACGCACTCGCCCGTCTTTCCCACCGCGGTGGCGTCAATGCCGACGGCATCAGCGGCGACGGCTGCGGCGTGCTCATCCGGCGCCCGGTGGAGTGGCTGCGCGCGCTCGCTGGAGAAGCGGGCATCACGCTGGCTACGCACTTCGCCGCGGGCGTGGTGTTCCTCGATCCGCAGGGCGACGATGCCGCGGCCCGGGTGCTCGAGGACGAGCTGGCGGCGGTGAAACTTTCCGTCGCCGGCTGGCGTGATGTCGCCGTCGATACCGCGGCCTGCGGCCCGCTGGCTGCGTCGTCCATGCCGCGCGTGCGGCAGGTATTCGTCGACGCCCCGGGCGACATGCCCGTCGCGGCGTTCGAGGCCGCGCTGTTCCGGGCGCGTCGTCGCACGGAACTGCGCCTTGCCGACGACAGGCAGTTCTACGTGGTCTCGCTGTCCGGTGAGGTCATCGGTTACAAGGCCATGGCCGCGCCCGGCCGCCTGCGCCAGGTGTATCCCGACCTCGCCCATCCGGCCCTGGTGGCGGACGCGGTGGTCTTCCACCAGCGCTTCTCGACCAACACCTCGCCGCAGTGGCGACTGGCCCAGCCTTTCCGCCTGCTGGCGCACAACGGCGAGATCAACACCATCCGCGCCAATCGTCGCTGGATGCAGGCACGCACGGCCGTCATGCGCTCCGAGCACGTTGACCTGTCGGACATCGGTCCGCTGGTGCGCCAGAGCGGCTCGGACTCGGAAAGCCTCGACAACGCCCTCGAAGTGCTGCTGATGGGTGGCATGGACCTGCTCACCGCCATGCGTGTGCTGGTGCCGCCGGCCTACGCCGCGCGCGAGGACATCGACGAAGACCTGGCCGCGTTCTACGAATACTACGCGCTGCACAGCGAACCCTGGGACGGCCCGGCCGGCCTGGTCATCTGCGACGGACGCTATGCCGCCTGCACGCTGGACCGCAACGGCCTGCGTCCGGCGCGCTGGGCGCTCTCGGACGACAACCACCTGATCGTGGCCTCCGAAGCCGGCCTGTGGGATGTCCCGTCGGCGCGCATCGTCGCCAAGGGTCGCCTTGCGCCGGGCGAGATGATCGCCGTCGATTTCCGCGAGCATCGCCTGCTGCGCGATGCCGACATCGATGCGATCAACCGTGGGCGTGCCCCGTTCCGCGACTGGCTGCGCGAAGGCGTCACCTATCTCGAATCCGACCTGATCGATCCCAGCCTGGCCGCCGAGCCCTTGCCGGCGGACGAACTGCGCCGCTACCAGAAGCTCTTCGGCCTGTCGCGGGAGGAGTGCGAGTCGGTACTGAAGGTGCTGGCCGAAACCGAAGCCGAGGCCACCGGTTCGATGGGCGACGACACGCCCATGGCCGTGCTGTCGCGGCAGATCCGCCCGCTGTTCGACCGCTTCCGCCAGGGCTTTGCCCAGGTGACCAACCCCCCGATCGATCCGCTGCGCGAGCGGCTGGTGATGTCGCTGGTCACCCAGATCGGCCAGGAGCGCAACATCTTCGACCTCGGGCCGGAGAACGCCCGTCAGATCCTGCTCAACTCGCCGATCCTCTCCCAGCGCAAGCTGCGCCAGATCCTGGCCAATCCGGAGTACGCGGACACGCCGCGCTTCGACCTCATGTACGGCGCGGACGAAACCCTCGAACAGGCGCTGGCCCAACTCTGCGACGAGGCGGAAGCCGCCGTGCGCAAGGGCGTGCGCATCGTGTTCCTGAGCGACCGCTACCCGCGTCGCGACCTCCTGCCCATCCATGCGCTGCTGGCCACCGGCGCCGTGCACGCGCGGCTGGTCGACAAGGGCCTGCGCTGCCAGTGCAACATCATGGTCGAGACGGCCACGCCACGCGATCCCCACCACTTCGCCTGCCTGATCGGTTTCGGTGCCACGGCCATCTATCCGTGGCTGGCCTACCAGAGCCTGTTCGACATGGGCCGCAGCGGACACATCCGCAACGGCGAGGGCGCACCGCGCGAGATCGGCCGCAACTACCGCCGCGGTATCCGCAAGGGCCTGTTGAAGATCCTCTCGAAGATGGGCATCTCCACCGTGGCGGGCTATCGCGGTGCGCAGCTGTTCGAAATCGTCGGCCTGTCGCCGGAAGTGGTGGCAGCCTGTTTCCCGGGTACGCCATCGCGTATCGGTGGCTCCACCTTCGACGACCTGGAACGCGAGCAACGCCTGCTGGCCGCGGAAGCCTGGGACGAAGCGCATGCACTGCGTGCCGGCGGCCTGTTCAAGTACGTGCACGGCGGCGAGTTCCACATGTACAACCCCGATGTCATCGCCACGCTGCAGGTGGCGGTGCGCACGGGCAACTACGCCGACTACGAAGCCTACGCGCACCATGTGGACACGCGACCGCCTTCGGCACTGCGCGACCTGCTGGTGCCGCGCGTCGGTACGCCGATCCCGCTGGACCAGGTCGAGCCCGTGGAGGACATCCTCCGCCGCTTCGACTCCGCGGGCATGTCGCTGGGCGCCCTGTCGCCGGAAGCACACGAGGCACTCGCCATCGCGATGAACCGGCTCGGTGCGCGCAGCAACTCGGGCGAAGGCGGTGAGGACCCCTCGCGCTACGGCACCGAGCGCGCGTCGAAGATCAAGCAGGTGGCCTCGGGTCGTTTCGGCGTCACCCCGAGCTACCTGGTCAACGCCGAGGTGTTGCAGATCAAGATCGCCCAGGGTGCCAAGCCGGGCGAGGGTGGCCAGCTGCCCGGTCACAAGGTCGATGCCACCATTGCGCGGCTGCGTTACGCCAAGCCGGGCATCGGCCTGATCTCGCCGCCACCGCACCACGACATCTATTCCATCGAAGACCTGGCCCAGCTGATCCACGACCTCAAGGAAGTGAATCCGAAGGCACTGATCTCGGTCAAGCTCGTCTCGCACGCGGGCGTCGGCACGGTGGCCGCGGGCGTGGTGAAAGCCGGCGCCGACCTGATCACCGTGTCCGGCCACGACGGAGGCACCGGCGCCAGCCCGCTCACCTCGATCAAGTACGCGGGCACGCCGTGGGAACTGGGCCTGGCGGAAACCCAGCAGACGTTGCGCCTGAACGACCTGCGCGGTCGCGTGCGCCTGCAGACGGACGGTGGCCTGAAGACCGGCCTCGACGTCATCAAGGCTGCGCTGCTGGGTGCTGAAAGCTTCGGCTTCGGCACCGGCCCGATGGTGGCGCTGGGTTGCAAGTACCTGCGCATCTGCCATCTCAATAATTGCGCCACGGGCGTGGCCACGCAGCATCCCGTGCTGCGGCAGAAACACTTCATCGGCCTCCCCGAGATGGTGATGAACTACTTCCGCTTCATCGCGGAGGATGTCCGTCGCCACCTCGCGCAACTGGGCGTGCGTTCGCTGGCCGAGCTGATCGGCCAGAGCGGGCGCCTCAAACAGCGCGAGGGCGTTACCATCGTGCAGGAGCGCCTGGACCTGGCCCCGCTCATCAGCGAGGACGGCCTGGGTACGAAGGTGGACTTCGCCTGCACTTTCGCGCGCAACCCCATGCGCGATCCGGCCACCCTCGCCAGCCGCATCGCCGCGGAAACCCGCGAAGCGGTCACGGATGGCCTGGGCGGCAGCTTCACCTATCCCATCGTCAACACCGACCGCGCCATCGGCGCGCGTCTTTCCGGTGACGTGGCCCGTCGCTGGGGCGACATGGGCATGAGCGGCAAGCCGGTCAACCTGCACCTGTTCGGCTCCGCCGGGCAGAGCCTCGGCGCATGGAATGCCGCCGGCGTGCATATCGACCTCACCGGCGAGGCCAACGACGGCGTGGGCAAGGGCATGGCGGGCGGCCGTCTGGTCATTCGTCCGCCGGCGGATTCGCCCTTCGCCAGCCAGGATGCCTCGATCATCGGCAACACCTGCCTCTACGGCGCGACCGGCGGCGAACTCTACGCCGCGGGCCAGGCCGGCGAACGCTTCGCCGTGCGCAATTCCGGGGCGCTGGCCGTCGTCGAGGGCGCCGGCGATCACTGCTGTGAATACATGACCGGCGGCGTGGTGGCGGTGCTGGGTCGCACCGGGCTGAACTTCGGCGCGGGCATGACCGGCGGCTTCGCCTACGTACTCGACATCGAGCGCAACTTCGTCGATTGCTACAACCACGAACTCGTCGACATCGTGCGTATCTCGCACGAGGGCATGGAACACTACATGCAGCACCTGCGCCAGCTCATCGCCCGGCATGCCGAACTCACCGACTCCGCCTGGGGCCGCCAGGTGCTGGGCGATTTCCGTGGCCTGCTGCAGCGGTTCTGGCTGGTCAAACCCAAGGCCGCCAGCCTCGATGCGCTGGCGGAAGAACTGCGGAGTGCCGCATGAGCAGCAAGGATTTCCGTTTCCTCGAGATCCCGCGACAGACGCCACGCACGGTGCCGGTCGCCGTGCGTGTGCTGGGATACGGCGAAATCTCCGGCGACTTCGCCCCTCCGGAGGCCGCCGCGCAGTCCGAACGCTGCATCGACTGCGGCAACCCGTACTGCGAGCACGCCTGCCCGGTGCACAACTACATCCCGAACTGGCTGAAGCTGGTCCAGGACGGACGGCTGTTCGAAGCGGCCACGCTGATGCACGAGACCAATCCGCTGCCGGAAATCTGTGGTCGCGTGTGCCCGCAGGATCGCCTGTGCGAGGGCGCATGCACGCTGGAGCAGGGCGATTTCGGCGCCGTCACCATCGGCAGCGTCGAGCGCTGGGCCACGGACGAAGCCATCCGCCAGGGCTGGCGCCCCGACCTGTCACGGGTGAAGGACACCGGTGCGCGAGTGGCCATCGTCGGTGCCGGTCCGGCCGGGCTGTCCTGCGCGGATCGCCTGCGTCGCGCGGGCATCGCTGCCGATGTGTTCGACCGGCAGCACGAGATCGGCGGCCTGCTGACGTTCGGCATCCCGCCGTTCAAGCTCGACAAGGCGATCGTGCGCACGCGGCGCATGGTGCTCGAGGGCATGGGCGTTACCTTCCACCTCGGCGTGGAGATCGGGCGCGACATCGCGTTCGACGACCTGCTCGCCGATTACGACGCCGTGTTCGTCGGCACCGGTGCGTACACCTACGTGGACGGCCAACTGGAAGGTCGTGACCTGGCGGGCGTGCATGATGCCTTGCCCTTCCTCATCGGCAACACCGAGCGGCTGCTGCGCGACGAGGAGCCGTCCGCCGAGTACGACCTCGCCGGCAAGCACGTCGTGGTGCTGGGCGGTGGCGATACCGGCATGGACTGCAACCGCACGGCCATCCGCCTGGGTGCCGCCTCGGTCACCTGCGTGTACCGTCGCGACGAGCCGAGCATGCCCGGCTCGCGCCGCGAAGTCGGCTATTCCCGCGAGGAGGGCGTGCGCTTCCTGTTCCAGCGCCAGCCGATGGCCCTGCTGGGTGAGGACGGCCGCATCACCGCCGTTCGCGTCGTCGAGACCCAACTGGTGGCGGGCCTCGACGGTCGCCCGCGTCCGCAGAACATCGAAGGCAGCGAAACCGACCTGCCGGCCGACGTCGTCATCCAGGCCTTCGGATTCCAGCCGAGTCCGCCCGACTGGTGCGACGCCTTCGGCATCGAACGCGATCACAGCGGACGCATCGCGGTCGGTGGCGAAGGTCGCCTGCCGCTGCAGACCAGCCATCCGCAGGTGTTTGCCGGTGGCGACAACGTGCGCGGCGCCGATCTGGTCGTCCGTGCCGTCTACGATGGCCGCGAAGCCGCCGCCTCCATCGTCCGCATGCTCGCCACCGCAAAACACACGGCCCCCCTCCGCCAGGCCGTGTAGGAGCGCACGATGTGCGCGAAAAGCCGCGTGTAGGAGCGCACGATGTGCGCGAAAAGCCGACGAAGCGGCGATGACGCACCCCCCATCGCGCACATCGTGCGCTCCTACATGGTCATCGTGACCTACGGGGCGCACAATGGGCGCATGCCGCTGCACGCCCCGACGCTGCCATGTGCCTGATCGCTTTTGCCTGGCGCGCCCACCCGCAGTGGCGTTTGGTGCTGGTCGCCAACCGCGACGAGTTCCATGCGCGGCCGACGGCGCCGCTGGCCGCGTGGGACGAGGCGCCGCAGATCCTCGCGGGTCGTGACCTCGAGGCCGGCGGTACCTGGGCCGGCGTCGCCCCGGATGGACGCGTCGGCGTGATCACCAACGTGCGCGACATGCATGCCGACCACAGTGGCCTGTCACGGGGCCTGCTGGTGGCCGACTATCTCGGCGCCACGTTGCCCGCACGCACCCACGCCATCGAACTGATGGCCAGCGCGCGGGACTATCGACCGTTCAACCTGCTGACCTTCGATCATGACGACGCGTACTACCTGGGCAACCACCCTGTGGCCCGTGCGCAGCCGGTGGCCGCCGGCGTGCATGGCCTGAGCAATGCCGACTTCAACGCGCCGTGGCCGAAGACGCGCGCGCTGGTCCAGCGGCTTGGCGACTGGCTGGCGCAAGACGGCAGCGGCGACCCTGACAGGCTGTTCGCGCTGCTGGCCGATCGCGGCGTCTGGCCCGACGACGTGCTGCCGGACACGGGTATCGGCATCGAGCGCGAGCGTTTCCTCTCCAGCGCGTTCATCGTCGGGGAACACTACGGCACGCGCGCCAGCACCGTGATCCTCGTCGACAACGAGGGTCGCACGATGATCGGCGAGCGTCGCTTCGGGCCCCACGGCGTGTTTGAGGGCGAGACCCGCATCGACGCCGACGTGCCGCGCTGATCCGCCCTTTCCCCGGCGGAAAGGCTCTTTTGCCCGGCCGGCAATTGATCCCCGCCGGCTGCGCCCCGACGATAAGGTGATCCTTTCCTGTCCGGAGCCACCCCATGCACATCGATCTCAGCCAGCGCCATGCCATCGTCACCGGCTCCACCGCTGGCATCGGCCTGGCCATCGCCACCGGCCTGGCCGTCGCGGGGGCTGCCGTGGTCGTGACCGGGCGCACCCAGGCACGTGTGGACGACGCCATCGCTGCCGTGAAGAAAGCCGCGCCGAACGCCACCGTCACCGGTGTGGCCGCCGACCTTGGCACGGCCGAAGGGGCGGCGACGCTGACCCGCGCCGTGCCGGACACCGACATCCTGGTGAACAACCTGGGCATTTTCGAGCCGAAGGATTTCTTCGCCATCGACGACGCGGAATGGACGCGCTTCTTCGAAGTGAACGTGAACTCGGGCGTTCGCCTGTCGCGTCATTACGCCAAGGGCATGGCCGAACGTGGCTGGGGCCGCGTGCAGTTCATCTCGAGCGAATCGGGTGTGCAGGTGCCGGCCGAGATGGTCCACTACGGCGTGACGAAGACGGCCCAGCTCGGTGTGTCGCGCGGCCTGGCCGAGGTGCTGGCCGGTACCGGCGTTACCGTCAATGCGATCCTTCCCGGGCCGACCCTGTCGGAAGGTGTCAGCGAGTTCTTCGGCAAGATCGCGAAGGAACAGGGCATCGCGATGGAAGCGGTGGAGAAGGACTTCATCCAGACCCATCGTCCCACGTCGCTGATCAAGCGCCTGCTCAGCGTGGAAGAGGTCGCCAACGCCTCGGTGTACCTCGCCTCGGAACAGGCCTCCGGCACCACCGGCGCCGCGATCCGTGTCGATGGCGGCGTCACCCGCTCGATCGTCTGACCAGCGCTCACAGCTGGCACAGCACACGCGCGAAGGCGCCGTCGTCGCGTTGGTAGTCGGTGCGCGCCCCATGGAACCGCTCGGTGGTCAAGACCACCGAGCCGACCCGGTCCATGCGGAACGACTTCCATCCCCGGGACGCGCCCGACGCGCTGTCGCCGCTCACCTGATAGGCGCTGAGCAGGCGATGGCCGGCGTGGTCGTCCCCATAGACATGCGGTTGCACCAGCCGGTGCGTGCCGCCGTATTCGATGGCCAGCAGGCGTCGCTCGCGGATGGCCTGGCAGACCGCCGTGCCGTTATCGCCGGCCACCGATATCCCTCATCTGGTTCGATTTAAGTTGATTCACTTAAATTAAGTGAGAATGGAAAAACTGATTTAAAAGAAAAAAATTACTAAATACATGCACTTGAAGTCGCTCTTGAAAAATTAAGTAGCGAAGCTTAAGTTAAGTAAACTAGACTTTTGACACGTAAAACCATGGAACTGCATTTCAAGCGTCCGGATGTCGCCACCGAGTCCGCCACGTTGGTCCTGAAAGCCGGTCTCTTCACGTCGAGCACCCTGTTCCTCGGCGCGCCTCGCCGAACGGGCAAATCTACATTCCTTATCGAAGAGTTGACCCCGGCTCTCGAGAAGCTGGATGCCTTGGTGCTTTACGTCGATCTCTGGAAGAATCCCAGCACAGATCCCGGTGAACTGATTGCGAACACCATCGCTAGCGCCCTTGCCAAGGCACAGGGTGCCGTAGCACGCGCTGCTCAAGCCGTGGGGCTCAGCAAAGTCAGTATCCATGGTGTGGAGTTCAATCTCGGGGATATCGGCAGCAAGCCCGGCGCCAGTCTGGCCGATGCCCTCAAATCCCTCATCGAGAAAGTCGAAAGACCCGTCGTCCTGATCGTGGATGAGGCGCAGCACGCCATCACATCCAAGGAAGGCATGAATGCCATGTTCGCGCTCAAATCGGCGCGGGATACCATCAACAGCCCCGGTGTTACCCGGCTTGGTCTGGTGATGTCGGGCTCCGACCGCGACAAGCTGTTGCGCTTGGTGCATGGCAACAGCACGCCCTTCTTGGGATCGACGATCAACGAGTTGCCGCTGCTCGGCGATCCTTACATGGACTTCCTTGCAGGGCACCTTCGGGTTGCCAAACCAGCGCTCGCCATCGACAACCAACGCCTGTACGAAACGTTCGTTCGCTTCGACCATCGTCCTGAGGAAATCCAGAACGCCATAACCCGGGTGGCCGGACCGTTCAGCCGGCTGACGGACGACAATTTCCACGACTTGCTCGACATCCAGGCCCATCACTACGAGCAAGACCGGGCTGCGGATTATGCGAATGCTTACGAAAGCTTATCTGCGCTGGAGCGGGCCATACTTACACGCGTTCTTTCCCACGGAAAAGAAGGGAAGCTGTTCACCGGCGATGCCCTGAAGGAGTACACCGAGGCGCACGGCAAGCTGGTGCAGGCAGGTACGGCACAGGCGGCCACCGAAAAGCTCAGGAATCGAGAGCCACCGCTTATCTGGAAGTCGGCGAGGGGCGACTACGCACCGGAGGACAGCGGAATGCGCACATGGTACGAGCGGTTGGAACGGGAAGGGAGATGGCCACCCGTGGATCAGGACGCCGCGTCGACATAAAACCAGCGCCCGTCTTCGCGCACGAAGCGGCTCGTCTCCTGCATGCGCTCCGCGCTGCCGCCGCCCATGCGCAGGCGCGCCACGAACGCGACGACAGCCGTGTCCGCCGACGGATTGTCATGGCGTTTCACCGACAGCCCCAGCCAGGTGGGTCGGGGCGACTGCGTGGCCAGTCCGAGATGGGATGGCCGTGTGGATGCGTGCCACGTATCCAGCAGATACGCCTCCAGGCCGAGGACATAGGCGCTGTAGCGAGAGCGCATCAGCGCTTCGGCGGTCGGGGCGGCCTCGCCGGCGTGCCAGCGGCCGCAGCATGCGGCATAGGAGGGACCGCTGCCGCAGGGGCAAGGGCCGGACGCGCCGGCAG
This sequence comes from Luteibacter sp. ME-Dv--P-043b, assembly GCF_030209605.1. Taxonomy (NCBI): domain Bacteria; kingdom Pseudomonadati; phylum Pseudomonadota; class Gammaproteobacteria; order Lysobacterales; family Rhodanobacteraceae; genus Luteibacter; species Luteibacter sp. ME-Dv--P-043b. The sequence goes on from NZ_JARVRT010000008.1 coordinate 225,970, forward strand.
TGCCCGAAGAGTCCGAGGCAGCCATGGCGTCAGTCGACCTTGCCCGAGACGATCAGCGGGCCAAGGTCGTAGCCCATCGACACCGCGCGCGCCTTGAGTTCCTCGAAGGTCTTCCGGTCCAGCGAGGGCTCGCGGGACAGTATCCAGAGGTACTTGCGGCCCGGCTGGCCGATCATCGCCCAGCGGTAGTCGTCGTCCAGCGCGATCACCCAATAATCCGCCCAGACCAGCGGCACCCACGACAGCCACGCGGGCGCGAAACGCACCTGCAGCTTGCCCAGCGCGAACGGCTCGGGCCGTCGTGCCACGCCATCGCTGGCGATGGTCTTGCCCTCGGCGGTCACGCAGGCGTTGTGTACGGTGACCGTGCCGTCGGGCCGGGGCGTGTAATGCGCGGTGACATCCTTCTCGCATTTGCGCTGGAACCACATGGGCAGGCGCGCGATCTCGTGCCAGGTGCCGGCGTACCGATCCAGGTCGAGGTGCGACACGGCCGTGACCGGCGTGCTGGCGAGGGCGCCGGTGGTGGCCATGGAGAGGAGGAGGGCCGTGAGAGCGATGCGCATGGTGTAGATCCGGGGGAACGATCCCCTACGATGCGCACCGGGGCTTGAACCCCGTTTGAACTTGCGGACGACACGCCAACCCTGGCCGTTCATCGCGTCAGCAGGACCACCCGCACGCAGAGGGCCACCGCGTCGGCAGCGAGCCGCACCGTGCGTGGCCCGATGGCGCTGTCCCCCGGGACACACGCCACGCCGTCCACCTCGGCATGGCCCCGTGCCAGGTGCAGCAGGGCCACGTCCTGATGTTCGAGCATGGCGGGGCCCCGTTCGACATCGACATGGCCCCGTGCATGACTGCGCCGGACCATCAGGTTGAAATCGCGGGTGGCACCACCGGCCAGGGCGACCTCGACACGCGACTCGCCAGCGAAAGCGAACGGTACACAGGGTGTGGTCAGCGCGTGCACGCGGTTTTCGTCGAGGGTCATGGTGAAGCCGTTGCCGTCCAGCAGCACGATCGTCCGGTCGATGCCGGGAAACACCGAGAACGGCGAGGCCGTGTCGACCTCCGCGATGCTGGCCCGCCAGAGGAAATCGTCCATCGTCGCGCCGGCGGGTTCGACCTGGATCTCACGCGTGATGCCCAGGCCGTTCTTCCACGGCACGGCACGCAAGCGTGCGAAACCGATCACGCTCACGCGACGCGCTCGATATCGCGCGCGAACGGGGGCAGGGCCCGCAGCATGCCGGTGCCGTAGCGCTTGGTGACCACGCGGCGATCCAGCAGCACGATGCGACCGGTGTCGGTTTCCGTGCGGATCAGCCGGCCGCAATACTGCGTGAGGATGCGTGTGGCATCCGGCACGCTCACCTCGATGAACGGGTTGCGTCCGCGCGACTCCAGCCACTCCGCATAGGTGGCGCCGACCGGATCGGTAGGCACCGCGAACGGCAGCTGTGTCACCACCACCGTTTCGCACAGCTTGCCGGGCAGGTCCAGGCCTTCGCCGAACGAGGCCAGGCCGAACAGCGTGCTGCCCTTGCCGGCCTCGATGTCCTCGCGGTGCTCGGTGATCAATTGCTGCTTGGACAGCGAGCCCTGCGCGCGCACCTTGCGGACGAACTCGATGGGCAGCGTCTGCAGCACGCGGTCGAGCTTGGCCCGCGAGGTGAACAGCACGAGGTTGCCCGCGTCCCAGTCGAGGTTTTGCGCCAGCCAGGAGGAGATCTCGCGGGCGTGCCCTTCGCGATCGTCGGGCAGGGTCTTCATGCTGGGCACGCTCAGGGTGGCCTGGCGTTCGAGGTCGAACGGCGAGGGCAGGCTGAGCGTCACGGCGTCGTTGGGCAGGCCCACCGCATCGGCAAACCCGCGGAAATTACCGCCGGCGCTGAGCGTCGCGGACGTCATCACCACGGCGGATGCGTTGTCCCACAGCACGTTGCGCAGCAGGCCGCCGGCCGACACCGCGGAGGCGTGGCAGACCAGCTGCTGCTCCGGCGTCATGCTGACCCAGCGGGCCAGCGGCGGTCCGGTGTCGCTGTCGTCGGTGGACCAGGCGTACCACGTCTTCACCTGGCGCTCGAGTCGCTCCAGGGCCACGCCCAGCTCGCGCGACAGCGCTTCCTGGGTCGGGCCGCCCGCTTCCATTTCCACCACCGTGCGGCGCACCGTGCGCAACCAGCGCTGGATGTCGCGGGTGATGAGGTGCAGGTGTTCGGCGTGCATCTTCCAGTTTTCCGGAAGCTGCCCCAGCGATGCGCGGAACACGGGCTCGGTTTCGTTCGACGACGGTGTCCACGTCATGCGGATCTCGCGCTCGATCTCCTCCAGGGCGTTGGACATGGCGAGCATTTTCTCGTCGCCGGCCTCCAGCGTGAGGTTGCCGATGCTTTCCTTGTCGGTGAGCGAATAGGCCCCGTGGATCTGGTTCTGCAGGCGGCCGATACGGCGCACGGCAGTGGCCAGGTGGACATCCGCCGCGCCGCGGTCGATGGCCTTGGCAGGCACGTGGTGCGCCTCGTCGAAGATATAGAGGGTGTCTTCCGGCTTGGGCAGGATCACGCCGCCGAAGGTGTCTTCGTCGCGTGGCATGGTGAGGTCGGCCAGCACCAGGTCCTGGTTGGCCACGACGATGTCGGCCTCGCCGATGGCGCGGCGGGCGACGAAGAACGGGCACACGGCGAAGGCGCCGCACTTGCGCCCCGTGCATCCGCCCGCGCTGGTGGTGATCATGCCGCGCACCAGGTCGGACAGCGGCTCGGGGCTGGTGTCGATATCGCCGCTCCACTCGCGCGATTCGAACGCTGCGGCCAGTTTCTCGACCGCCTTGGTGTCGCGCTCCGCCGGAGGGCGCGACCACAGGGCCAGGTCGGCATCGAAATCGAAGCCGGTCTGCGCGGCGGGCTCCGCGCCGGCCATGCGCAGGTTGCGCGGGCACAGGTAACGCCCGCGGCCCTTGGCCAGGGCAATCTTCGCTTCGACGCCGCACAGGCTGAGGTATTGCGGGATGTCCCGCTGCACCAGCTGTTCCTGCAACGCCACGGTGGCCGTGGCAATGACCAGTTTCTTCTTCTGGGCGCGCGCCACTTCCAGGCCGGCGATGAGATAGGCCATGGATTTGCCGGTGCCCGTCGGGGCTTCGATCACCGCGGCGCCGGCGGGCTCGGCCAATGCCTTGGCCACCTCGGCGATCATCTTCAGCTGGGCCGAGCGCCCCCGGAAACCCGCAAGACCGTCCTTCAGCCGCGTGTAGGCGGCGCGGATCGCGGCTTTGGTGTCGTCGGTGAGCATCGATGGGTACGGAGAGGGATGAGGCAACCGGACAAGGTTACCTCATCGACGTCTCACCCCATGACGCTCACGCGTGACGGACGATACCGGCAGGCGGTGTGGGCAGGCCGGCCACCAGGCCGGCGACGACGAAGGTGTGTTCTTCCCAGGTGCCGTCGGCTTGCTGCACGTGGATTTCCACGGGCAGGCCCAGGCTGTCGGACATGGCGGGGGCGAGGTCTTCCGCGGCGGCGATGGCGAGGGCCTGGCTGGCGTAGCGCGCCAGCGGCGCGGAAGCGCGGCGAACCACCCAGGGACCCAGCGGGGCCGTGCAATACGGAATGAAGAGCTGTGCGGAGCTGGAAGCCATGGGACCCTCACTGACGGTTGGGTGGACCAGACGATGGGCCGGTGTGACGGCCTTGTAGCCAACCTACGCCGGGAGGGCTAAAAATGCCGTTAACCGCGGCGGAAGCAGTGCGCCGCGTGGCTGTCGATCAGGCCGGTGGCTTCCATCCAGGCGAACACGATGGTGGGGCCGACGAAGCTGAAGCCGCGCTGCTTCAGCGCCCGTGAGACCTGCGCGGAAAGCGGGCTGTTCGGCGGGACGGCGCCTTCCCAGACGAGGGGCGTGCCGCCCACGAAATCCCAGCAGAAACGGGAAAAATCCTCCCCGGCCTGCTGCATGGCCAGATAGGCTCGGGCATTGCCGATCGCCGCGGCGATCTTCGCCCGCGAACGGATGATCCCGGGATCGGCGAGCAGGCGTTCCATGTCGGCCTGGCCGTATGCAGCCACCACCTCCGGCACGAAGCCCTCGAAGGCCCGGCGGAAGCCGTCGCGGCGGGCCAGGATGGTGCGCCAGGACAACCCGGCCTGGAAACCGTCCAGGACCAGTTTTTCCCAGAGGCGGCGCCCGTCATGCTCGGGCACGCCCCATTCGCGATCGTGGTAATCGCGTAGCAACTCGTCGGCATCGCCCCAGGCGCAGCGGCGAAGGCCCTCGCTCATCCGGCGACGCCCAGGTAATCCATCTTGCCGATGGGCACGCCCTGGTGGCGGAGAATGTCGTACGCCGTGGTCACGTGGAAGAAGAAGTTGGGCAGGGCGAAGGTCAGCACGTAGCTCTGGCCGGTGAAGGTGTACTCGGTGTCGCGAAACGTGCGGGCGATGGTGCGCGATGCCCCCGCCTCGATGGCGTCGCGGTCGACCGACTCGATCCAGGCGACGGTGGCGTCCAGACGTTTGCGCAGGTCGGCGAAGCTGGCCTCGTTGTCCTCGAAGGAGGGCGGCTGGGCCTCGCTCAGCCGGGCCACCGCGAACTTGGCGGTGTCGCTGGCGCGCTGGATCTGCCCGGTCAGGGTGAGCATATCCGGCGCAAGTCGGCCTTCCAGCAACGCGGACGCATCGGTGGCGTGCGCCTCCGCCTTGGTCAGCAGGTCGGAAAGCACGCGAAAGCCACGCGCGAAGACGGGCACCGTGGCGTCGTACAGGGAGATGGACATGGGCATTCCGGGGCGAAGTTATTGCGTCGATCTGGGGCCGCCGGACGTTTCCACAAGGTCTCGCGGCCCACGGCGCCAGGGGCTACCATCGGCCGTCTTACCCCTCCACATCGCGGGTTCCCATGGATGCTTCCACCACCGCGCCCGACGCCATCGTCGCGATCCGCGGACTGACCAAAGAATACAAGAGCGGCCATCGCGCGCTCAACGGCGTCGACCTCGATATCCGGCGTGGCGAGATCTTCGCGTTGCTGGGCCCGAACGGTGCCGGCAAGACCACGCTGATCAGCATCGTCTGCGGCATCGTCAACGGCACCGGCGGCAGCGTGCTCGTCGACGGCCACGATATCCGCAAGGATTTCCGCGCCGCGCGCAGCCTGATCGGGCTGGTCCCGCAGGAGCTGTCCACGGATTCCTTCGAGACGGTATGGGCCACGGTCAAGTTCAGCCGTGGCCTGTTCGGCAAGGCGCCCAATCCCGTGCACCTGGAGCGCATCCTGCGCGACCTGTCGCTGTGGGACAAGCGCGACGCGAAGATCATGGCGCTGTCCGGCGGCATGAAGCGGCGCGTGCTCATCGCCAAGGCGCTGGCACACGAGCCGCGGGTACTGTTCCTGGACGAGCCCACGGCGGGCGTGGATGTGGAGTTGCGCCACGACATGTGGCAGATGGTCCGCCGCCTGCGCGAGTCCGGCGTCACCATCATCCTCACCACGCACTACATCGAGGAAGCCCAGGAGATGGCCGACCGCATCGGCGTCATCAACCGCGGCGAGATCGTCATCGTCGAGGAGAAGCAGACGCTGATGCGCAAGATGGGCAAGAAGCAGCTGACGCTCTCGTTGCAGACCCCGCTCGACGCCGTGCCGGATGGCCTGCGTGAGTGGCCGCTGGAACTCGGGGCCGACGGCACCTCGCTGATCTACACCTTCGACACGCAGGGCGAGGACACCGGTATCGCCGTGCTGCTGCGCAAGCTGAGCGACCTGGGTATCGACTTCAAGGACCTGCACTCGAGCGAGAGTTCCCTCGAAGACATCTTCGTAAGCCTGGTAAGGGGTGGCGCATGAACTTCCACGCGATCCGCGCCATCTACCGCTTCGAGATGGCCCGTACCTTCCGCACGCTGATGCAGAGCATCGCCTCGCCGGTGCTGTCCACCTCGTTGTACTTCGTGGTGTTCGGTGCCGCCATCGGCTCGCGCATGGGCGCCATCGGCGGCGTGAGCTACGGGGCGTTCATCATCCCCGGCCTGATCATGCTGTCGCTGCTCAACGAGAGCATCTCCAACGCGTCGTTCGGCATCTACATGCCCAAATGGGCCGGCACCATCTACGAGCTGCTGTCGGCACCGGTGTCGTACGTGGAGGTGGTGATCGGTTACGTCGGCGCGGCGGCGACCAAGTCGGTGATCCTGGGCCTGCTGATCCTGCTGACGGCACGGCTGTTCGTGCCCTACGAGATCCAGCACCCGGTGTGGATGGTGGCCTTCCTGTTGCTGACCGCGGTGACCTTCAGCCTGTTCGGTTTCATCATCGGGCTGTGGGCCGACGATTTCCAGAAGCTGCAGGTGGTGCCGCTGATGGTGATCACGCCGCTCACCTTCCTCGGCGGCAGCTTCTACTCGATCTCGATGCTGCCACCCGCGTGGCAGACGATCACGATGTTCAATCCGGTGGTCTACCTGGTCAACGGCTTCCGCTGGAGCTTCTACGGCCAGGCCGACGTGAACGTGCTGGTGAGCGTGGGCGCGACGGTGGGCTTCCTGCTGGTCTGCCTCACGGCGGTGTGGTGGATATTCCGGACCGGGTGGAAACTCAAGTCGTAAGCGCCGCTGTCGCGGCGCGTCGACAGGGTTCCTCGCTACGATAAGGCGATGAACCCCGCCGACGCCCGTACCGACACCGCCACGCATGCCAGCCGCCTGCATCGTGCGCAGGCGATGCTGGACCGGATGTTCCGCGCCATGCCGCTGGGTGGCCGCGTGCGCACCGGCATCTTCATGGCGCTGAAGACCGTGGTCGCCGCCAGCGTCGCCTATCTCATCGGGCATGCGCTGCATACCGGCCAGGCGTACTGGGCGGCGATCAGCGCCGTGGCGGTCGTCCAGCCACACTTCGGCGACACGCGCGGGGCCGGGCGCGATCGCATCGTGGGCACGGCATTCGGTGGCGTGGCTGGCCTCTTCGGGCTGTGGATCGGTGGCGCCGGCAACCTGGTGTCCTTCTGCGTGGCGCTTCCCGTGGTCACCGTCGCCTGCTGGATATTCAACGCGGGTGCCGCGGCACGAGTGGGTGGCATCACCGCGGCGATCCTCCTGCTCGTGCCCAACACGGGCCCCTTGTGGGAAACCGCCCTTTATCGCCTGGGCGAAGTGTTGCTCGGTACTGCCTGCGCGCTGGCCATCGGCTGGCTGGTCTCGCGCATCGAGGAACGCGTCGAAGGCACGATCCGGAAGGAGGACGAGGATGCACCGACAGCGGCACCATGAACACCACCGGCTGGACCGGATCGGCTGGCTGCGTGCGGCCGTGCTCGGCGCCAACGACGGCATCCTCTCCACGGCCAGCCTGCTGGTCGGCGTGGCGTCGGCCGCCGCGGGCGTCGGCAATGTCCTGCTGGCGGGTATGGCCGGCCTGGTGGCCGGCGCCATGTCCATGGCGGCGGGGGAATACGTGTCGGTGCGCTCGCAGGCCGACAGCGAGCATGCGGAGCGCACGCTGGAATCGCGCGAACTGGCGGAAGACCCGGTCGGTGAGCACCGCGAGCTGACCGAGATCTATGTGTTGCGCGGGCTCGATCGCACGCTGGCGCGCACCGTGGCGGACCAGCTGATGGCGCACGACGCGCTGGGTGCCCACCTGCGCGACGAACTGGGTCTGTCGGAAGCGACCGCGGCGCGGCCCCTGCAGGCGGCGGCCGCCTCCGCGGCAAGCTTCGCCGTGGGCGCCGTGCTGCCTATCGCCGCCGCGGCGCTTGCGCCACGGTCGGCCATGACCGCCGCGGTCGTGGTCGTGTCCCTGTTTGCCCTGGCCGTGCTCGGCGCCACGTCGGCGCGACTGGCGGGTTCCGGCGTGTTCCGTGGCACCCTGCGTATCGTCTTCTGGGGCGCGGCGGCCATGGCGCTGACCGCGGCGGTGGGCAGCCTGTTCGGCGTCAGCCGATGACGCAGCGGTTGCGGCCGCCGTTCTTGGCGGTGTAGAGCGCGAGGTCGGCGCGGTCGAACACGGTCTGCGGCGTGTCGCCGGCCTGGAACTGGGCCAGGCCGATGGACGCGGTGACACGCACCGGCTGCCGGCTGGCATGGAAAGCCAGGTGCTGGATCTTGCCGCGCAGGCGCTCGCACACCTGCAGGGCTTCGTTCTCGTCGGCGCCGTCGAACAGCACGATGAATTCCTCGCCACCGTAGCGGGCGACGAAATCGCACGGGCGCACGTGCTTCACCAGGGCCTGGCCGATGATGCGCAGCACGGCGTCACCCGCGGTGTGGCCGTAGGTATCGTTGATGCTCTTGAAGTGATCGATGTCGATGGCGGCGACGCAGAGCGGCCGGCCCGCCATCTGCCAGGCGTTGAACGCCACCTCGATGCGTTTTTCATACGCCAGCCGGTTGGGCATGCCGATCATGGTGTCGGTCTGCGCCAGCTCGTGCTCGCGTTCGAGCGAGCGCTGCAGCGCGTTGCGTTCGGTTTCCAGTTGCTCGATGCGCTGGCGCATCTTTTCCGCGCGCTCGCGGTACGCGGTAAGCCGGCCGCCTTCGCGGTCGCGGAACTCGCGGAAGCACTCGGCGATCGTCTCCAGGCTGTCGCCTACCCGCTCGCGCAGCTCGTGGATGTCTTCCAGTTCCAGTGCGGCCTCGCCGAGCAGGCGCATCTCATGCGCCACGGAGGCGTCCAGCGCCTGGCCGTTGGCCTCGCCGGTGTTCTGGTCGGCCAGCTCGCGCGACATGTACTGGCTCATCTCGTCCAGGCGGCCGGTGACATGGCGAAGCACCGCTTGCAGGGCCTCTATCTCGCGCTGCAGGCCGATGCGCTGCTCGTTGACCAGGTCGGCCAGGCGGTCGCCGCAGACGGCCAGGGCCACCAGGTCGCCGGCATCGGCCACATCGTGGCGCAGGTCGCTGGCGCGATCGGCCAGCTTGGGCAGCACCACGATGCGGTCGACCAGGCGACTCAGCGCCGACTGCACGGACGAACCGTGCTCGCTGCGCGGTGCGCGGACGAGGGCGACCGAGCGTTCCTCCAGGGTGGCCTGGGGATGGTCGCCCAGCCTGTCCAGCGCCTCGCTCAGGCCGTGGACCAGCGGCTCGAGCAGCATCGCGTCGACCGGGCCGTGCAGGGCGGTGGCGACGCGTTCGATATGCGGGTCGACCTGATCGTTGGCGCCATGCGCGGCACGGCCCAGGCAACCCACCAGCTGGCGCAGCAGAGACTCGGCGGTCCGCCACTGGCTCTCTTCACGGGTCAGTCGGTCGACGGCCTCGTGGTATTTGCTTTCCCATAGCTGGTTGTCCAACGCACGCCCCAACCATCGTGTTATGCCGAATTCGTTCCATCATACGACGGGGGCTACGAATTAGCTCACGTTTCAGCGGTGGCGCGGCGGCGGGCCTGCTCGGGCTTGCCGCGGTGCATCGGGCGGTGCAGCCGGGGCGCGACGATCGGGGTGGTCAGCATGGTGCTGGCCACGGCCATCAGCAGCAAGGCGGTGAAGGTTTCGCTGGTGATGATGTGCCGGTCGAGCAGCACGTTGACGAAGATGATCATGATCAGTGCCTTGGTCTGCAGCAGCCAGCCGATCGTCCATGCATCGCCCCGGGCCCAGCCCAGCAGCTTGCCTGCGATGCCCACGCCGGCCAGCTTGCCGGCGATCGAGGCCACGAGCAGCACCCCGGCCGCGACGAACACGGCGGTGCCGCCCATCTGCCAGTTCGTGCGCAGCCCGGTGGAAAGGAAGTAGATCGGCATGATGACCAGCAGCACGTTATGGCGCAGGCCATCGAGTTTTTCGAGGGTGAACCACTCGCGCTCCATGACCGCGCCGGCGAGGAAGGCACCCACCATGAAATGCAGGCCGCAGGCGTCCGCGCCGTAGCCGCACGCGGCCAGCCAGACCAGGCCGATGATGTAGCGATCGGCCTCCGGCACACGGGCCATCAGGCGACGGATGGCCAGGGCGGCGATCGCGAAGAGGCCCAGGAACGCGGCCTGGTGCCCGACCCGCTGCCAGTCCAGCAGGATGATGGCCAGCACCGCCCAGATGGCCAGGTCATCGAGGCTGGCATAGCGCAGCACCCGTTGTCCCAGCGGTTCGCGCAGGATGCCCATCTTCTCCATCAGCAGGATGAGGATGGGCAGCGCCGTCACGGCGCAGGCCATGCCGATGCCCAGGACGAACTGCCACGGGGTGGCCGCCTCGCCCATCCAGCCGTCGCGCCAGGCCAGCATGCCCAGCGCCGCCAGGCAGCCGGTGGCCAGGGGGATGCCGAGCGCGAACGCCGCCGTGGTGCCGCATTCGCGGCGCTGCTTCCAGACCTCGCGCAGGTCGAGCTCGATGCCGGCGATCCACACGAACACCATGACCGCCCACCAGGCGATGCCGTTGAGCGCGGCGATCACCGGCGGCGCGAACACCGTGGCGTAGTAGGCCGGAAACATCCGTCCCAGCAGCCCCGGGCCCAGCAGGATGCCGGTCAGGATCTGCACCACCACCAGCGGCGCCCAGTAATCCGTGCGGAAGATGCGCCAGATCAGGTAGGGCACGCCCAGAATGATCGTCATGGCGATCAGGAACAATTCCGTGGTGGTCATCCGCTCTCCCCGAAGTGGGCCAGAGGGTAACCCACGGCGGGCGCGCCGTGTCGACCTGTTTCAGCGCGGCGGTTGCGAGAGTTCGCGCGCGTCGAGGTAACCGTCGCCGTTGCGGTCGAGCCTGTGGAACTGCCGGATCAGGTCGCGCTGGAAGGCGTCCAGCCGGACGGGACGCGCACCCGGACGCATGGGCCCGTCGTTGGCGTCGAGTACGCCATCGCCGTTGATGTCCATGCGCAGGAAGCCCTGGCTCATGTAGCGAACGTATTCCGCCTCGTCGATGCGGCCATCGCCGTTGGCGTCCATGCGGCGCAGGTAGTCCGCGGGTGTCCGCGGCAGGTCCTGGGCCGAGGCCGCCAGGGCCAGGAACAGGCCGGCGGCGAAAACGTATGGACGTCGATTCATGCCCGGCAGTCTGCGCGATCCGGCCGGGTTTGTCGCCCCGGGGCGGGGGGAGTAACGTCGTGGATCCCCGTATCGCCGCCAAGGACTTCCCCATGATCCATGAGAGCATCCTCGATACCATCGGCCGCACGCCCATCGTCCGCCTGCACCGCGTTGCGCCCTCCCATGTGTCGCTTTACGCGAAGGTCGAGTCGTTCAACCCCGGCGGATCGGTCAAGGACCGCCTCGCCATCGCGGTGATCCGCGACGCCGAACAGAAGGGCCTGCTCAAGCCCGGCGACACCGTGGTCGAGGCCACGTCGGGCAACACCGGCGTCGCCCTGGCCATGGTCTGCGCGGCCAGGGGTTACCGTTTCGTCGCCACCATGGCCGACAGCTTCTCGGTCGAGCGACGCAAGCTGATGCGCGCCTACGGCGCCCGCGTCATCCTGACCCCCGCTGCCGAGCGCGGCAGCGGCATGGTCAGGCGCGCCGAGGAACTGGCCGCGAAGCACGGCTGGTTCCTGCCGCGGCAGTTCCGCAACCCGGCCAACCCTGCCTATCACCGCAGCACCACGGCGGCGGAAATCCTCCAGGACTTCGCCGGCCGCCGTCTCGATGCGTTCGTCACCGGGTGGGGCACCGGCGGCACGCTGACCGGCGTGGGCGAAATGCTCAAGCTGGCACGCCCGGAGGTCCGTATCGTCACCACGGAGCCCGCCGCGGCGCCGCTGCTGGCCGACAAGCCCTGGTCGCCGCACAAGATCCAGGGCTGGACCCCGGACTTCATCCCCGAGGTGCTGAACCGTTCGGTCTTCGACGCCAATATCCCGGTGGACGACATCCAGGCACGCGACACGGCCCGTCGCCTGGCGCAGGAAGAAGGTCTCTTCGTCGGAATCTCGGCCGGTGCCACCGTGGCAGCGGCACTCACCCACGCCGGATCCGCCGAGGACGGCAGCGTCATCCTGGCCATGTTGCCGGATACGGGAGAGCGCTACCTGTCGACGTTCCTGTTCGAAGGCGTGGAGGAAGGGTCCGACGACGCCTGGCTGGAAAGCCTGGCCTGATGTCACGGCCGGCGGTTCGCCGCCTCCACGGCGGCACCGCGAAATCATCACGTCGCTGGCGTCATGGTGTGCGCCTCGATAGAAGGAGACACCCCATGACGTTCCTGCGCAGCAAGAGTTTCGGTGAGGAGATGTTCGGCAAGGCCGAGCGTGCGATCGGCTCGGTCACCGGCAGCCGCAAGCACCAGGCGCTGGGCACCGCCCGCCAGTACGCCGGCCGCGCCGGTTCGCTCACCTCCGAGGCGCTGGCCGAAGCCGGTCGCCACGTGCGTCGTCGCCCGCTGGGCATCGTGATCGGCGCCGGCCTCGGCCTGGGTGCCATCGCGGCCGCCTGGCTGATCGCCCGTCACCACGCGCGGGTGCGGCCGGAGGAAGACGAACACGATCCGATGCGGCAGGTACCTGTAGACGCCGGCAACGCCGCGCTGGATGAGTCGGACGAAGACCGTCCGAAAGCTGGGAAGGTGCGGTACTACTGACCCGCTAGCTGCTGCGGCTGCGGGGAGGAGGCGCCGGGCGGTCACCCTCTGCGCTCGGGCAGCGGCCGCTTGCGGCCGAACTCGCTCAGAGGATGACCACCCGACGCCTCATCGCCGCGCCATACAAGCAACGGCGGCTCTGGCTCTGGCTCCGGCTTTGGATGTAGCCCCACTACGCCACTTCGCTCCTGCGTCTCAGCACGGCCAGCGGTTGCGCCCAGGTCGCACCCGGACGGCGCTTGCTGGTCACCAACGTCAGTTCGGACGGCTGGAACACGTTGATGTTGTGCGTGGCCGGCGTGGTCAGGATGTACTGGGCGCGGGTGGACTTGAGGAACGCGCCCACCTTGTCGATGTTGAAGATGTCCAGGTGCGCGAACGGCTCGTCGATGAAGACGAAGCCGCCCGGGCGATCCTCGTCGCGCATCAGTGCCACCAGCAACAACAGCGACTTCATGACCTGCTGGCCACCCGATGCCTCGCCGTCGTCCATGCCGATCCAGCCTTTCTTGTCGAACTCGAAGCGCACCTGCAGCGCGGCCGAGGCCAGGGCCAAATCGTCGTTGCTCAGCTCGGGCAGGTCCACGTCCACGCCGATGCCGGCCAGATCGGCCAGCACCTTGAGGTTGCGGGCATAACGGCGGACGGTGTTGCGTAGCACCTGGATGTACGCGCCGCGGGCCTCGTGCGTGATGCGTGACGCGCGCTCCAGATGGGCACGGCGTTTGTCCAGATCGAGCTTCAGGCCCTCGTGGTCTGCCCAGAGTTTTTCGCGCAGCGCGACCACGCTGGGGTCTTCTTCCCAGTGGCCCTCCGCCAGGCGTTGCTCGAGACGTATCACTTCGCGCTCGACAGCCCTGGCCGATTCGTAGCGTTCGCGCAGTTCCGCCATGGCGGCCCGGCTTCGCTGCGCCAGCGGGATATGCATGCGCTTGGCGCGGAATGCGCGCAGGCGTTCGATCTGTTCGTTACGCAACTGGTGGTGCTGCCGGCCCGCGTCGGTGAGCTGGCGCTGCACGTCGCGTTGTTCGCGCGCGGCGTTGTCGCGGGCGTTGGATGTCTTCAGGCGCTTGTCGCGGATGGCCTCGTAGTGAGCCTCTGCGGCGGCGTGGCTGTCCGCCGTGCGTTGCACGTCTTCCTGCAGGCGCGGCTGCTGGGCATGCGCGTCGGCAAACTCGTCCGCGCGGTCGGCCAGCTGGCTACTGGCGCTGGCGCCGCGCAGGATCGCTTCGGCATCGGCGGCGCGCGCCATGGCGTCCTTGCGCTCGGCAGCGATGTCGCGCAGTCGCGTCTCGATCTCGCGCAGCGCCGCTTCGCCATCGCGCAGCTGGCGCTCGCGCGCCCCGCTGCCGAAGTACATGTCGTCCACGCCCAGGTGGCGGCCGCCGCGACGCTCGCGAAAGTAACCCTGGGGTGTGATCCAGTCCTGGTCCTTGCCACACGTCGCCCCTTCGGCGATGTCTTCCACCCGGCGGATACGGTCCAGGTTGCGCAGCAACCAGTCCGGTGCCGCCGCGGAGAAGTCCACCACCTCGAGCAGGGAGCGCGGATGGGCGCGTTCGGCGGGTGCGCGGTCGGCCACGACGAAGTGCTTGTAACGATGCTGTTCGCCCAGCTTCCACGCGGCTTCGCGATCGCGCGGATCGTCCAGCAGTACCACGTGGCGGTAGCCCGCCAGCACGGCTTCCACCGCCGGCTGCCAACGTGGCTCGCGTATCTCCACGATCTCGCTGAGCATGCTGTGCCGTATGCCGGCTTCGTCCAGCGCACGGCGGAACGAGGCTTCGAACTCGGGCGTGTAACGACGCCCGCTGCGCCACGCGGCCAGCTGACCGGTCAGGGTCGTCAGCCGCTGGCGCAACACACCTTCTTCCGCTTGCAGCGCATGGACGGTGCTGCGCGCGTCGCGTGCGACATCGGCCAGGCGCTCGTGATCGGCACCGCCCTGGTTGGCAACCATCTCGCGCAGGCGCGCTTCCTGCTTGATGAGCAGGTCGTTCTGCGCCAGTTCGCCGCGAGCGGCGTCCAGCAGCTTGCGCGTCTGCTGGCGCGCGGTGTCCGCCTCGTTCTGTGCTGCCCGCAAGGCCTCGCCGGTGACGTCGAAATCGCCGAGCTGGCGGGTCAGGTCCGCATCGCGGCGCTCCAGGTCGGTGACGCGACGTTTGCCGCCGATCAGCTGCGGGCGCGCGCCCCGGATACCGCCGGCCAGTTCCGCCAGCTCCACCCGGGGCAGCACGCTGGCGACCAGATCGACCCGCTCGTTCTTCAGCGCGGTCCATTCCTGGTAGGAGCGGGCACGCGCTTCCGTTTCCTGCAGGCTGGCACCGATGAGGGACAGCTGGTGCTCCAGCCCGTGCTGCTCACGGTCGGCCTCGACCTGTTCGTTGCGCGCGCGCTGGTAGTCGTCGAGCACGGCCTTGTCGCCGAACACGTCGAACACCAGTTCGAGCAGCGCCTTGGGCGGCAGCTGGCAGAGCTTGTCGGTGGCGCCTTGTTCGAGCGTCAGTACCCGGCGGATTGCCTGGGACAGGCCCGCGCCCTCCAGGCGGACGCGGTAGTCGCGCAGCCCGAGGAAATCGTTTCGCGCGTCGATCTCCTCGATGCCGACATCGCCACCCAGCACGGCGTACTGCCGTGTCCATTCGCCGCCTTTCTTCTGGATGCGGCAGGCGAGGGTCACCTCGCGGTCCATCAGCGGAAAGAACGGGCGCTCGCCACTCGGTCCCGGGACGTTGCCTACGCGGGCACGCAGCCAGGCGTACGGCATGCCGTTGTGGCGCAGGTAGCTCTTGTAGTCGCGGTTGCCCGCGCAGTCGATGGTCAGCAGCGTGCGCAACGCGTCCAGCAGCGTGGTCTTGCCCGAGCCGTTCGGCCCCACCACCGTGACGATGTTGGTATCCAGCGGCAGGCTGAAACGCTGCCAGTAATCCCAGTGGACGACCTCGAGGCTGCGGAAATCAAACATCGGACGGCTCCTCCGGATGGATCGTCGCTGTGCCGGCCTCGTCGTCGTCCCCGTCGTCGTCCGGCACGGGCGCACGGTTCGCGGCATCGGTCAGCAGGTCGGCCAGCGCGCCGTCGAGGATGCGCCGCGCGGTACGTTCGTAGTCGAAGGCCAGGTCCAGCAGCGGACCTTCCGCCACATCGCCCTTGCGACGGATGATGAAGCCCAGCCGGTTCAGCGTGCCGAGGTTGAAGCCGACGCGTGTCTTGCCGCCCAGCTTGTCGCCGAAGTCCGCCAGAAGCGTGCGTTCGGCGATCACGGGGGAGACGGCCGGATCGCGCGGTATCGGCTTGCCTTCCGCGAACATCTGGCCCTGTGACGCCGCGGCATCGACCGCCTGGCGTTCGATCTGGCGCTGCCGCTTGGGCAGCACGATAAGTGCCCAGAGGACGACCAGCAGGGCCACGCCGTCGCGGTCGAGCTGCAGGGTGTTGGAGATCCAGCTGTCGCTGCCACCGAACACGGCGCGCTCGCTCTTGCGGGCCACGGCCAGGCCGATGTATGCCGCGTAGGGGTGCTCGCGCAGTTCCAGGCCGACGGCTTCCAGGCGACGGTCGAGTTCCTCGCGGAAGCCGTCGTCCAGCAGCGCCTTGCGCGCCTGTACGTCGTCGCGTGGCAGCCAGCGCTGGGAAAGCAGCCGGGTCACGAGGGTGGCGGTATCGTCATGCATCGGGGGTGTCCTTCGCGGTGTCGCGCGGACGCAGGCGTCCGGCGCTGACCCGCGCGATCTGGGGCAGGTCGGTGTCGATCAGTCGAGGCTCGATCTCCAGCGCCAGCGGCAGCCGGGCCAGGTCGGCGGTGCCGCCTTCCAGTGCGGCCGATTCGGGGTCGCCGAGCAGGCCGAGCAGCGACAACCGGTAGGCGGAGAGGGCGTAGTCGTCGCCGATCAGCGTGTCGGACAGCTCGCGTGGTGCGACGAGTGCGGCCAGCTCGGCGTGCCATTCGCCGAGGAAGCGCAGGTCTTCCTCGTCCATCGCCAGGTCGGCGGTGTCCGGCGGTTGTTCCGCGCCGGGCAGGGCGGTCGTCTCGGCGGCCAGGCGCTCGCGTTCCAGCAGCTCGAACTCGGCGACGTCCAACGCGATCTGGTCGTGGAGGAAGGGCGCAGGCAACGGCAGCAGCAGCTGTCCATCCTCGAATGACGCCAGCGCGTCGACATCCTGTGCGCGCAGCCAGCCGACCAGGTCGGACGACGACAGACCCGTGCGGCCCAGGTGCACCCGGTGCTGGTCGATCTTGTTGAGCTCGCGCTGGAAGGTGCCGGCCTGGCTGAGCAGGGCACTCTGCGCGCGGCCCACGGCCTGGGCCAACCGGTGCGCAGCCGGTTCCAGGTCCTCCTTGACGGTGATGCCCGCAACCACCTCGGTGCCTTTCTCCACCCAGGTCCACACCGAATCCAGCCGTTCGGCGGCGCGCCGGATGCGGTGCTCCGAGCCGGACAGCACGGCGCGGTCGAAGTCGTCCTTCAGTTCGGTCAGGCGCGAGAGCAGGTGCCCCAGTTCATCGACCGAGACACGGCCCACGGCCTGGCCAGCGGCCAGCTGCGCGGTGAGGTAGCCCAGCCCGTCGTCGTCGTCGTTCTCGAACTCGAGCATCACGGCCAGGGCGGCCAGCGCCTTGCGCCCCGGCAGGCCCACACGATAACGCTGGGTCTCGCCGTCGTAGACCAGCAGCTCGTGGTCCTTCAGGCGCTGGACCACCGTGTCGAGCTTGACCGCATCGACGAACGCCAGGTGATCGCGGATCTCCTGCGGCGTCCATTCGGTGGCATGCGTGCGGCCTCCCAGCGTGCGCAGGACCAGCAGGCGCAACAGCACCTGCGCCTCGCCGCCATGGAACAGCGCGGAGAACGCACGCAGCAGGCCCCGCCCGCGCAGCAGCGGAAACAGGGTGGGGATGTCCTCGACGACTACGCCGTCGCGGAAAAGATCCTGCAGGCGCTCATCGTGGAGAGGTGTGTCGGCTGGCCCGCCCAAGGTCAGCGACGGGGAATGCCGACGAAGCTGAGGAACTCCCCGCGGGTGCGCGGGTCCTCGCGGAAGCTGCCGAGCATCTGGCTGGTGACCATGGAGACGCCACGCTTGTGGACGCCACGCGTGGTCATGCACTCATGGGCGGCATCGATCACCACACCGACGCCACGGGGACGCAGCGTGTCGTCGATGCAGTGCGCGATCTGCGCGGTGAGTTTTTCCTGCACCTGGAAGCGGCGCGCAAAGCCTTCCACCACGCGGGCCAGCTTGCTGATGCCCACGACGCGATCGGTCGGCACGTAGCCGACATGGGCGCGGCCGATGATCGGCGCCATGTGGTGTTCGCAATGGCTTTCGAACTCGATGTCACGCAGGATGATCATCTCGTCGTAGCCGGCCACTTCCTCGAAGGTGCGGCGCAGGTACTCGGCCGGGTCTTCGTCGTAGCCCCTGAACCAGTCGCCGTAAGCCTTGACCACGCGCTTGGGGGTATCGAGCAGGCCTTCGCGCTGCGGGTCTTCACCTGCCCACAGGAGCAGGGTACGCACGGCTTCTTCGGCCTGCTCACGGCTGACCGGGCGGGACTTGTTGTCGTCGCTCATCGTGACGGTTCCTCGACGGGGCAAACACATAGTGTAGCGATGTTCAGGCCGGGCCGGCTCAGTCGCCGGCATCTTCCGTCGGGGTGTCGGTCTCGTCGATGGCACCGAGATCCAGAAGTTTTTGCGATTCCTCGCCGCCCAGGGATTCCACGCCACGCAGCTTGCGCTCGATGGCCCGCGTGCGTACCCCGGCGTTCTTGATGCTGTTGGTGGCCGAGTCCAGCTGTTTCTGGGTGCGTTCCAGCACGGTGGCGAACTTGCCGAACTCGTTCTTCACCGCTGCCAGCACCTGCCAGACCTCTGAAGAGCGCTTCTGGATGGCCAGGGTGCGGAAGCCCATCTGCAGGCTGTTGAGCAGGGCGGTCAGCGTGGTGGGGCCGGCAATGGTGACGCGATGGTCGCGCTGCAACTGGTCGGACAGGCCCGGCCGACGGATCACCTCGGCGTAGAGGCCCTCGGTCGGCAGGAAGAGGATGGCGAAGTCGGTAGTGTGCGGCGGCGACACGTACTTGGTATGGATACGCCGGGCCTCTTCGCGCACGCGCACTTCCAGGGCCTTGCCGGCGAGCAGGGCGCCTTCCAGGTCCGCGGCATCCTGGGCGTCGAGCAGGCGCTGATAGTCCTCGACGGGGTATTTCGCGTCGATGGGCAGCCACACGGGGCCGCTGTCGTCGTCGCCACCGGGCAGGCGGATGGCGTATTCCACGCGCTCGGCGGAGCCCGGCACGGTGGCGACGTTGGAGGCATATTGCTCGGCCACGAGGATCTGCTCGAGCAGGGCGCCCAGCTGTACCTCACCGAAGGTGCCGCGGGTCTTCACGTTGGTCAGGACGCGCTTGAGGTCGCCCACGCCGGTGGCCAGCGCCTGCATCTCGCCCAGGCCGCGCTGCACGGCCTCCAGGCGCTCGGATACCAGCTGGAACGACTGGCCCAGCCGGGTCTCCAGCGTGGACTGCAGTTTTTCGTCTACGGTGGCGCGCATCTGCTCCAGCTTGGCTGCGTTGTCCTGCTGGATGGCGCCCAGCCGGGTTTCCAGCGTGGTGCGGACATCGGTCAGGCGTTTCTCGTTGTCGGCGGTGAGCGTGCCGAAACGCTGGTCGAGCAGCTCGCCGAAATGCTTCAGCGTGACGGCGGATTCCTCGCGCGTTTTCCGGGCATCGTCGCCCAGGCCCTGACGCAACGATTGCAGGCCGAGATCGGTGCGCTCGGTCAGTTGGTCCAGCCGCTTGCCGAAGGCCTCGATGCGCTCGTGCTGGCGCTCGGCGGCGTGCTGCAGTTGCTCCTGCACGTGGGTGCGGAACTGGCCGAAGCTCTCGCCCAGCTCGCCGCGACCCGCGCGTTGCTCGTCGCGCAGCACGGTTTCGAGGCGGCGCGTGTCGTCACGCAGGCCGTCCAGGCGGGCGGCACTGCCGTCGTCCTGCCTGCCACTGCGCGAGACGACGACGAAGAGCAAGGCGAGGCACGCCAGTACGGCGACCAGCAGGACGACAAGGAGAACGGTTTCGAGGGTCATGGCGCGAGGTTACCTGTGTTGCGGACATCCCGCGCGCAGGCTAGGGCGGGGCTTTCTCAGATCTCGCGATTGCCGACGATCACCACGTCGGCCGGGCGCTTCGCGAACAGGCCGACGGCCACGATGCCGACGATCTGGTTGAGATCGGCTTCCAGCGCCACCGGGTCGGTAATGCGCCAGTGGTGCACGTCGAGGATCCAGTTGCCGTTGTCGGTGACGACGCCATCGCGCCACACCGGCTGGCCGCCGCGGGCGGCGATCTCGCGCGCCACATGGCTGCGGGCCATGGGGATCACTTCGATGGGCAGCGGGAAGGTGCCCAGCACGTCCACCTGCTTGCTCGCGTCGATGATGCAGACGAACTTGTCGGAGGCGGCTGCGACGATCTTCTCGCGCGTGAGCGCGGCGCCACCGCCCTTGATGAGGCGTTTGTGCGGATCGCATTCGTCGGCGCCGTCGACATAGAGGTCGAGTCGCCCGGCGGCGTTGAGGTCGAGCACGTCGATGCCGAGCTTGCGCAGGCGCGCGCTGGAAGCGTCCGAACTGGACACCGCCGCCTTGATGCGGTCACGGTACTGGGCCAGTTCGTCGATGAAGAAGTTGACGGTGGAACCGGTGCCGACGCCGATGATGCCGCCGCGGAAACCACCCTCGCCCACGTAGCGGAAGGCGGCGGTTTCGGCGGCGAGACGCTTTTCGTTGTCCTGGCTCATGCGTTTTCCAGCGTGAGGATGAAATCCCAGTCGCCCTTGGCCACCGGCATCACTGAAAGGCGGTTGCCCTTGCGCACCAGTGGCATGTCCGCGAGTTCGTCGATCTTCTTCAGTTCGTCCAGCGTGATGGTGCGGGCGAGCTTACGCTCGAACTTGACGTCGACCAGCATCCAGCGCGGTTCTTCCCGCGTGCTTTTCTCGTCGTAGTACTTGGACTTGGCGTTGAACTGGCTTTCGTCCGGATACGCGGGCGACGCCACCGAGGCGATGCCGACGATGCCGGGAACCTCGGTGTTGGAATGGTAGAAGAAGATCTTGTCGCCGACCTTCATGCCGTCGCGCATGAAGTTGCGCGCCTGGTAGTTGCGTACGCCGTCCCAGGGTTCGACGCCCTTGCGCTTGAGATCGTCGATGGAGAACGTATCCGGCTCGGACTTCATGAGCCAGTACTTCATGCGGCGCCGCTCGTGCAGTCGATCAGGGCCTTGTCCGTCGCGACGTAATCGAGCGGGATATCCCACTCGGCGGTCTCGATGGTGTCCAGTTCCTGGAAATCGTAGGCGACGCCGACCAGCAACGGCTTGGCCGGGCGTGGCTGCCCGCGCAGGAACTCGAAGCTGCGGTCGTAGTAACCGCCACCGAAGCCCAGGCGGTTGCCCTTGCGGTCGAAACCCAGCAGCGGCACCAGCACCAGGTCGAGCTTGTTCGCCTCGACGATGTTGCCGGACGCCTTCGGCTCGGGGATGCCCATTTCGTTGGATTCGACGTCTTCACCCGTGGCCCACGGGGCGAAGGTGAGCCGGCGCTTGCCGCCCGACTTGGTGACGATGGGCAGGTAGAACGTCTGCCCGCGCTCGGCAAGCGGCGCGATGGCGAGGTTCAAGGGCAGCTCGCCACCGGTGGCCCAGTAGCCGGCCACATGCGTGTCGGTGACGAATTCGGGGAGTTGTTCCAGCGACTGGCGCAGGCCCTGCGCCGCGGCCACGCGCTCGGCCGGCTTCAGCTGGCGTCGGCGCTGGACGAGGTCGGCTCGAAGTTCGCGTCTCTCGGGGAGCTTTGACATGGACGTTCAGCCGGACGGCACGGTCGGAAGGTTGCCGTCGAGCCGCCCCGCCCGGTGCCGCGGGAAGGGCGCTGACCGGCCCTGCGGGCCGACCGGCGAGAATGGAGAGGCGTTCTCCGCGATGCCGCTGCGCACCAAACGACCTTGATCCAAAGGATCAGGTGGGAGAGCTAGGCGGCATCAAGGCTTTCCGCACGAAGGCGGACATGCACAACAGCCACCAAAAGCCGACCCGGGGTCGTATGTAGGAACAAGGCAAATGTAAAGTGCGCTGGCGAACACCGCAGGGAACGCCCGACGCTATTTTACCGGCGCGTCGAGCAGACCATCAAGCTTTCTGCGCAGTGCGGCAAGACCGTCGGTCAGCACCTGTTCCTGCGAGCCGTGCTCCTTTCTGAGCGAAAGCAGCTCGTGGGCGATGCTGACGGCCGCCAGCACGGCGATCCGGTCGAAGCCGGGCGCCTTGGCATGGGCCTTCAGCTCGCGCATCTTGCCGTCGAGGAACTGTGCGGCGGCGATCAGGCCGGGGCGTTCTTCCGGGGCGCACGCGATGTGAAACTCGCGATCGAGCAGGCGGAGGGAGACCGGTTCGCTGGCGGTGGCGTTCATAAAGGTGGCCTCAGCCGGTGTTTTCGAGCGCCTTGAGGCGCTGGATCATCGCTTCCACGCGGCTGCGCGCCTGTTCGTTGCGCGCCATCAGCCCCGCACGTTCGTTCGCCAGCTGCTCCTGGCTGTGCCGCAGGCTGCGGTTTTCCTCGGTGAGACGGCGAACGGTATCGACGAGCCGGTCGAGCGTGGCGCTCAGGGCTTCCAGTTCGGTCTTGAAGGCATCCGGGTTCGTCATGCGCGGACTATAACAGGACGTTTTCGCCGTGTCGGCAATCCGTGAAGGCCTTCGACGGAAGCAGGCCGAAGATGGCTGCATTAGACTGCCCGCTCTCGCCTCCAGGAGTAGCCGCCATGTCGGCCAACCAGACCGTCGATCCGGAAGAGATCGCCGAGCTCATCGCCCGCTGCAAGCTGACCCTGTCGGTCAGCGAATTCCATGGCTCCCTCGTGGGTTACATCTGTGCCGGTGGCCGCTTTCCCCGCCATGACGTGCTGGCGGCGATCGAGCTCGAGCCCGATCCGGCCCCGTCCGCCGACGAACAGGCGATGCTCTCCCGGCTGCGTCACCAGACCGAGGAATGGCTGGCCGATCCGGACCTGACCTTCTCGCCCTGGCTGCCTGACGACGACGCGCCCACCGCGGAGCGGGCGGAGGGCCTGACCGACTGGGTGCAGGGCTTCCTGGGCGGGTTCGGCCTGGGTGGCTCGGTCGAGGCCAACAAGGGCATGAGTGACGATGCGAAGGAGGTCCTGCAGGACATGGCCGGCATCGCCACGACGGACTTCGAGTTCGACGCCGACGAGGATGTCAACGACGAAAGCCTGACCGAACTGGAAGAGTTCGTCCGTGCCGGCGCCATGTTGCTGCACGCTGAACTCAGCCGAGCCCCCCGGACGGCGAACGACACCCTGCATTGATCGCCGCGGCCGAGTACGCCCGGCGGCGCCGGGAGCTGATGCGCATGACCGGTGAGGACGCCGTGCTGATCCTCGCCGCAGCGCCCGAGCGCATGCGCAATGCCGACGCGCCCTGGCCCTACCGGCAGGATTCCGACTTCCATTACCTGACCGGTTTCGACGAACCGGATGCCGTGCTGGCCCTGCTGCCGGGCCGCGCGCACGGTGAAACCGTGCTGTTCTGCCGCGAGCGCGATGCCGAGCGCGAGCGCTGGGACGGCGAGCGCATGGGCACGGATCGCGCCGCTCGCGAGCTGCGCCTGGACGATGCGTTCCCGATCGACGATATCGACGACATCCTGCCCGGCATGATCGAGGGCCGGGCACGCGTGTACTGCCACTTCGGCCAGGAGCCGGATTTCGACGCCCGTCTGCTGGCGTGGATGCGTCGCCTGCGCACCGCACGGGGCGGCGGCGTGGTACCGAAGGACCTCGTGGCACTGAGCCACCTGCTGCACGACATGCGCCTGTTCAAGTCCCGCGACGAACTGGCCCTGATGCGCCGCTCCGCCGAGGTGGCCGGCGCGGCGCACGTCGCCGCCATGGCCATGGCGCGCCCCGGCGTGGCCGAGTACGAGATCGAAGGCGAGATCCTTCGCACCATCCGCGGACGGGGCGCCTTTCCCGCGTTCCCGCCGACCGTGGCCGGCGGCGCCAACGCCTGCGTGATGCACTACCACGCTAACCGCGCCACGTTGCGCGACGGCGACCTGCTGTTGATCGACGCCGGTGCCGAGGTGGATTGCTACGCCTCCGACATCACCCGCACATACCCTGTCGGCGGGCGTTTCTCGCCGACGCAGCGGGCGCTCTACGACATCGTGCACGAGGCGCAGCTGGCCGCTATCGACGCCGTGCGGCCCGGCCGTTCGTTCGCCGAATCGCATGACGCCGCGGTACGCGTGATCGCCCACGGCCTGTGCGCCCTCGATATCCTTCCCGGCGACCCGGCGCGTGCTATCGCCGAAGGCAGCTACAAGACTTACTTCCCCAGCAAGACGGGTCACTGGCTCGGCCTCGACGTGCACGACGTTGGCGACTACCGCATCGACGGCGAGCCCCGCATCCTCGAGGAAGGCATGGTCGTCACCGTCGAGCCCGGCATCTACATCCCGTCGGACGACAAACGGGTCGACGAACGCTGGCGCGGCATCGGCATCCGCATCGAGGACGATGTGGCGGTGACCCGCGGTGCGCCGGAAGTGATGACCGCGATGGTGCCGAAGGCGCCGGCCGATCTGGAGCGTTGAGACCCGCGCACACGCGGATCAATGCCCCTCGTGCTTCGGCATCGGGTCGCGCTTCCGGCTCGCGTCGTCGTCCGAGTGCACCTCGTACCACATCGCATTGAGCACGGCGAAGCTGCAGGCCAGTCCCAGGCCGAGTATCCAGGCGAAATACCACATGGTGTCGTTGCTCCTTCAGTACATGTTGTGCGACTTGCGCACGTGTTCGAGGGTGACGCGGCCGCGCATCACGCGATACACCCAGCCCGTGTAGAGCAGGATCAGCGGGATGAACACCACCGTGACGCCGAGCATCAGCCACAGCGTGCCGCGGCTGGACGAGGCGTCCCATACGGTGAGGCTGGACACGGGGAAGGTGGCCGAGGGCATGAGGAACGGGAACAGCGCGAAACCCGCCGACAGGATGGTGCCGGCGACCGCGAGCGAGCTGGAAAAGAACCCGGCGAAGCCGCGCCGGCCGACGAAGGCCTGTACGCCCAGCGCGCCGATGAGTGCCAGTGCGGGTGCCGCCCAGAACGCGGGGTGCGTCGCGTAACCGGCAAACCACGTGCCCCCGATGGCGACATGCTTGCCCAGCGGGTTTGACACCCCGTTGGCGGGGATGGGCCCCGAGATGGCGAAACCTGGAATGCCATAGGCCAGCCAGACACCCGCCAGGGCGAACAGCAGCAGATAGGCCAGCGACGTGATGCGGGCGATTTTCGCCGCGCGCTCGGCGATCACATGGTCGGCCTTCATCGCCGCCCAGCACGCGCCATGGGCCAGCAGCATGCTCAGGCTGACCAGGCCGGACAACAGGGCGAACGGGCGGAACAACTGGAAGAAGCTGCCGTCCCAGGTCATCCGCAGATCGCCGTCGTAGTGGAAGGGCAGGCCGAGGAACAGGTTGCCGAAGGCGACGCCGCAGACCAGCATCACGATGACGCCGGAGGCGATCAGGCAGCTGTCCCAGACCAGTTGCCAGCGCGGGTCGTCCACCTTCTCGCGGAAGTTGAAGCCGACGGGCCGGATGATGAAGGCCACCAGCAGCACGAACATCGCAACGTACAGCCCGGAGAACGAGGCTGCGTACAGCAGCGGCCACGCGGCGAACACCGCGCCGCCGCCGAGGATGAACCACACCTGGTTGCCTTCCCACGTGGGCTCGATGGTTTCCAGCAGCACGCTGCGTTCGTGCGGATCGCGGCCCAGCACGCGAAGCAGCGCGGCCACGCCGAAGTCGAAGCCGTCCATGATGGCGAAGCCGATCAGCAGCACGCCGATCAGGGCCCACCAGATGATGCGAAGGGTGTCGTAGTCGAACATGGTGTTGACCTCAGGCCGTTTGCGCGGTGGCGGGGAGGGCGTCGGCACGATGCGGCCACATGCCCAGGCCGTCCGGGCCCTTGCGTGCGAACTTCAGCATCAGGTAACCGTCGACGATGGCCAGTGCGGTGTAGAACAGAGCGAAGCCGCCGATCGAGATCCACACCTGGCCGGCGGTGAGCGACGAGGCGCCCAGCGCGGTAGGCAGCACGCCCTCGATCGCCCAGGGCTGCCGGCCGTATTCAGCGACCACCCAGCCCAGCTCCGCGGCCACCCAGGGCAGCGGCAAACTCCATAGCGCGGCGGTGAGGAAGCGACGTCCATCCAGGCGGCGCTTGCTGGCGCGCCAGAACGCATAGGCAAACAGCCCGATGAAGTAGAGGCCGCAGGCCACCATGATGCGGAACGACCAGAACAGCACCGGCACGTTGGGAATGGTGCTGTCGGCGGCGCGCTGGATGTCGGCCGGGGTGGCCTTGCGCGGATCGTCCATGAAGCGTTTCAACAGCAGCGCGTAGCCCATGTCCTTGTCGTGTGCCGCCAGGATCGCCCGCGCCTGCGCATCGTCCTTGTTCTCGCGCAGCACCAGCATGGCGTCGTACGCCTTGATGCCCTCACCGATGCGGACCTTGGCATCCTCCACGAGGTTGCGGATGCCGGGGATGGGCTCGTCGATGGAGCGGGTGCCGATCAGGCCCATCACCCAGGGCACCGTGACGGCGGCATGGGTGGTGTGGTTCTTCACGTCGGGCAGGCCGAACAGCGTGAACGACGCGGGCGCCGGTTCGGTTTCCCACATGGCCTCGATGGCGGCCATCTTCATCTTCTGGTTTTCGGAAATGGTGTAACCGGACTCGTCGCCCAGCACGACCACCGACAGTGACGCGGCGAGGCCGAAGCTGGCCGCCACCGTGATCGAGCGTTTGGCGAACTCGATGTTGCGTCCGCGCAGCAGGTACCACGCGCTGATCGACAGGACGAACATCGCACCCATGGTGTAGCCCGCGCTCACCGTGTGCACGAACTTGGCCTGGGCCACCGGGTTGAAGATCACCTCGGAGAACGAGGTCACCTCCATGCGCATGGTCTGCGCGTTGAAGGCGGCGCCCACGGGGTTCTGCATCCATGCGTTCGCGATCAGGATCCACAGCGCGGAGAGGCTGGTCGCCAGGGCGAGGAACCAGGTCACCAGCATGTGCTTGACCGGCGAGATGCGATCCCAGCCGAAGAAGAACAGCCCGGCCAGCGTGCCTTCCAGGAAGAACGCCATCATGCCTTCGATCGCCAGCGGCGCGCCGAAGATGTCGCCGACGTAATGCGAGTAGTAGGCCCAGTTGGTGCCGAACTGGAATTCCATGGTGACGCCGGTAGCCACGCCCATGGCGAAATTGATGCCGAACAGCACGCCCCAGAACTGGGTCATGCGTTTCCATACCTCGCGGCGCGTCATCACGTACACGCTCTCCATGATCGCGAGCATGAAGGCGAGCCCGAGCGTGAGGGGCACGAAGAGGAAGTGATAAAGCGCTGTCAGCGCGAACTGGAAGCGCGACAGGCCGACGACATCGGGGTCGACGATCATGGGTGGGGTTCCTGGGTGGAGGCGGAGACGGGTGAGAAGGCACGGCCGACGCCTGCGGGCGACACGTCCGCACGGGGCAGCGGCCGGATGGCCACGTACCAGATGAGCATCAGCAGGGCCAGCTTGGCGACGATGATGACCGCGAGCTCGAGCACGAGGCGCTTCAGCGGCCGGTCGCGCCAGCGACGACGGAGGGGTGGGCGGTCGACAACCACGGTTGCGACTCCTGGATTCTTGGAGAACTGACGGCATCGTATGCCCGCATCGGCCGCCGCGATGGGTGGCCGATTGTCGCAACGGACTGATCGCGTATGCTTCCTTCACGCCCCGTGGGAACCCCGATCCGGTATGTCACAGACCCCCATGCGCTATGGCTCGGTGGACGTCGTCCGCGGGCTCACGGTGGCCGCCATGCTGCTGGTCAACGATCCCGGCGACTGGGGCCATGTCTGGTGGCCGCTGGAGCACGCCGCGTGGAACGGATTCACGCCGACCGACCTCGTCTTCCCGCTGTTCCTCTTCATCGTTGGCGTGTCGATCGCGCTGGCGATCGTGCCGCGGATCGAGGCTGGCGCGGCCAGGCCGCCGATCCGGCGTGCGGCGATACGCCGCGCGCTGCGCATCGTCGGCCTGGGCCTGTTGCTCAACGTCGTCGCCTGGCTCGCCATCCCCGAAGCACACCTGCGCCTGCCGGGCGTGCTGCAGCGTATCGGCCTGTGTTTCGCCCTGGCCGCGCTGCTGGCCATTCACGTGCGCGGCGCCGCGCGCGACCTTGTCGGCGTGGCGTTGCTGGTGCTTTATGGGGCCGTGTTGCTTGCCGGCGGCATGGCGCCGTGGACGAACTGGGTGAGCCGTCTCGACAGCGCCGTGTTCGGGCCGTTCGTCTACGTCGTGGATGCCGTTACCGGCCGCGGGCACGATCCGGAAGGCCTGTTGGCCACCTTGCCGGCGCTGGTCACCACCCTGATCGGCGTACGCGCGGGTACCTGGCTGCGCCGGGGCGCGTGGCGTCACCTGCTTGGCGCGGCCGTGGTGTGCGCGCTGGCCGGCTGGGCCCTGCAGGGGGTGTGGCCGTGGAACAAGAACCTCTGGACGCCTGGCTACGTGCTGTGGGCCGCGGGCTGGTCGTTCGCGATCCTCGCGCTCATGCACGTCCTCGTCGACGTGCGCGGTTGGCGGGTGCCCGGCAGGACGTTCGGCCTGAACGCCATCGCCGCCTATGCCGGATCCGGGCTCATGGTGTACCTGCTGATCGCACTGGGCGTTACCGCACCGCTGTACCGCGTGGCCTTTGCGGGGTGGATGACGCCGCTGTTCGGCCCTTACGTGCCGTCGGCGGCGTGGGGTGTCGTGTTCGTCGCGCTGTGGTGGCTGATCGTCCGCGGCATGGACCGCCGCGGCATCTACCTGAAGGTGTGACGCCTAAAGCAGGGCGAAGGCATCCCGGGTCAGGTTTTCCGGCTCGCCTTCGCGGCAGACCACGTCGTCCTCGATGCGGATGCCACCGTACGGGCGGAACGCGTCCACCCGGGCCCAGTCGATGTCGCCGGCGAACGGCTTGTCCTTCAGCTCGGCCAGCAGCATGTCGATGAAGTAGATGCCCGGCTCGATGGTCACCACCATGCCCGCTTCCAGTGGGCGCGTCAGGCGCAGGTAGGGGTGGCCTTCCGGCTTGGCGATGGTGCCGCCGGTTTCCGCCGCCTGGAAGCCGCCCACGTCGTGCACCTGCAGGCCGATGCCATGGCCCAGCCCGTGCGGAAAGAACGCGGACGACACGCCGGACTCGACGGCGCTCTCGGGGCTCATGCGGATGAAACCATGATCGCGCAGTACACCGGCCAGCGCATGGTGCGCGTGCACGTGCAGTTCGGGGTAGCTCTGGCCGGGACGCACGCGGGCGACGAACGATTGCTGCGCGGCGTCCACGGCATCGATCAGCGCCTGGAATTCACCGGCATCGCGGCCGGCGTAGGTGCGCGTGATGTCGCTGGCGTAACCGGAGGCGCCGGCACCGGCGTCGATCAGGAACGAGCGGCTCTCGGCCGGCGAGTGGCGATCGAAGTTCGTGTAGTGCAGCACCGCGCCGTGCTCGTTGAGGCCGACGATGCTGGCATAAGGCAGCTCGGCGTCGAGCTGGCCCACCGCCGCCAGGTAGGCCTGGTGGATGCCCAGCTCGCTGGCGCCCTCACGGAAGGCATGCTCCGCCGCACGATGCCCGCGGGTGCCGCGGCGGCTCGCCTCGCGCATCAGTTCCAGCTCGTAGGGCGTCTTGTATGCGCGGTGGTAATGCAGGTGGTCGATGACCGCCTGCGGATTGTTGGCGCACACCTGATCGAACCCGCAGTCGCGGTCACCGATGATGGCGCTGCGGGCCGGCGAGGGAAGTTCCGCGATCGCATCGGCGGGCTTGCGCACCACCACGATGTCGAACTGGTCTACCCAGTAGCCCTGCGGCGCTTGCGGCACCACATGCCAGTAGTCGCGCGGCTGCAGGAACACCAGCCTGGGTTTCTCCCCCGGGGTGTACACCAGCCAGCTGCCCGGCGCGTCCAGCAACGGCAACCAGTGCTTGAAGTGCGGATTGACCACGAACGGGTAGTCCAGGTCGTCGAGGAACTTCGTGATCGGGCGACCGGCCGGCACGACCAGATGCTCGAAGCCGCCGCGCGCCAGCGCGGTGTCGGTGCGCTCGCGCAGCGTGGCGAGGTGCTGGGGATACAGGGCGGCCAGCGCGTCGTTCATGGGAATCTCCGGGGATGGGAAGGGGTGGAGCGCTACCGTCATGCGCGCGCGAACACCACGGCATAGTCGCTGGCCAGGTCGCCCAGGCGGTGGCGAAGCAGCGTGGCGGCATGGTCGTCGCCACCGCCGGTCAGCGCGTGCAGGTGCGAACCATACAGCGTGATGGCGAAGTGCCCCACTGCAAAGTCGTGGGTGGGCGACCGCCACTGGGTCAGCGGGGTCCAGTTCGCGCAGGCGGGGCAGGCCACGTAAGCCGAATCGGGCGATTCGCACCAGATGGCCAGGGCTTCCTCGAGGGCTTCGCTGCCCTCGTCGCCGGGGGCCAGCGGCTGGTCGCATTCCGGGCAGCGGATGCGGAAGCTGCCGTCGTACGGGCAGAAGATGCCGTTCTCGCGTCCGCCCTCGATCAGCATGGCGCCGCCGGTGTCGTCCTCGCGCCAGCGGTGCGCGCTGGCATGCAGGCCGATGGCGCGCACCCCGCTGCCGGCGAGGAAACTGCCCTCGATCACGGGGAAATACGGGTCGGCCCCGTGGGTGGGCAGCGCGCCGATGCTGCCGTCGCCGACCAGGCGGCGATACAGCGCCATGGCGGCCGCCGCGGCGTCGTCGCGTTCGAGTTCGGTATCGACCAGGATGGTGGTGGCATCGCTCATGAGCAGCGATGGTGACCCCCCACGCGGTGCGTCGTAAAGCATGGACAAAGGCTTCCGTTCAGTCCGCCGGAGGGCCGATCCATTCATCGATGGCGCGCACGTCGTCGTCGCTAGCGGCCACGATGCGGTAACCGGACCAGAATTGGCCCGCCGCGGCGGCCGGTTCGTGCCATTGCTCCTGGATGCCGATCTCCGCGCGGTATTCCGCCTGCTGGATGCCCGGCAGCATGAAGGTCACCTGGTGCACCGCCCCGCTGCGCGGCGCATGGGACCCCAACAGCATCAGCCCCGTAGCCGACAGGTTGACCAGCTGGCCGAGCACGCGGTCGGTCATCCCATCCACGATCGGCATGGGCGAGTTGGCGTGCTTGCGCGGCGCTCGGCGTTGTTCGAAGTCGCGGTTCATGCGTTGCCCGCCATGCGCCGGGTGTCGCCGCTGTCGCGGCGCAGGTTGCGGGCGATGGCGTGCCAGGCGCGATCGATGAGGGACACCCGTTGCTCTTTCCATTCCCGCGCCTGGTTCGTGGCGATCAGGCGGGCCAGCCGGGTGAGGTCGATGTCTTCGGTGCGGCCGCCGCGCGGCGTGACGAACAGGCAGCGCCCGGTGGCGGGCGAGAACCAGGCCAGCTTGCGCCGGGACTCGCTGCCGTCGGGTTGGGTGAACGTGAACCAGGTGCCGAAGCGCAAGGTGGCGAAGCCGTCGTAGACGTGCTGCGCGGCCTCGTCCAGTGCGGTCGGTGCCACCGGCGCGAGAACATCGCCGTGCGCGGTGCCTTCGCCCAGGCGCGGGCGCTGCTTGAGTCGCAGTGCGACTTCGGTGGGGGCGAGGTCGGTATCGGCCGTGTCGTGCCCCGCGGGTTCGAACAGCCCGCCGGCCACCTGCGAGGCTTCGGCCGAATGCATGCCCAGGTGTTCCAGGCCGCGCTCCACGTCGGCACGCAGCTTCTGCACGTCCGCGATGGGGCGGCGGCCCAGCAACTGGTCCGTGACCCCCAGGCAGTGCAGGAACGCCTCGCCGTTTTCACCGCCCCGCAGGATATGCAGGGCGATCACGTCGGCCCAGGTGCGCTCCAGCAGGATGCGCAGCACCCCGCGTGGCGTGGCGTCCTTCACCATGCGCTCGTCCATGATGTCGGTGGCGCGCTGGCGCGCCCGTTCCAACCGGTCCCGCCCTTCCATCGCCTCGATCTGGCGGCGCTCGGCGACATGCGCCTTGCGCGCCAGCAGGGCGATCTGCTGCTCGATATCGGCCCGCCATGCGGGGTCGATCACCTGGGCGTGGCTGGCCTGCATGACCAGCCGTTCCAGCCGGTCTATCAGCGCGGCATCCGGTTCGCCGTCGGCGGGGTCGAGCCACTGGTGAGCGGCCTCGCCCACGGTATCCAGCAGGCGGCGCGCGGGGTGCTCGGGCTGGTCGAAGAAGCCGCGGTCGTTCACTGCCGCGCGCAGCATGGGCCACTGCAGGCCACCCAGCACGGCGCGGGCCGGGCTGGCCGCAGCCACCTGCTGGCCCAGGTTCTCGAACAGCAGGGCGGTCAGTTCCACCGTGTCGCCCTGCTCGGACGACAGTTCGGCTGGCGGCGAACCCGACGGCCGGGTGCGATCCATCTGGGCCAGGAGTTCGTCGCGCAGGGCCTGTGCGCTGCGGATCTCGCGCTGCGCGGCACCGGTGACATCGCTGACGTGGCCCTGCAGGGCCATCAGCGCCGTCTGCAGTTCGTCGTCCGAGGCGATACGGCCGGCGGCGAAGCCGGCCACGTGGCCGGTTTGCAGGCGGGTGGTCAGCAGGTTGCGCAGGCCTTCCAGTACACCGATGTGTCCTTCCGCGGATGTCCCGGGCATGGCCTCGCCGCCGACCCCTGCACCGGGCAGCGACGCCGGGGCCTCACGCGGTCGGGAACGGCGCTCGACGGCCGGCGGCGCGGACACGCGCACGTTGGGATACACGCGAAACCCCGGCAGGATGCCGCGCGTGCGGTAATGCTCGTTGAGGGCGCCGTAGAAGGATTCGCTCTGCGCCAGCACGCGCGCATCCACCGACTGGAACAGGATCAGGCGATGCGCGGTGGTCAACGGCAGGGGCCGGACCGCCGTTTTCAGTGCCGCCGCCAGCGCGCGCGGGCCGGCGGGCAGGGCCTCACCCTCCAGCGGCGGCGTGCCGGCCAGGACGGCCAACCGGTAGCCCAGTTCGAACAGGCTGCTGGCGCTGCGCGCTTCACCGCGAGAGGCCATGCTGGCCAGCGCACCGTCGATCTCCTGGTCTTCCGGGTCGACCAGACTCAGTCCCGTGGCCAGCGATTCGCCCCGCGTCGGTGCGGCGTCGGTCACCTCGCCCAGGCGGCGGAACCCCTCGGTCAAGTGCGCGGCGAACCGGTTGCGAAAGGCGGCGCCCTCGCGCTCCACGATGCCGCGGCTTTCGAAGCAGGTCTGCTGCTCCAGGTGATTGCGGCTGCTCTCGGCCACGGCGAACAGGCGCCGGTCGAATTCGCGCAGCGACTCCCGCAGCGGCACGTCCAGCCACGTCAGGCACAGCGAAAGCCCCTGCTGCGCTTCGCATTCTGCGCGTGGCGAAAGGGCGACGGGATGCGGTCCCGTCCTGCCGTGTGGCGGGGGAGTGCCTGCGTTCATAGGTAAGGTCCTCCTCGACCTTCAGCGCAAGTTTAGGTTGGCGAAGGAGGTGGCGCCAGCGGAACCGTTGCGTGCTTTCGGCGTAGGGCGTAAGAACTAGGCAGATTTGGCGTGACCGGGCACGACGGCCGTTCAGCCCATGAAGGCTTCGATCACGTCGTTGAGAAAGCGCTGGCCGAGTGCGGTCGTCCGCAGGACGGCCGGATCGTCCACCAGCCAGCCGCGCCCGCGGGCATGCATCAATCCGCCCGCGATGGCGTCGGGGGCAAGCCCCGTGCGCTCGGTAAAGTCCGCCATCGGCACGCCGTCGATCAGGCGCAAGGCGTTGAGCATGTACTCGAAGGGAAGGTCGTCCGCATCGACGTAGCTGTCGCCACCGATGCGTGCCGGCTGGCCGGCGGCCGCGAGGTACGCCGCCGGCAGGCGGGTCTTCCAGCGCCGGCGCACGCCGCCCGCGTCGCTGATCTTGCCGTGCGCACCGGCACCGATGCCCAGGTAGTCGCCGAACCGCCAGTAGTTGAGGTTGTGCGCGCAGCGACGTTCCGGCCGGGCATACGCCGACACCTCGTATTGCCCGAAGCCCGCGTCGGCCAGGCGCACCTCGCAGGCCTCCTGGATCGTCCACGCCGCGTCGTCGTCGGGCAGTGGGGGCGGGTTGGCGGCAAAGGCCGTGTTCGGTTCGAGGGTGAGCTGGTAGTGCGAGATATGCGTCGGTGCCAGCGCCACCGCCTGGTCGACATCGTCCAGTGCGCCGGCCAGGTCCTGGTCTGGCAGGGCGTACATCAGGTCGATGTTGATGTTGTCCAGCCCGGCGTCCTGGGCGCTGCGCACGGCCTTCACCGCTTCGCCCGCGGAGTGGATGCGGCCCAGCCGGTGCAGCTTGGCGTTATCGAAGCTCTGCACGCCGAAGGAGATGCGGTTGATGCCGGCGGCGAGGTAACCGTCGAAGCGGCCATGCTCCACCGTGCCGGGATTGGTCTCCAGCGTCACCTCCGCCTCGGCGGCGAAGGGCAGGCGCGCCTTCGCCCCGTCGAGGAAGCGACCGACCAGTTCGGGCGAGAACAGGCTTGGCGTGCCGCCGCCGAAGAACACGGTGCCGACGGTGCGCCCGTGCAGGGCCTCGCCCATGTCGCGCAGGTCGGCGTCGAGGTCGGCCAGCAGGGCGTCCACGTACTCCCCATAGGCCGGCGTTCCGCGCACGCCATGCGAGTTGAAATCGCAGTACGGGCACTTGCGCACGCACCACGGCATGTGGACGTACAGCGACAGCGGCGGGGGAGTCAGTGTCATGCCAGTTCGGCGAAACGCGCCTTGAGCACGTCCAGTGCCTGGCCACGGTGGCTGAGGCGGTTCTTCAGGGCGAAGTCCAGTTCCGCCGCGCTCACGTCATGGCCGTCGGGAAGGAACAGCGGGTCGTAGCCGAAGCCGCCCTCGCCGCGTGGTGCCTCGAGGATGCGCCCGTGCCAGCGGCCCTCCGCGATCAGCGGGGCCGGATCGTCCGCGTGCCGGAGCACCACCAGCACGGCGATGAAATACGCCGTGCGCCGGGCGGCCGGCATGCCGGCCAGCTCGCGCAGCAGCTTCGCGTTGTTGGCCGCGCTGTCGCCGTGGGTGCCTGCATAGCGCGCGGCATAGAGGCCGGGCGCGCCGTTCAGGGCATCCACGCAGAGGCCGGAATCGTCGGCCAGCGCGGGCAGGCCGGTCAGGCGTGCGGCATGCCGTGCCTTGAGCAGGGCGTTCTCGACGAAGGTCAGGCCGGTTTCGTCGGCGTCGGTGACGCCCAGGCGGATCTGCGGCACCAGCTCCACGCCGCTGCCGGCGAGCAGTTGTTCCAGTTCGACCACCTTGCCGGCGTTGCTGGAGGCAAGCACGAGGCGCATGGCTCAGAGCCCCCCTTCGGCGAATTCCGGCGCGTAGTCGACGCGTCCGCGATAGCCCGCCAGACCGTCGACGGTCAGCGGCAGCACCTGGAAGGCGTTACCGCCCTCGTAGGTATCGTGCAGGCCGTGCGCCGACGCCTTGCCGAAACCGAATTTCGTGTAATACGCCGGCGAACCCAGCACGAACACGGCACGCGCATCCTGGACGAAGCAGGCGCCGATGCCTTCCTCGATCAACGCGTGGCCGATGCCCTGGCGCTGGTGATCGGGATGCACGGCCACGGGCGACAGGGCCAGCGACTTGCCGTCGTCGCCTTCCTCGACGGTGACAGGGGAAAACAGCACGTGGCCGAGCACGGTGTCGTCCTCGTCGACGGCCACCAGCGACACCGTGGCACGACCCGCCTCGACGAGCCGGCGCACCCGGGTCGCCTCGGTGTCGCGCCCGAACGCCGCGGCGTGGATGCCCACGATGGCATCCAGGTCCGCGTCGGTGGCCACGCGCACTTCGGTCATGGCGTGGACTCCAGCGCCGCGCGCTGCGCGACCACCAGGTCCTGGATGCCCTTGGCGGCCAGGTCGAGCATGAGGTTCATCTCGTCGCGGCGGAAGGCATGGCCCTCGGCCGTGCCCTGCACCTCGATGAAGCCGCCGCCGTCGTTCATCACCACGTTCATGTCGGTGTCGCAGTTGGAGTCTTCGGCGTAATCGAGGTCGAGCACGGGCACGCCGTTGTAGACACCCACCGAGACCGCGGCGATGGCGCCGAGGATCGGGTTGCGCTTGATCGCGTTGCGCCGGGTGAGCGTGGACACGGCATCGACCAGGGCCACGTAGGCACCGGTGATGGCCGCGGTGCGGGTGCCGCCGTCGGCCTGGATCACGTCGCAGTCCAGCGTGATGACCCGCTCGCCGAGGGCGGCGCGATCGACGCAGGCACGCAGCGAACGGCCGATCAGCCGCTGGATCTCCATGGTGCGGCCACCCTGGCCGCCGCGCGCGGCTTCGCGCTGGTTACGGTCGGTGGTGGCGCGGGGCAACATGCCGTACTCGGCGGTGACCCAGCCCTCGCCCTTGCCGCGCAGCCACGGTGGTACGCGTTCCTCGACCGAGGCGGTGCAGAGCACCTTGGTGTCACCGAAGGACACCAGGACGGAGCCCTCGGCGTGGCGGGTGTAGTGGCGCTCGATGGTGACGGCGCGCAGCTGGTCGGCGGCGCGGCCGCTGGGACGGGAAAGGGTCATGGAAAGCCTGATTTGGGCGCGGGCGGTGGGTCAGTTTACCATTGCGCCTTTCCTCCACGCGCAAGCGAGCCC
This sequence comes from Luteibacter sp. ME-Dv--P-043b, assembly GCF_030209605.1. NCBI lineage: Bacteria > Pseudomonadati > Pseudomonadota > Gammaproteobacteria > Lysobacterales > Rhodanobacteraceae > Luteibacter > Luteibacter sp. ME-Dv--P-043b. The sequence goes on from NZ_JARVRT010000008.1 coordinate 262,278, forward strand.
CCCATGATCCGCAGCATGACCGCCTACGCCTCCGCCGAGCGCGCGGGCCCGTCCGGCACGCTCACCTGCGAGCTGCGCACCGTGAACCACCGCTACCTGGAGATCAGCCCTCGGCTGCCCGAGGACATGCGCGGCTTCGAAAGCGCCCTGCGCGAGCGGATCGGTGCCCGGCTGTCCCGCGGCAAGGTGGATATCACCGTGCGCCTTCGCGCCGAGCCCGGCGCGGCCGAAGGCCCCCGGGTCAACGGCGCCATGCTGGCGCGCCTGTCCGAGCTGGCCCTGGACTTCGAGCAGCGCTTCCCGCGCATGACCATCGAGTTCACCGAGCTGCTGCGCTTCCCCGGCGTGCTGCAACAGCCCGACACCGACGCTGATGCCCTGCAGGGTGCCCTGCTGGATGTCCTGGAGCAGGCCCTGGTGGCGCTGAACGACACGCGCGCCCGCGAGGGCGAGAAGCTGGGCGAGATGCTGAAGGAGCGCCTGGACGGCATCGAGCGGATCGTGGCCGACGTGCGCGTGTGGCTGCCCGAGATCCAGGCCGCGCTGCGCGCCCGCCTGGAAGGCCGCCTGGCCGACATCCGTCAGCCGGTGGAGCCGGGTCGGCTGGAGCAGGAACTGGTGTTGCAGATCACCCGCGTGGACGTGGACGAGGAACTGGACCGACTGACCACGCACATCGGCGAAGCGCGTCGCGTGCTGGCGCTGAAGGAACCGGTGGGTCGCCGCCTCGATTTCCTGATGCAGGAGTTCAACCGCGAGGCGAACACGCTGGGCTCGAAGTCGGTGGATTCGCGTACGACCAATGCGGCGGTGGAGCTGAAGGTGTTGATCGAGCAGATGCGTGAGCAGGTGCAGAATATCGAGTGATGTCTCAGGCGATCTGTACCTGTTTTTTGGAAGTTACAAGCTACTTTCGGCTCATTCTCACGTCCACGGCTGTCTTTGGATGTCTCCCGAAAAGTCATGAATCTCGTGTGCCCTAGCGTGGACCCAAGGACTAATTCCTTGAATGGATAAATCCCGAGGAATGTACGTGGAAGGTTTCAAAAGCGCTCATCAGTGACTGGATCAAGAAGTCCGAGCGATTCGAAGCTTGGGGGGCGATAATCTCTGGCGTCGCTACCGGAGATGAGATATCTATTCTCGGTGGCTTCTTCGCTACAGCATTGAGGGCAGCCTATAACTCTTCACTCGGGAAGCTACCGTGATATCTCGCTCAACTAAGCGAGAGTGCGGCGAAAAAGCTCAGGGATGAGATGTACTTAGTCAAGATGTCGGGCATCTGAAAAAGATTGGGTGAGGGCTGCGAGTGAAAAAAACCCTCGCGGAGCGTGATAGCGGAGCCAGCCGACAACTTTACGAGCGGTGTATCTAGCGCGGTCTGAAACATTCCGCTATCGCTAGATCATGGATCAACAACAGAATTAAGCCCGTGATCGGCTCTCTACCTCTCGCAGATCCTAGGCTCTCGCAAGTCGATCGCTTCATCTGTGACATCGCTGAGAACGCGCCGTCCACATCGACAAAGATTCTTGGGTGCCTCACGCAGATCTTCAATTTCGGCATGCAGTTTGGGCATATGCAAAGCAACCCCGCATCGATGTTCGATGTTTGGATGCCGGAGGCAAAGTGCGATCGAGGGCTCGATTGTTGTCTGTCTCCGAGCTTCGGTCGCTGCCGAATGCGATAAATAAGGCAAATGGGTAGACCGTTCAGAACGGTCTTTCTGTTCGTTTATTTCTGATGCTCGCGGTTCGCAAGTATGAATTGATTCAGGCAATAATCGACGAACTCGACCATACCAAGTCGCTCTGATGAATTCCGGCGGTTCACACGATGTCGGAAAGAGGAATCAGTATTTCACTGCCGAACCAAGCGTCAGCGACCGTGAAAAAATTAGTAGAGTTGGCCGGGGAGAAATGAGTGGTTCCTGCCGGATAGAAAGATGAAAAGTCGGACGATCCCATGCATCAGTATGGATGCCATCACCGCAGCGCTTGCAAAGTGCATCAGGTCCTTCATAGCAACGGCGGATCACTTCATATTGCACGATTTGAAGCGGACCGCCCGGACGCACTCGGATGCGCTGGGCGTCGCCCCTCATGTAGCAGAGCGATGCGTAAATCACGCAAAGGTCTTGTCGGTGTTTACAAACGCTACGACTACATTGAAGTGCGACGTGAAGCATTACAGCGCTGTGCTAACTTTCCCGACGAAATCCATGCTTAGACAACCGGTGCCTAGCCAATCACCAACTTGCCATGCTACACAAAGAAGTCAGTTGCATAAGTTGGCGACTCAGCCGGCATGCTTTGCGATGCCACGAAAGAGGAAAAAGAAAACGTAGGCAACCAGAGAGAAGGCAATAAAATAGTGTGAGAAACCGATCGCTGTATAGATGCAGGTTTTCAGCACACGAAAGCCGTACGCAAGCTTCTGTCTACCACTCTCGGGCCAATCGGATAACAATGTCAGCTGGTAGTCGACGGGCTTATGGTTCTCGTATTTCTCAAGAATTGCATAGTATTCTTCCGTAAGCTGAATATATTCTTGATCGCTGACAACGCCTCTAATCCCCGCCACTTTTCTCGAAAAACGGCCGAGCTCCACCCCGTTTCGATGCATTGCCTGCGACCTGGAAATAAAATTCTCTTGTCCCAATAAAAGAGAATAAACGAGAACGAGGACAGCGAGTGTTGCCTGTGTGGCATTGAGATACACCGCGTCAATGCCGGCAGAAATGCTAAAGGCTTGCAATAGCGGGATAAACACCAATGCGACGGAAGTTAGCGCGACAACCCACTGAGAAGCCCGCTGGTGCCTATCGAGCCTTTCACTCGCGCGATATCGACACTTTGTCGTGATCTTTACGCGGCGGAGGAGTTCTTCGTTTCGATCGTTCGATTCGCCCATATCAAATCCCTTGAGAACGTAGCGAGAGCGGGCGCGAGGAGTTTGTGTGTGTGGCGGTCAGTCTCCTGACACCGCAGGCCACCGTTCGACGAACGCCTAATCGCCTAAGCAGACTGCTTACCCTGATCGTGGCACATCCGCTTGGGAGAGGCCACCACGATCATATAGCCGACACAGAGCCGACTTCGCTCCTCGCGCCCACCGGTATCCTTGCACTACTCGTACGCCGGGCGCAATTCTTTCTTTGCTAAGAGAGCTCGCAGCCGATCAAGCGACTCACGATCTGGGATCCAGGATACGAAACCCAGTTCCTTTGCGATTCTTCGAACAGAGCCGGTAGCTTGTTCGAGCGGAGGTTCCTTGCCGCCCAGAAGCCTCGGAGAAATTTCGCGGTACAGAGCCACTCTTTCGCTCTCATCTACATAAGGGCAGCCAAGGAAGTCGAAGAGCATAATGCAGTCAGCCGCTCTAGATAGCGTTCGCGTATTCAGGTTGCTGAGTTTCGAAATCATGCCTTGCTTCGCGCAATTAGATAGGGCTCGCATATCGTGGCGGTCGCGAGCGAAGTAAAGTGCCGCCGACAACGTTAGGTAGTCGTCGATATGTACAAGTTCTTCCGGGTTTTTCCTGTCTAGCAATCTCAAGATGTCAGATATCGATAGTTTTTGGCGGCCCTGGCAAACAATGTCAGCAGCAATGACTACGTTGAGGATGTCGGCAAGAAATACCTTCTTCCTTAAGTTTAGTGAACGCCTCGTCACGTCGAGAATCTGCATCTGAAGTAAGTCTTCGCCAAGTTTTGCGTGCTTCGCGATATTCGACACCTCCAAGAAGATTCTCGCCATCTTGTTAGAGGTTGCAGATCGAATATCCATCAGGAAAAAGAATTCAGCGAGCCGTATCACTTCTACCAATAGCGTTTGGAATAGTTGCGCGTCCATCTCATATTCTGGGCTAGCATCAGACGATGATCGCTCGCCAATCAAGTTGAGGTGTCGGGCGACCACTGCGAGCGAGCTAGCTGATAGCTCACCATAGCTAACCGAATATCGTCGCGCCGAGTGCCTAACTCTTGTGATTACAGAGCTCGAAAGCGTACTTTTGGACGAGTCGGCCTCTCTTGAACTATTCGCTGAACGCACTCTCACGCAGTTGCGTACGGCTAGCATGAATTCTTCGACCTCGGAAAGAACCTCTGCACGGGCGACCGTCAATGGGGTCACTAACGGGCGTTGCGACATGTTCCTTTTTGAATCATTCAAGTAGAGATTGAACTTCTGGAGTTCTTCGCGAAGAACTTCCTCGGCGGCGGTTAGATCCGTTTCGGAATTTGCAAAGAAGATGTAGTCATCAACGTATCGTCGGACTGCGACATCCTCGCCGATGAACTTCGCAAGGCGGACGTCCACTGACTGGAGGATGATTTCTGCGAAAATTCTACTCACCTCTGGACCAATGACAATTCCGTTTGTCTCGCCCCAATTGGATGAGCGCATAAGACGATCAAACTCGTCCTCAAAGTAAGTCGCTCGTCTGTTATCCTTTGCAAACTGCTTTCCTCGTACGGCCCACGTGATTGAGTGGGTATAGATCGACTGGAAGCACTTTGATATGTCGAGCTGGAGCATCAGCCCGTAGCTCATCTCGAGCCGTTCAAATTCCGTCGAATTGAAAAATTTGTAAAAGTGCGCGTACCGCTTATAAGCGAAGTACGACGATGCAACGGTCGATTGCTTTCGAAATCCTGCCGTATCGACATCGGGCCCCTCGCCGAGATCCGCCCCGTGATCAGCAAACCGGCTGTCGAAGTAGCGCGATGCAGGCCGTGATGGCGCCCTCAGCGAAAAGGGGCTTCGTACGCATAGTTGTGAGATATAGCTGTCGTATCGCGCATAGAAACCAACCCATCGGCACTGAGCCGCTGGATGAAGCAGTGCGACCCTTCGAAACTTGCTCTTTGCCTTACCCACGTCAATAAGAAAGGGTACAGTGTCAGACTTTGAACTGAGTGCGGCCCGCACCAAGGGATGCGACTTGCCGCCCGCGAGCAAGGAGGACGCGAGACGCTCGTTCGAGAAATACAATGGGAGCTCAAAGGGCAAGGTATCTGTGAGAAGCATGCGTGATGCATCGGTATTGCCGATCTTTTTTATCCGCTTAGACATGCGACCAGCACCGTGCAATGACAGCCATCCGTGTCGTGTCAAACTTTGTCCGACGATAGTGGGTAAATCCAGACGAGAACGTCAACTTGGCTAACTCGTCACGAAAGGCCTTGGCTGTAGGTCGCCTCTTAAGGGCAAATCGGACTAAGTTCTGCATGAATCTGTCCAACTCGCGAAGAGTTTGCGCGTCTCCGTCGAACGGGCCAGGTTCGTAGTGAGGATGGGAGTATGCAAGCCCAGCGGATAGACTTCGTTTCTTGGCCGAATTGATAAGAACTTGATTTCCTGTCAGGAAGGTCAAACGGTCGACGAAGAGCTGAGGTGCCCCGTCCTTTAAGTAAGATTTCGCTGCTAGTGTCATGCGTGTCTTCAATTTTCGAACCTTGGCAGCTGATAGCAGCACCCATACCTGGTTTTCGCTGGACGGCATGTTGTAAGGCGAGAATCGAAACTCGTAGCCCAGATATTCCATTCTATGTCGAGCCTTGGCATCTTCAACGACGCATTCGCACTGGCGAGCGCATGGACATTTGTTCGCGTGGTCGCAAGCTTGGGCGCATCGGCATGCGACGGGGAAGGGCGCCGTTTTCCTCGCGTTAGGCTGTAAGCCGAGCTCATTAAGCGCTAGGTCTACACCTGAAACGAGTGCATCCATCGAGCCTGAGGACATCACGATGAAATCGTCCACATAGCGTAGTAGTAGATATACGCCATCGATGTCTCTAATCGCTTTATCCAATGCGGCGAGGTAGATCTCTGCAAGCGTCCCACTTAGGATCAAGCCGCGGGGGAGTCCTCGCTTGCGAATTTTAGGCTTCAATCGTCCGGTGCGCTCAAATATTCTGTCGATGAGGGAGATTGTCTGGTAGGACACGAGTCCATCGGCACGAAGCCTCGCAAGTACACTCGCTCGGTCGATACTCTCAAAGCATGATTTTATGTCTACGCGATACACTGATTTTGGAGTGTTTTCCCCAAGTGCTTGCAATAGAGTTGCAACCGCTTCTTTGCGATTGAGTCCCCTAATTCCATAACTTCGACGAAGATTGTCGTTGATCTTGCGAAGTACTAGGGACTCATCAAGGCTATCGGTCGCGGTCGCGATCCGTGTTTTCCCTGCACGCAGGAGCGCTAGCGAATGCAGTCGGTGGAACTTCATGCGGCCCAGCGCTACGTCGCGTTGAAGGCGCTCCAAAAAAGTTCGCCATTCCTCATGGTTTGCGGGTTTCTCACCCTCATCGGGCGTCAGATAGAACTGCTTGCGATATCGCCGCATCCATCCCAAGTTTTTCGCGTCAAAGTTTTGAACCGGCTTGGCCATGATTCCCTTTTCGCCTGCGGGGCGTATAACTCTTCGAACGATGTGAAACTTGCTGCATGCTGTCAATGTAAATATTCGCGTAGCCCATCCATGGGCTCTGCTCGGTGCGGCCTCCATTCTGCGCATCGAATCGTATATGTGTCGCGGCGGCGATAGGTAGGGTCTAACAAATATCATAGCAAAATGCAATTATTAGAAATTGTAGGATATTTGATGATTGGCGAAATCAGACGGTATGCGCATTTGAGCAGCTTGGGATAGTCGCTGGACGCCCGGAGCGACAAGCTAAGTGCCTTTGTTTGTACCGAGACCCAGGCCGATCGTTGGCTCCAGCACCAAAGAAGGAACTCATGCAAGATCAAGCGGCTATGGATGTGGCGATAGCTATGAACGCGGAACTCGATTATTCACTGAGCGTAACCGGCGTGGTTGATCGCCAACTCTATTTTAGGCTCGTCGAGGCGTGCAGATACGATTCGGCCTCAACCGTCGGATGGGCTCAAGCGAGGCTAGGAACCCTTCTCGACCGAGTAGTTAGAGGCGAGTCATTGAGTCTGTTTGACCTAGCCACTGAAGGTCAGATCGATGTTGGTAGTGAAGGTCAGCTTAGAGCATGGCTTGCTTCAAATTCGCTTTGGCTAAGCCACTAAGTAGATATCAGCTTGGCCTTCTATGGACCGCCCGGTGCAGACCCATGCCAGCGACCAGCGCGACCACGAATGTTGCGGTAGGCCACGGCTGTATCGCAAGATCAGCCAACGCAGGCCCCGGACACAAACCGATCAGGCCCCAGCCCACGCCGAAAAGCGCCGCGCCGGCCAGCAGAGCGCGATCGACCTTGCGCGACACCGGCACATGAAATCGATCGGCCAGCCATGGGCGTTCGCGTCGACGCCGAACCTGCCAGGCGAGCGCCGCGGGCAGCAGGGCGGATGCCATCACGATGGCGAGCGACGGGTCCCATGCACCGGCCACGTCGAGGAAGGCCAGCACGCGTTGCGGGTTGACCATGTCCGACAAGGTCAGGCCGACGCCGAACAGCAGGCCTGCGAGGATGCTGACGAGCCGGCTCATCGCAGTCGCTCCAGTCCGTGGCGCATCACGTAGACCGTGGAGGCCGCCGTCAGCATGAAAACGCATGTTGCCCAGAGCGAGCGAGGCGAAAGGCGAGACAGTCCACACACGCCATGCCCACTCGTGCAGCCGGCGCCGAGACGTGTGCCATACCCCACCAGAAGCCCGCCGACGATCAGCGTCGGCCATCCGCTTGCCAGATCCGGTGCGGGCCGGTGCAGGAGGGGATGCGTCAGGCCGGCGGCGATCATGCTGGCGGCAAGGAAGAGCGCAGCCGCCACCCGGTCGTTGCCTGGCGCCCAGCCCGGTATCGCGGCGAGCATGCCGGAGATACCCATGACCCGCCCTTGGGCGAGCAGCACGATGCCGGCGGCTATGCCGATGGCCGCGCCACCCAGCGCCGGCCAGTACCACGCCAGTGACGCAAGCGTTGCGGCCATCACAGCAGATCCAGCGGCGTGCGAAGGTAACGCACGCCGTTGGCATCCGGCTCGGGAAAATGGCCCGCCCGCATGTTGACCTGGATCGACGGCAGCAGGAGTCGCGGCATCGCCAGTGTGGCATCCCTGGCTTCTCGCGTGCGCACGAACGCATCCTCGTCCACGCCCTCGTGGGCATGCACGTTGCCGGTGCGCTCGGCGCCGATGCTGCTTTCCCACGCGTAATGATCGCGGCCTGGTGCCTTGTAGTCGTGGCACATGAATACGCGCGTGGCATCGGGGAGCGACATCAGCCGCCGGATCGATCGGTAGAGCGTTCGGGCGTTTCCGCCCGGAAAATCGCAGCGTGCCGTGCCGTAGTCCGGCATGAACAACGTGTCGCCCGCGAAGACGGCGTCGCCGATGACGTATGCCATGCATGCCGGCGTATGTCCGGGCACATGCAGCGCCATGGCGCGCAGCGCGCCGATCGTGAAGGTTTCGCCGTCGTCGAAGAGGTGATCGAACTGGCGGCCGTCCCGCACGAACCGATCATCCTCATTGAACACCTCCCCGAAGGTGTGCTGGACGGCCGTGATCTGCGCACCGATCGCCAGGTGCCCACCGGTCTGTCGCTGGAGCCACGGCGCGGCGGTCAGGTGATCGGCGTGCGCGTGGGTTTCGAGAATCCACGCCACCTGCAGGTCATGCTCGACCACGTATCGCACCAGGGCTTCCGCATGCGTCGTCGCCGTTCGGCCGCTCGGCGCGTCGAAATCCAGCACGCTGTCGATGATCGCGCAGGCGCGACTCGTCGGGTCCTGCACCACATGGCTGATGGTGAAGGTGGTCTCGTCGAAGAACGACGTGACTCGCGGGCGCTGCGCTGGATCGTCGAGTGCGGCGGCAGCCATCGCCACCGCGCTTTGCAGGTTCGGATCGACGGGCGTATCGGCGGTCATGAGGCGCTACCTCGCAGGATGCGGATAAGTCATTGGTATGCGCGGCCGTCGCGGCTAGCCGACGCGCCGGGTGCCGGCGACCGTACGCGCTTTGCTCGCATGCTGCGCTGATAGGGGAGCCGCCTTTACCAGGCCGCGAAGCGAATTGCCCAGGTAGATCGTGTCGGCCCTTTCCAGGTCGTCGAGGGTGAGCACGGCCTCCCGGCATCGCCCGGCCGCGATCAGCGACGCACGCAGCCGGCCGGGCAGGGCGCCGGTGTGCAGCGGTGGCGTCAGCAGGCCGTGCCCGTCATTGATGAAGAGGTTGGTGTACGAGCCCTCGCAGACCTCGTCACGCTCGTTGAGCAGGATGGCCTCATCCGCGCCGCAGGCGTTCGCCTCGGCAAGCGCGTCGTCGTAGGTTTCGCGCCAACCCGTTTTGTAACCACGCAGAGGGTCGTCGCTGCGCAGGCGTCCGCTGGCAATGACGAAGCGCATGACATCGGGTGTCGGCGGCATGGCGGTGCTTTCGGCGGTCATGCTGCCGTCGTCGTGCAGGACCAGCCGCACCTTGCGGGTCGTCGCCCCGGCGTCGGCGGTCGCCTTGCGCAGTGCAGTCGTCGCGGCTGACAGGTCGAAGGTAAGCCCCAGTGCCCGCGCCCCGTCGCGCATCCGCCGCAGGTGTCCGTGCAGTCGCGGCCATCTTCCGGCCTGGTAGGGCAGTGTTTCCAGCAGCGTGATCGGACGTCGCCCGGCCTCGTAGTAACGCGCCTTCAACAGGCACTCGTCGTATTCCTGGTCGGCGTCCGAATCGCTGACCACCGCGCCGCCGACGCCCAGTTCGCCCACGCCGTGGGTGACGGTCAGCGTGCGAATCGCCACGCTGAAGCGGGCTGCGCCATCGGGCGCGAAATGGCCGATGGCACCGCAATACGCGCCGCGCGCCGACGCTTCCAGGTCGCGGATGATCTGCATCGCGCGGATCTTCGGTGCACCGGTAATCGAGCCACACGGAAACAGCGCGGCCAGCATGCTCGCGATAGGACTGCCGGACGGCAGTGTCGCCTGCACGGTGGAGGTCATCTGGTGGACGGTGGGGTAGGTTTCCACGGTGAACAGTTCGGGCACCGCCACCGTGCCGGGCAGGGCCAGTCGACCCAGGTCGTTACGGATAAGGTCGACGATCATGAGGTTTTCGGTGCGGTTCTTCAGGCTGTTCCGCAATGCCTCGCGCTGGGCGCGATCGGTGACGTCGTCCGCGCCTCGCGGCACGGTGCCCTTCATGGGGCGTGTCGTCATGGTGCCTTCGGCGTCGAGGGCGAAGAACAGTTCCGGGGAGAAACCCAGCAACTGACGCTCGCCGTCGTCGATGAACGCGCCGTGCGCGCCGCCGGACGTATGACGAAGCTGTCCGTAGAGCGCGCGTGGATCGCCGGTCACGCGAAAATGCGCGCGCATGCTCAGGTTCACCTGATAGGCGTCGCCCCGGCGGATCGCCTCCATGACCGCGTCAAAACGGTTCCGATAAGCATCCCTGTCCCATTCGAACGTCAACGGCGAGGCGTAGACGCGATCCCGCGGCCAGAGCGCTTCGATGGCATCGCCCTGGAGGATCGTCGGCGGCTCGTCGTATTGGCCGAACCAGATCAGCGGCACCTGCCGCTCGGCGGGTAGCCGGTCGCCGAGATGCGGTTCCAGGACATAGCCCAGTTCGTAGCTGAAATAACCGGCCAGGTAGTGGCCCTCGGCCAGCGCGCGCTGCATGGCCGCGAGGGTATCGGGCACGTCGGCCGGCTGTCGTGCCACGAACGTGCGCGACGGGCGTGAGAAGACCTCCGCCCATCCGTCGCGCGCGTTGTCGAGTATCACCTGGCCACGGCTATCTTTCACATCGGGCAGCATACTGTTTCCCGCTGCCCCATCACATGGAAGACTGATCGATGCACGACATGGCCAGGTTATCCCTGTCGCGACACCCCGGCGGGCTGCCGGACGCGTTCGTCGTGCCGTTCGATCCGGCCGAGTCCGATGCGGCGCTGTTTGCGGCCTACGGCATCGCCTGTCCGCCCACCATCGAACGCAGTGTGCCCAAGCGGCGCGCTGAGTACCTGGCCGGCCGGCGCGTCGCCCTGGCGGCGCTGGCCGCGGCGGGAGTCCACGTGGGCGACCTGGGCACGTCCGCGTCGCGGGCGCCGTGCTGGCCAGAGGGTTTCATCGGCAGCATCACGCATGCGTCCCGCATGGCGGCCGCGGTGGCCCTCCCGGTGGGGCCACTTCGCGGCGTGGGGCTGGACCTGGAAGACGTGGTGTCCGACAGCGCCATCGAAGCGATCCTCGTCTCGGTGGTGACCGAGGCCGAGGTGGCCGCGCTGGTCGACCTGGTCGTGCATACCGATCGCGCGACGGCGCTGACGGCCGCGTTTTCGGCCAAGGAGAGCTTCTTCAAGGCCACCGCGGCGACGGTGGGACGGATCTTCGACTTTTCGGCACTGACACTGCGGCGCGCCTCGCATGACGAGGGCATCATCGAGGCGGATGTGGCCGAAGACCTTGCACCGTCGCTGCCGCGCGGCACGTCGGTCCGGCTCGGCTTCAGCGTCCTCGACCATCGTTCGGTGGTGACCACCTGCGCGTGGCCGCCTGAGCGCCAACGCGACTGAGCGCGGGCAGGGGTTGAGCTGCCGGCCGGGGACAGGGACACTCGGCGGCTACCCGAACCCGCAAGGTCGCGCACGATGAACGTTACCCCCTTCTATCCCGTCGGTACGCCCGGCCAGCCCTGGACCGCGGCGGACGCCGCCACCTGGCGCGCCCGCCAGGTGAGGAAGCGCAGCTATGCCGACGATGTCCTGGGGGCGATCGAGCCGCTGCGCCAGCGTTTCGAGGTCGGCGAGTACGGTGCGCTCGACTATGCAGAAGGCCATTACCCGCTGCTGGCGATCCGCAGCCGTGACTGGAACGACGCCTTGCCCGTGCTGCTGGTGACCGGCGGCGTGCACGGCTATGAGACCAGCGGTGTCGAAGGCGCCCTGCAATTCGTTCGCGACCACGGCGCCGACTACACCGGCCGGGCCAACCTGCTGGTCGTTCCCTGCGTCAGCCCCTGGGCCTACGAGCGCATCCTGCGCTGGAATCCCGACGCGATCGACCCCAACCGCAACTTCCGCCTGGACAGCCCGGCGGCGGAGTCGGCGGCGCTGGTCCGGTTGCTGGCGCCCTTGGCAGACAAGGTACTGGTCCATATCGACCTGCATGAGACCACCGATTCGGACGAATCGGAGTTTCGTCCCGCGCTGGCCGCGCGCGACGGCACCGCTTACGAGCCCGGCGAGATTCCCGACGGGTTCTACCTGGTCGATAGCGTGGCCAACCCGCAGCCGGCCTTCCAGAAGGTGATGATCGACGCGGTGGCGAAGGTCACCCATATCGCCCCGGCGGATGAGCGGGGCGAGATCATCGGCTCGCCCGTCGTCGCGCCGGGCGTCATCGAATACGACGTGAAGGCGCTCGGACTCTGTGCCGGCATCACCGATGCCCGCTATGTCACCACCACCGAGGTCTACCCGGACAGCCCGCGGGCTACGCCGCAGCAGTGCAACGACGCGCAGGTGGCGGCGGTGCGGGCCGGCTTCGATTACGCGCTGGCCCAAGGGTGACGGCGCCCGCTGGCCGGGTCCGCGACCGGCCTGTCAGCGGCTGTACGAGAGTTCGGACGCGCGCCGGGCCGTCGGCCTCGTCCGGCCGAAGCCCTCGCGAAAGCCGGGACACGCCATAATTTCGCTACAATCGCGTTTTGCCCCACGGCACGCGCCCCGGTCCATGCCGGCCAGCGCCTGTTGCCGGCTCACGGAGAGGCCATGAACCCCCCACGAGACACCCGCGGATGATCGAAGGCACCCTGTTCGTGGTGGCCGCTCCCTCGGGCGCAGGCAAGTCGACGCTGGTCAACGCCCTGCTGGAGCGCGAGCCGGACATCTCCCTGTCGATCTCGCACACCACGCGCCCCCCGCGCGTGGGTGAGCAATACGGCCGTCACTACTTCTTCGTCGAGCGTGCGGACTTCGAGCGCGAGATCGCCGACGGCATCTTCCTCGAACACGCGGAAGTCCACGGCAACCTGTACGGCACCTCCCGCATCGTCGTAGAGGAAAAACTCGCCGACGGCGCCGATGTCCTGCTCGAGATCGACTGGCAGGGCGCGCGGCAGGTTCGCCAGGGCAAGCCGGATTGCGTCAGCGTGTTCATCCTGCCGCCCTCGCGGGTGGAACTGGAACGCCGCCTGCGCGGCCGCGGTTCGGACGCGCCGGAAGTGATCGAGCGCCGCCTGTTCAACTCGCGCGAGGAAATCGCCCACGCGCACGAGTTCGACTACATCATCGTCAACGACCGTTTCGAGGACGCCCTGGCGGACCTCCAGTCGATCGTCCGCGCCGTACGCCAGCGCGCGCCCGTGGCGGCGCGCCGCCACGAAACGCTGATCCAGGAGTTGCTGGCCCCATGACCGACGACGCCATCGTCCGCATCCGCGGACTGACCACCGTGCTCAACGGCAAGACCATTTTCGACGCGCTCGACCTGGACATCCCGCGCGGCAAGGTCACCGCGATCATGGGTCCCAGCGGCACCGGCAAGACCACCCTGCTCAAGCACATCACCGGGCAGATGCGCGGCGACGCCGGCACGGTGGAGGTCGACGGCCAGAACGTCCCCGCGCTGTCGCGCGAGAAGTTGTTCGGCCTGCGCGAGCGGATCGGCTACCTCTTCCAGAATTCCGCCCTGCTGACCGACTACGACGTGTTCGAGAACGTCGCCTTTCCCCTGCGCCAGCACACCGACCTGCCCGAGGAACTGATCCGCAACATCGTGCTGAACAAGCTCGAGGCGGTCGGCCTGCGCGGCGCGGCGAAGCTGGAGCCGACCGAGCTCTCCGGCGGCATGGCGCGGCGCGTGGCGCTGGCCCGCGCCATCGTCTTCGACCCGGCCCTGATCCTGTACGACGAACCCTTCGTCGGCCTGGATCCCATCGCGCTCAACCAGGTGCTGCTGCTGATCCGCACGCTCAACGAAACCCTCGGCATCACCAGCGTGCTGGTGGCGCACGAACTGGCCGCGGTGCAGAAGGTGGCCGACCACGTCTACCTCATCGCCAACGGCAAGGTCGTGGCGCAGGGCGCCCCGGCCACCCTGGCCACCGACGGCTCGCCGTGGACGGCGCAGTTCTTCGGCGGGCAGATCGATGGCCCGGTTCCCTTCCAGTATCCCGCGGGCGACTACGCCACCGCGCTCGGTTTCCCCGGAGACAAGGCATGACCACCCGGGACGACAACGTCGTCATCCGCAGCCTCGCCCAGATCGGCGCGAGTGGCCTGTTCCTGCTCACCGTGCTGGCGGCCATCCCGCGCAGCTTCCGCTACTTCCGCGAGACGCTCCGGCAGATCTGGTTCGTCGGCGCCATGAGCCTCACCATCGTCATGACCTGCGGCCTGTTCGTGGGCATGGTGCTCGGCCTGCAGCTGTACGACGTGCTGTCGATCTTCGGCGGCACCTCGGCCACCGGTACCGTGGTGGCCATCGCCATCTACCGCGAGCTCGGCCCGGTGGTCACCGCGCTGCTGTTCGCCGGCCGCGCGGGCACCTCGGTGACGGCGGAAATCGGCCTGATGCGCGCCACCGACCAGCTCGATGCCATGGAAATGATGGCGGTCGATCCCATCGCCTACGTGGTGGCGCCGCGCTTCCTCGCCGGCGTGATCGCGCTGCCGCTGCTCGGTGTCGTGTTCTGCGCCATGGGCGTGTTCGGCGGCCACCTGGTCGGCGTCACCTGGCTGGGCATCGACAACGGCACGTTCTGGTCGAACATGACCGCCTCCGTCGACGTCCACAAGGACATCATCAACGGTGTCCTGCTCAAGTCCTTCGCCTTCGGCATCGTGGTCTCGCTGATCGCCGTGTTCCAGGGCTACACCACGCCGCCCACCAGCGAGGGCGTCGCCTATGCGACGACCCGCACGGTGGTCGCTTCGTCCATCGCCATCCTGGCGCTGGACTTCGTCCTCACCTCGTTCCTGATCTGAGGCACCGGAGACCCGCCATGACTTTCCCTTCCCTTCTTTCCCCTTCGAGGATCGTGCCGTGACCCAGAGACGTTCCTATGCCGTCGGCACCGGCCTGTTCATCGTGCTCGGTTTTGCCGCGCTGGCCTACCTGGCCACGCAGACCACCTCGGTGGCCAATTCGCACCGCGGTTCCAGCTACGAGGTCTCCACCCGCTTTTCCAACATCGGCCAGCTGAAGGCGCGCGCGCCGGTCAAGGTCGCCGGTGTCCGGGTCGGCTCGGTCGAGTCGATCGACCTGGTCCCGGGTAAGGAAGAAGCCAAGGTCACCCTGGCCATCGACGACAACCGGAAGGACATCCCGGACGATTCCGTCGCGACGATCTATACCAGCGGCCTCCTGGGCGACCAGTACGTGGGCCTGCAGTACGGCCAGTCGAAGACCCCGCTGAAGGCTGGCGGCGAGCTCGCCTTCACCCGTCCGGCCCAGCAGCTGGAAGAAATGCTCGGCAAGTTCTTCGGTGGCGGCAGCGCCCCGGATCGCCTGGGCGGCACCTTCCACGTCACCGGTAACTTCACCAACATCGGTGGCCTGCAGCCGGGCGCGGCGGTCAAGCTGGCCGGTGTGCCGATCGGCAGCGTGTCGTCGGTGCTGGTCAAGCCGGGTGCCACGGAAGCCACCGTGACCCTTGCGATCGACAAGCGTTACTCCCAGATACCGGATGACTCGGCCGCGGCGGTGTTCACAAGCGGTTTGATCGGTAGCCAGTATGTTGCGATCCAGCCGGGCGGCTCGCCGGAATACCTCGCGGATGGTGACGAGCTGGTGCTCACGCAATCCGCGCTGCAGCTGGAAGACCTGATCGGCAAGTTCCTCGTGAACGGCTCGCCGAGCGACAACAAGAACGGTGCCCCCCAGGGTGGCGCCAACCCCGATAACGCCGGCAAGAAGTAAGCCGGTCCAGGAGACATCGCATGCTGCGTCAGATTTCCCTCGCCATCGCCCTTGCCCTCGGCAGCGTCGTGGCAGCACCCGTGCTCGCCCAGGATGCCGCGCCGGCCTCCGCCGGCCAGCAGCAGGGCCCGGAGCAGATCGTCCAGACCATCTCCGACGACCTGGGCAAGGCCATCGAAGGCCATCAGGCCGAGCTCAAGAACGATCACGAGAAACTGATCGCGGTCATCGACGATACGTTCCTGCCGCACTTCGATATCGACTACGCGTCGATCCTGGTGCTGGGCCAGAACGCCTCGAAGGCCACCCCCGAGCAGCGCGAACGCTTCGCCAAGGCGTTCTACAACTCGATCACCCATCGTTACGCCGAAGGCCTGCTGAACTACACGCGCGGCAAGGTCAAGGTGCTGCCTTCCTCCGGCGACCTCAACAACAAGCGCACCGTGGTCCGCACCCAGGTCATGCTCGACGACGGCAAGTCGGTCTCGGTCGACTACGCGTTCCGCAAGTCGAAGTCGGGTGACTGGAAGGCCTACGACGTGATCATCGAAGGCATCTCGTACATCACCAACTACCGCAACCAGGTGGATGCCGAGATCAAGAAGGAAGGCCTCGACAAGCTGACCACCGACCTCGAGACCAAGGGTGCGGGCGCCATCGACGACATGAAGAAAGACACGGGCGGCGCCGGCAAGTGAGCCAGGCGTCGTTCTCGCTGGCGACGCCCTCGCCGGACACCCTCGCGGTGTCCGGCGATCTCACGTTCGCCACGGCGACCGCGGCCCTTGACGGCGCCCGCGCCGAGCTGGATCGCGGCAACCAGACCGTGCTGGACCTGGGTGGCGTGTCGCACGCCGATAGCGCCGGTCTCGCTACGGTGCTGGCCTTGCTGGCCCATGGCAGGACGAAGGGCAGGGCGATCTCGGTCGCCCGTGCGCCGCAGGGCCTGCATGCGCTGGCGCGGGTGTCGGGCGTCGACGCGTTGCTCTAGCTTTGTTTGTGTCGATGATCGTTTGATCCAGGCCCTGCGGGGCCTTTTTCATGGGTGCGATTTTTTGGCGGGCCGGTCACACTTCCAAGCGCTGAGGTCCCCGATAGGTGTGTAGGAGCGCACGCTCGTGCGCGAAAGGCGTCGCGTCCACGCATGGGCTAACGCGCGAGGGTCAAGGCACGGCCTCAACACATATCGCGCACGTGCGTGCGCTCCTACCCCCGAGTTCCCGAGTTCCCGAGTTCCCGAGTTCCCGAGTTCCCGAGCCGCCGAGCCGCCGAGTCCCCGAGTCCCCGAGCCCCCGAGCCCCCGAGCCGCCGACGCACCCACGTCCGAAAACCGCCCAAGCCAGGACCAAAAAAAGGGCCCTGAAGGGCCCTTTCTTGATCAGTTGGGCTTCTGCCCGTTCGACCGTTCCCACTTGTGTTGTTCGTCCAGGAGCTGCTCCGGGTCGAAATCCTTGTTGCTGTCGCTCAGCCCCTGCATCTGCTCGATCGCTTCGGCCGGCGGATTGCCGTCGTAGATCTGGTAGAGACGCTGCTGGCGATAGGCGTCGCGCAGGAACACGTACGGATCGTAGGCCGAAGCGAGGAAGCTCTCGGCATCGATCGCGCGGGCGCGGACCGTGATGAGGTACAGGACCGACGGGGCGTAGTACTGGCCGCTGTGGAAGTCGTGGTTGCGGCTCAGGTAGCTCAGCGGGTCGAAGAAGTAGCTGTCTACCGGCAGGCGCCAGACGTCGCGCACCGTGGTCGGGCCGATCAGCGGCATGACCAGGTAGTTGCCCTCGGGGACGCCCCAGCGGGCCAGGGTGACGCCGAAGTCGCTGTCGTACAGCGGCATGCCGAGCATGCTGGCCGGGTCCTTGAAGCCGAGGACGCCGATGGTCAGGTTCACCACGAAGCGACCCGTGGTCACGGCCGCCTGGCCGGGACGGAACTGGAGTAGCTGGTTGCCGATGGTGATCGGCAGGCGGATATTGGTGTAGAAGTCACTGACCGCCGTACGGACGGGCGGGTTGGTGATCTTCCGGTAACCTACCGCGACAGGGCGGATGATCGCCTTGTCCAGCTTGTCGTTGAAGGCGTACACCTTCCGGTTGAAGTTTTCGTTCGGGTCGTCGGTGCGGGGCGGCGCGATGTGACACGCGGCAAGCAGCGCCAGCGACGCGAGGCCGACGGCACGACGGATGATCCGGAAAAGGGGCATGGGGCGCATCGGAGTGGCTTCGGGGGTGGGGCGATGGGTTAGTGTACTGCCTGGTTTTATTATTTGCACTACTACCCGCCCTTCCTGGTCAGAACCCCACATGATACCCGTCCCCTCATTGCCAGCCAATGGGCCGGACCGCTAAACTGCCCGGTCAGAAGTATCTTTATTGTCAAGGATTAGAAATGGCCCGAATTACCGTCGAAGACTGCCTTGAGGTAGTCGACAACCGCTTTGAGCTGGTGCTCATGGCGACCAAGCGCGCGCGCCAGCTGTCCAAGGGTGCCGAGCCCACCATCGATCCTGACAACGACAAGCCGACCGTGCTCGCCCTGCGCGAAATCGCCGACCGCCGCGTCAACGACGAGATGATCGACGAAATCGACCGCGCCGCCCGCGAGCGTGCCGAGCGCGAAGCCCTCGAGTGGGCCGCCACGGAAGTGGACGACGACCTCTCCAAGGGCGGGGATGACTGATGATGCCGGGTCGCTGTCGGCCCTGCATTTATCCGAACGTTGCGCGCCCTGACGCGCGGCCGCTGACGCCGCGCGCGGGAGGCTGTGCCGGCTGACGGCACAGGGCCTTCCATGGAAGTCATTCCCGTCAAGAAACTGACCGATGTGCTGGACGACGGCCCGGTGCCGCCTTACGTCCAGGCTCTCGAAGAACGGGTAGGTACCTACCTGCCGCACGACCAGGTGCTGCGTATCCGGCGCGCCTTCCTCATCGGTGCCGCCGCGCACGAGGGGCAGACGCGTAAATCCGGCGAGCCTTACATCACGCACCCGGTGGCGGTGGCCCATGTGCTGGCCGAACTGGGCCTGGATGCCGAGACGATCATCGCGGCCATCCTGCACGACACCCTGGAAGACACCCGGCTGGCGCGGGACGAATTGGCCGGCGAGTTCGGCGAGACCGTGGCCGAGCTGGTCGACGGCGTCACCAAGCTCGACAAGATGCGGTTTTCCAGCCGCCAGGAAGCCGATGCGGAAAGCTTCCGCAAGATGCTCCTGGCCATGGCGCGCGACCTGCGCGTCATCCTGATCAAGCTCTCCGACCGCCTGCACAACATGCGCACCCTGGGGGCGAAGGACGCCCCCTCGCGTCGCCGCATCGCCCGCGAAACGTTGGAGATCTACGCGCCCATCGCGCAGCGCCTGGGCATGAACAAGTTCAAGGCCGAGCTGCAGGACCTGGGTTTCAAGGCGTTGTATCCGGATCGCCACCGCATCATCGGCGAGCGTATCCGGGCGGCCATCGGCAATCGCCGCGAGGCCATGGCGAAGATCGAGATGGCCCTCGAGGGGCGCCTGGCCGCCGAGAAGATCCCCGGCCGCGCCGTCAGCCGGATCAAGTCGGCGTGGAGTATCTATTCGAAGATGCGCGGCGACCATAAATCGTTCGCGCAGCTGATGGATGTCTACGGCTTCCGCGTCATTACCGACAGCGCCATGCACTGCTACATGGCGCTCGGCGCCGTGCACGGCTTGTACAAGCCGGTGGACGGCCGCTTCAAGGATTTCATCGCCATACCCAAGGGTAACGGCTACCAGTCGCTGCACACCGTGTTGCTGGGTCCGTTCGGCGCCCCCATCGAGATCCAGATCCGCACCTCGGAGATGGAGTCGGTGGCCGAACGCGGCGTGGCCGCGCACTGGGCCTACAAGACCGACTCCGGTCCGTCCAACAGCGCGCAGGCCCGCGCCCGGGAGTGGTTGTCCGCGTTGGCCGATAGCCAGGCCAATACACCGTCGGCCTCGGAATTCCTCGAAAACGTCAAGATCGACCTGTTCCCGGACGAGGTCTACCTGTTCACGCCGCGCGGCGAGATCTTCTCGCTGCCGCGCAACGCTACGGCGCTGGATTTCGCCTACGCCGTGCACACCGACGTGGGCGATCACGCGGTAGCGGCCCGCGTGGACAAGAAGCTGGTGCCGCTGCGCACGCGCCTGGTCTCGGGCCAGCAGGTGGAGATCATCACCGCACCCTCCGCCGTGCCGAACCCTGCCTGGCTCGAGGCGGTGGTGACGGGCAAGGCGCGTACCGCCATTCGCCAGTACCTCAAGCACCTGCAGCACGAGGACGCCGTGGATTTCGGCCATCGCATGCTCGACCGCGCGCTCGATGCGCGTGGCATGAGCCTCGACGCCGTGCCGGCCGCCACGCTGGACCGCTTCCTCGAAGACGCGAAGCTGAAGCGTCTGGAAGAACTGCTTTCCGAGATCGCGCTGGGCAACCGTTTCGCCGACCAGGTCGCCGTGCAGCTGCTCGGCCTGCTGGGCCCGGGCGCCGGTGGCCCGCAGGCGTCGCCCGAGCAGCAGCACAGCGCGGAAAAGATCCGCATCAGCGGTGCCGAGCGCGGGGTGCTCAGCTTCGGCAACTGTTGTCACCCGTTGCCGGGCGACGAGATCATCGGCTTCCTGTCCTCGGGCAAGGGCATCGTGGTGCACCGGGTGGAATGCCCGAACGTACCGGAGTTCCGCAAGACGCCCGAGCGCATCGTGGCCATCGAGTGGGACCGCGACGTGGCCGGCGACTACCGCGCCGAACTGCGCATCGAGGTGCTCAACCGCCCCGGCGTGCTCGCCACCGTGGCCGCCGCCATCGCCGATGCCGGTTCCAACATCGAGAACGTCGAATACATCGAGCGCGACAGCACCGCCGCCACGCTGCTGTTCGCCATCGAGGTCAAGGGCCGCAAGCACCTCGCCGACGTCATGCGCCGCGTCCGCCGCACCGGCGTCGTCAGCGGCGTGTACCGCCACCCGCTCTGACGACCCCACCCGCGCCACCCCCAACCACCCGCGCCGTCCCCAACCACTCGCACGGTCCCCCATTGCCGTGGGTAGGAGCGCACGATGTGCGCGAATGGGGCTTGCGTAGCCCTTGAGGTCTTGCCTCTTCACCGCTTTGTTGGCTTTTCGCGCACATCGTGCGCTCCTACCGCGAGGTGCGGGCACACCTCGCTAGCGGCGATTCCACGGCATGGATAGACTGGCGGTCGATCCCACAAGGACCCTCCCCATGACCCGCAGCACCATCGCTACCGACAAGGCGCCGTCCGCCATTGGCCCGTATTCGCAGGCCGTTCGTGCCGGCAACACCGTGTATTTCTCGGGCCAGATCCCGCTCGATCCCGCCACGGGCAACCTGGTCGACGGGGACATCACCGCGCAGACGCGGCGCGTGTTCGACAACCTCGTCGCGGTCGCCGAGGCGGCGGGCGGCACGCTGGCGGATATCGTCCGCGTGGGCATCTACGTGACCGACCTGGGCAACTTCGCCGCCGTGAACGCGGTGATGGCCGAATACTTCCAGCAGCCGTACCCGGCGCGTTCCACCATCGAGGTCTCGGGCCTGCCCAAGGCCGCCCAGGTCGAGGTCGACGCGATCCTCGTCCTGCCGTAAGGCCCGCCCCGTTCCCGTGGCCCGACGCGCGACACCCCCGTCCGCCGCCAGTCCGGCGGCGGACCCCGGGCGTGCGCCGCTGACCTCGCTCGGTGGCGTGGGCCCGGCCCTGGCCGAGACCTTGCGCAAGCTGGGCCTTCGCGAGGTCCAGGACCTCTGGTTCCACCTGCCGCTTCGCTACGAAGACCGCACCACCGTCGTGCCCATCGGCGACCTTCGCCCGGGCGATCGTGCGCAGGTCGAGGGCGTGGTCGAGCACGTCGAGCGAGGCTTCCGCTTCCGGCCGCAGCTGAAGGTGATCATCGGCGACGATTCCGGACGCCCGCTGCTGCTGCGCTTCTTCCACTTCCGCAAGTCGCAGGTGGACCAGTTGCCCAAGGGCGCGCGGTTGCTCTGCTTCGGCGAAGTGCGCCAGGGCCCGCAAGGCCTGGAGATCGTCCACCCGCAATACCAGCGCATCGAGGCCGACGAGGCCGTGCTGATGGACGAGCGGCTCACGCCGGTCTATCCCACCACGGAGGGCCTGGGCCCGCGGCGCCTCGCCAGTGTCATCGGCCGCGCGCTGGCCCACCTGCCTGCCGACGATCGCCTCGAACTCATCCCCGAGGACATCGGTCGCCCCGCGGGGCTCACCTCGTTGCGCGACGCGCTGGCGTACGTGCACCGGCCACCGACGGATGTCGACCTGCGCCAGCTCGAGGCGGGCCGGCATCCCGCGCAGCAGCGCCTGGCCTTCGAGGAATTGCTGACCCAGCACCTCACCCTGCGTCGTATGCGCGCGGCGGTGAAGGAGCGCAAGGCACCGGCACTGAAAAGCGCCGGCACGCTGAAGGATCGCCTGCTGGCCGCGCTGCCGTTCGCGCTCACCGGTGCGCAGGCGCGCGTGTCGAAGGAAGTGGCACGCGACCTGTCGCGCGCGCATCCGATGCTGCGCCTGGTGCAGGGTGACGTAGGCAGCGGCAAGACCGTGGTCGCTGCGCTGGCCGCCGTCGCCGCGGTGGAAAGCGGTTACCAGGTGGCCCTGATGGCGCCGACCGAACTGCTGGCCGAGCAGCACCTGCGCAACTTCCGCGCCTGGCTGGAGCCGCTCGGCCTGGAAGTGGAATGGCTGGCCGGCAAGGTACAAGGCAAGGCACGCAAGAGCGCCCTGGCTCGTGCGGCGGACGGGCAGGCGCACGTCGTCGTCGGCACGCACGCGCTGATGCAGGAGGGCGTGGCGTTCCACAAGCTGGGGCTGGTCATCGTCGACGAGCAGCACCGCTTCGGTGTGCACCAGCGCCTCGCCCTGCGCGACAAGGGCGCCGACGGCGCCCTCATTCCGCACCAGCTGGTGCTCACCGCCACGCCCATCCCGCGCACGCTGGCCATGAGTGCCTACGCCGATCTCGATGTGTCCTCGATCGACGAACTGCCCCCCGGCCGTACGCCGGTGCAGACCGTGGCGATCTCCAACGAACGTCGCTACGAGGTCATGGAGCGCATCCACGCCGCCTGCATGCAGGGGCGGCAGGTGTACTGGGTGTGCACGCTGATCGAGGAATCCGAACAGCTCAACGCGCAGGCCGCCGAGGTCGCGCACGCCGAACTGACCACGGGCCTGCCGGACCTGGCCGTGGGCCTGATCCACGGGCGCATGAAGCCGAAGGAAAAACAGGCGGTGATGGATGCGTTCAAGGCCGGCGAACTTGCCGTGCTGGTCGCCACCACCGTCATTGAAGTCGGTGTGGACGTGCCCAACGCCAGCCTCATGGTGATCGAGAACAGCGAGCGCCTGGGCCTGGCGCAGCTGCACCAGTTGCGCGGGCGCGTCGGGCGCGGCGCGATCGCCTCGAACTGCGTGCTGCTCTACCAAACGCCGCTGTCCCGGCTGGCGCGCGAGCGCCTGCAGGTGATGCGCGAGACCAACGACGGCTTCCGCATCGCCGAGAAGGACCTGGAACTGCGCGGCCCGGGCGAAGTGCTGGGCACGCGGCAGACCGGGCAGCTGCAGTTCCGCATCGCCGACCTCACGCGCGACGGCCACCTCATGCCCGAGGTGCAGCGAGTGGCCGAGGCGATGATGGCCGAGCACCCCGCGCGCTGCGAGCGTCTCATCGCGCGCTGGGTGGGCGATGCGGCACGCTATGTGGACGCCTGAAACAGCGTGCTAGAGTCGTAGCTTCCTTCGATGGGGGCATGCGAATGACTGTGATCCGGGCCGCCGTGGTGTCCACGGCCCTTCTCCTGCTCGCCATGCTGGCGCTCCCCGCGCACGCTGCCCCGGTCGTCAGTGGCGAGGCCCGCTTCACGGTCCTTACCCCGCGTGTCATCCGTATGGAATACGCGCCGTCGACACAGTTCGAAGATCGTCCTTCGCTGGTCTTCGCCACGCGCGGCAACGGTGCCGACGTGCCCGCCAGCGTATCCCACGACAACGGCTGGCTGGTCATCCGCACGGCCCTGCTCACGCTGCGCTACAAGGAAGGCTCGGGCCCCTTCAGCGCAGACAACCTCAGCATCGCGTCGAAGCAACTCACGCCCGCACTGGCGTGGCATCCCGGGCTGAAGGAAGCGCACAACCTCGGCGGCACGGCACGCACGCTGGACCAGGTGGATGGCGACCGTCATGCGTCCGACAACACGCCGCTCGACCTGGGCGACGGCCTGCTGTCACGCGACGGCTGGCACCTGGTCGACGACACCGGCAGCTTCGTCTTCGGCAGCGAGGCGTTGGCCTGGGTGCATCGTCGCGAGTGCGCCACCTGCACCGACTGGACCTTCTTCGGCTACGGCCACGACTACGTGGCGGCGCTGGGCGATTTCGCGCAGGTTGCCGGGCGTGAGCCGCTGCCGCCGCGCTACGCGTTCGGTTACTGGTGGTCGCGCTACTGGAACTACAGCGACAGCGAGGTGCGCCAGGTGGCCGCCGACTTCGCGCGCTATGGCATCCCGCTGGACGTGCTGGTCATCGATATGGACTGGCATACCACGCCCGGCCTGTCGTCCGGCGGCAACGAGCGCGACGTCGCCGGGCAGACCCCAGGCTGGACGGGATTCTCGTGGAACCGCAGCCTGTTCCCCGACCCGCAGCGGCTGCTGCACTGGCTGGGCGAGCAGGGCCTGAAGGTCACCCTGAACCTGCATCCCGCGTCCGGTGTATTGCCGCACGAGGACGCCTACGCCGCGTTCATGGCCCGGATGAAGGCCGACCCCGCCCATCCGCTGCCGTTCGAGGCGGCCGATGCCGCTTATATGTCGGCCCTGTTCGACACCGTGCTCGATCCGCTGCACCGCATGGGCGTGAGCTTCTGGTGGCTGGACTGGCAGCAATGGCGTGAATCCAAGGCCATGCCGGGCCTGAGCAACACGTGGTGGCTCAACCATGTGTTCTTCACCCGCATGCAGCAGACCGACAGCAAGCGCGCCTTGATCTACCACCGCTGGGGCGGCCTCGGTAATCATCGTTACCAGGTGGGTTTCTCGGGCGATTCGATCATCTCGTGGGCCTCGCTCGCGTTCCAGCCCCGGTTCACCGCGACGGCATCGAACGTGCTTTACGGCTACTGGAGCCACGACCTCGGCGGCCACACCTTCCGCGACGAAAGCGATCCGGCGACGCGTCGGATCGACCCGGAGCTTTATTTGCGCTGGATGCAGTTCGGTGCCTACAGCCCGATCATGCGCACGCACACCACCAAGAACCCGAACCTGCGCAAGGAGCCCTGGCGGTTCGCGCCGGCCGAGTTCGACGCCCTGCGCGAGTCGGTGCTGACGCGCTACCGCTTGTTGCCCTACACCTACACCATGGCCCGCAAGGCGTACGACACCGGTGTCTCGGTGGTCCGGCCGCTGTACTACGCGTGGCCCGACGACGATCGCTCCTATCGCAGCGACGGCGAGTACCTGTTCGGCGACGACCTGCTGGTCGATCCGGTCACGGCGGCGGCGGGTGCGGACGGCTTCGCCGTTCGCGAGACCTGGCTGCCGCGGGGTGCCTGGTTCGATACCGTGCGGGGCCGTTCGTTGCAGGGCGAGCGCACCGTGCAGGGACGCTATCGCCTGGACGAAACACCGGTGTTCGCGCGCGCCGGCGCCATCGTTCCCACCAGCGCCGATCCCACGGTGAGCGTGTCCCACGACACCGGCGCACGCACGTTGCGCGTGTACCCCGGTGGTCAGGCCACGGCCGAGCTGTATGAAGATGCCGGCGACGACGAGGCCTATCGTGGCAGCGCCTTCGCGCGCACGGCGCTGGCGACGCAGACGCTGCCCCACGGCATGCGCCTGCGCATCGCCGCACGCGACGGCAGTTATCCGGGCATGCCCGCGTCGCGTCGCTGGTCGGTCGATTTCGTCGCGGTGGCCATGCCCTCGCGCGTTACCGTCGACGGCGTGACGCTCACCCGCGCCGACGATGGCGCGCCGGGCACGTGGCGGCTTCGTGGTCGCGACCTCACGTTGCACGTGGTGCTGCCCGAGCATGCGGCGGCACAGCCGCAGGTGGTCGAGGTGACCTGGCCCGCGGACGCGCCGGATGTGGATGGGCTGGTCGGCCAGATGCGCGACGTGCGCGAGGCCGTCGCCTGGCTGAAAGGCCACTGGGTCGACTTCGGCGGCCTTCCCGACGAACTCTCGGCCGCGGCGCAGGCCGACCTGCTCATCGACTACCACCCCGACCGGTTCGCGGCGGAAGTGGCGGCCTTCCGCGGACGGCTGGCGACGCTGGACGCCACCCTGGAGGCCGCCCATGTAGCGGCCGACCTGCGCGCCGGCTTCCGTAGCCGTCTCGGTCGCTAGGCGGCCGACGCGGCCAGGCCCAGGTGCCGGCGCACGTCCGCCGCGATCCGGACGGTTTCCCGCAGCGGTGCCTGCCGGGCAGGTGTGTCGGCGTCCAGGTCGTGCAACAGGCCGGCCTGCCGCAACCCCGCATGGAACCGGGCCAGCTTCGCGTCCAGTGGCGCCGAGGTGAACGTGTGCACGGGGGCGCCCGTGGCGCAGGCTTCCGAGAGCATGTTCACCGAATCCGGCGTGACCACCAGGCGGTCTGCCCACGCCAGGATGCCGGGGTAGGGGTTGGCGCCGTCGTGGTCGCCGGTCCAGACCAGCCCAGGCAGCCCGGCGAAGGCCTCGCGGAGGGTCGGCAGCAGCGCGGCGGGCGTGCGCCGCGACGCCGCCACCAGCACGCTGCCGCCATCCTTCGCATGGCGTGCGCGCACGGCGGCCAGGAACGCATCCACGGCGGTACGTTCGAAAGGTGCGCCACGCCGGTGTCCGCCGAGCAGCACGCCCAGGCGCGGGCCGGGCAGGTCGGCCAGCCAGGGAAAGGCGTCACGGCCATCGGCCAGCCAGGCATCGTCGATCGGATGCAGCGACCCCAGCGGCGTGAGCACGTTGTCGCCCGCCAGGCCATCGTGTGCCGGGGCGATCACCAGGTCCCAGTGGTGCGGGTCCAGCCGCGGGTCGAGCACCTGCACGGCCAGCGTGGCCCCCTGCGACCACTGGCGGACCTGCCGTGTCGCCCAGGCGGCGGCGCGGCCGCAGCCGATGACGAGCGGGGGCCACGGCGGCCGCAGGTGGTGCTCGTGGCGACCGAGCGCCAGCCGGCCGAGTGGCAGCAGGCGTGGCGCGGCCCACGACCAGGGCGCGCGCAGTTCGACCACGATCTCGCGGATGGAGGGAGTGAGTGCTTCGGCCAGCGCCAGCGCCTGTCGCCGGTTGCCCGCCGCCCCGTCGGTGATCACCCAGCAGGGGCCGCGCTCGGCGATTGGTATCGTTTTTTGCACACTTCGTTCCTTGTCCGACCGGTCCACACGGGGCGCCGGGGCGCTTACACTGTCGGAATGCCAGAGTTTGGCGTCTCGTCACTGTACAAGGATATCCATGAGCGCTCCGCTGTCCGATGCATCGCTGGACCAGTTGTTCCTCACCGCCCGCACCTATAACGCGTGGCTGCCCAGGGAAGTGACCGACGACCAGCTCCACCGGTTGTACGAGCTGGCGAAGTTCGGTCCCACCGCGGCCAACTCGTCGCCCATGCGCATCATGTTCATCAAGTCCGCCGACGCCAAGGCGCGTCTCAAGCCCTACCTCGCCGAGTCGAACGCCGAGAAATCGATGCAGGCCCCGGTCACCGCCATCGTGGCCACCGATTTTGCGTTCTACGACCAGCTGCCCAAGCTGTTCCCACATGCGGATGCGCGCAGCTGGTTTGTCGGCAAGGAAGACATGATCCAGTCCTCGGGCATGCGCAACGGGTCGCTGCAGGGTGCGTACCTCATCATGGCCGCCCGTGCCCTGGGCCTGGACTGCGGCCCGATGTCCGGGTTCGACCAGGCCGGCGTGGATGCCGAGTTCTTCGCCGGCACCACCGTCAAGTCCAATTTCCTGGTGAACATCGGCTATGGCGATGCCAGCCAGCATCTGTATGACCGCCTGCCGCGGCTCAGCTTCGAGGAAGCCGCGCAGATCGCGTGACACCCCTTTCCCGCGGTGACCTTTCGTTCCCGCCGTCCTAGTCGTACCCACACTGCTGGAGAACCACCCATGCGCATGCTCCGTTACGTCGCCCTCGCCGGCCTGCTCGCCACCGCCGGCACCGCCGTCGCCGCCCCGGTCACCTACAAGCTCGACCCGACCCACACCATGGTCCTGTTCAGCTGGAACCACTTCGGCTTCTCCAACCCGACCGCCAACCTTGGCCAGGTCGACGGCACGCTGGTGTACGACGAGGCCGCTCCCACCAAGTCCACCGTGGAAGTGACCCTGCCGCTCTCCGGCCTGGATACCTTCGTGCCCAAGCTCGACGAGCACCTGAAGTCGGCCGACTTCCTCGACGCCGCCAAGTACCCGAACATCACCTTCAAGAGCACGAAGGTCGTGTCGGCCGGCAAGGACAAGCTGAAGGTCACCGGCGACCTCACCGCGCACGGCGTAACCAAGCCGGTCACGCTCGACGTCACGCTGAACAAGGTCGGCCCGCATCCGATGATGAAGGTGCAGTCGGTCGGCTTCGACGCCACCGCCACCATCAAGCGCTCCGACTTCGGCGTCGGCGCGTATGTGCCCAACGTGTCGGACGAGATCAAGATCCGCATCACGACCGAAGGCCACGACGCGTCCGCTGAGAAGAAGTAAGCCCCGCGGGCCTCGCGGTCCGTGAAAGACCCGCGCCGGCGACGGCGCGGGTTTTCTTTTTTGTTACCATCGCAGATCCCGGTTCCACCGTTTCGCCCGGAGTTTCCCCATGCGACCCAATCCTGCGGCCGCGCCGCTGATCCCGGCGAATGCCGAAAACCGCTATGAAGTGACGCGCGCCGACCTGCCGCTGTCCTGTCCCATGCCCGGCATGTACCTGTGGAACTCGCATCCGCGCGTCTACCTGGCGATCGAGGACGAGGGCGGCACCTCCAAGTGCATGTATTGCGGTGCCAACTACGTCCTGAAGGATTGAACGCGCCCTTGCGGGCACGTTTCGTGCTTCGCCTGCGTCACCACCCTCAACGGACCCACCCATGGCCACCGTCGCCCCGCTCCGGACGATGACCGTCGTGCAGCTGATCCCCTCGCTCCATTCGGGCGGGGCGGAGCGCTCGACGCTCGAAATCGCCCGGGCCCTGGTGGCGGCGGGACATCGCTCGGTGGTGGTGTCGGCCGGCGGTCGCCTGGTCGCCCAGCTGGAGGCCGAGGGTAGCGAGCACGTCACGCTCCCGATCGGCCGCAAGTCACTGGCCACCCTGCTCACCGTCGGCGCCCTGCGCCGCGTGCTGCGCCGGGTCCAGCCCGACATCGTCCATGCACGGTCGCGACTGCCGGCCTGGATCGGCTGGTGGGCGATGCGCGGCGTGAAACCCCGCCCGCACTTCGTCACCACGGTGCACGGACTCAACAGCCCCAGCCGTTACAGCGCCGTGCTGCTGCGCGGCGAGCGCGTCATCGTGGTCTCGCAGACCCTGCGCGACTACGTGCTGCGCCATTACCCGAACGATATCGACACCGCCCGCATCTCGGTCATCCCTCGCGGCATCGACACCGAGGCGTTCCCTTACGGCTACCGCCCCGACGACAGCTGGCAGCGCGCGTTCCACGAGCAATACCCCCAACTGGCCGGTGCGCCGCTGCTGACCCTGCCGGGTCGCGGCACGCGCCTGAAAGGCCATGCGGATGCGATCGAGCTGGTGGCCGACCTCCAGCAGCGCGCCATCGACGTGCGCCTGCTTCTGCTGGGCGCCGACGAACCGGGGCGCGAAGCCTACGTGGCCGAACTGCGCCAGCTGATCCATGCGCGTGGGCTCGACGACCGCGTGGTCATCTCGCCCGCGCGTGCCGACGTGCGCGACGTCTACGCGCTGTCCGATCTGGTGCTGCAACTGTCGGTGCGCCCCGAGTCGTTCGGCCGCACCGTTGTCGAGGCACTGGCCCTGTGCCGCCCGGTCCTGGGCTATGCCCACGGTGGCGTGGGCGAGTTGCTGGCCGAGCTCTATCCGGCCGGTCGCGTGCCGCCCGGCGACCGCGAGCGCCTGGTCGAGCGCGCCGCGGAACTCCTGCGCTTCGCCCCGCCCATCCCGCCGCCGCGAAGCTATCGCCTGGTCGACATGCAGTCGGCCACGCTGGCGCTGTACGCGGAAGTGGTCGAAGGCGCGCCGGTCGCGTGAGCGCGTCACGGCCCGGCGCCCTGCTGAAAGCGGGACTGGCGTCGCCGCTGTTGCCCGTGTGGCTGATTCCCGCGCTGCTGCCCTTCGGCCGCAGCGCGGAGCTGGGTGTGTTCCTCGCCCTGGTCGGCACGATCCTGCTGCTGGTGCGCGACCCGCAGGCCCTGCGGCACCATCCCGGCGCACGGCTTTTCCTCTGGCTGTTCGCCGCCTACGCGGGCGCGGCGCTGGTCTCAGCGATCGACGCCGTCGCGCCCGGCAAGACCTGGGGCACCGTGGCCGGCATCCTGCGCTTCGTGCCGCTGGGCATCTATACCTGTTTCGCCATGCGCCGGCCGGGCAAGGTGCGGGCCCTGTGGTTCGCTACGGCGGTCGTCGTGGCGGTTTGGGTCGTCGATGCCTGGGTGCAGGCGATCACTGGCTACGGCCTGGCCGGGGCGTCGCATCCGGAACGGCTGTCCGGCATCTTCGGCGCCTACAACCTGAAACTCGGCCCCGCCGTGTCCGCCCTGGTGCCCTTCCTGTTGTGGGCCGCGCGTGAGCGCTGGGGCCGACGTGGCCTGCTGGCGGCCTTCCTGCTGGCGATGGGGCCGGTGCTCCTGTCCGGATCGCGGGCCTCCTGGGTCTGTTACGCGCTGGTCGCGCTGGCCTTCCTCTGGCGCGAGGCAGGCAGCTTCCGCCGGTTTGCCGTGGCCTGCCTCGGCATGGGCGTGGTCGTGGCCCTGGTGGGCATGCTGGCCTGGCAGGTGTCGCCGCGGTTCCGTGACCGCATGGCGCACACGTTGCCGGCCCTGACCGGTACGGAGGCGGGGGTGGACACCGCGCTGACCGGTCGCCTGGATATCTGGACCACCTCGTTGCGCCTCTATGTGGCGCACCCGATCAACGGCGTCGGCGTGCGCGGCTTCCGCGTGGCCTATCCGTCCGTCGCCACGCCCGGCGACCATTTCCTGACCACCGAGAAATGCGGGGAAGGCGAGGGCGCCTGCCATCCGCACCAGGTGCTGCTGGAAGCCGCGACGGAAACCGGCACCCTCGGCCTGCTGGCCTGGCTGGCCGCCACCGTGCTGGCGGTACGCACCTGGTGGCGCGCGGGCCCGGTGGCGCGTGCACGAGCCTTCCCCGCTACCGTCGCGCTGTTCGCGATCTTCTTTCCGCTCAACACGCACATGGCCTTCTATTCGGCATGGTGGGGGCTGCTTGCCGCCTGGCTGTTCGCGGTGTGGTGTGCGGCGCTGTTCGCCGACCTGCCCGACGTGACCGACGAGGTGCCTCGCCGTGGCGCGTGAGCCGCTGTCCGTGGTGGTCACCGCGTTCGACAACGCGGAGACGATCGGCGCCTGCCTGGCGTCCGTGCGTTTCGCCGACGACATCCTGCTGCTGGATTCCGGCTCCACCGACGCCACGGTCGCCATCGCCCTGTCGCATGGCGCGCGCGTGCACGTGCAGCCGTTCGCGGGTTACAGCGCGCAGAAGCAGGCGGCCATCGACCTGGCCGCGCATCGCTGGGTGCTGCTGCTCGACTCCGACGAAGCCCTGCCGGCGCTGGCCGTGGAGCGTATCCAGGCCGCGCTGGTCGCGCCGGACGTGGCTGGCTTCGAGTTGCTTCGCCGCGAATGGGTGTTCTGGCGCTGGCAGCCCGACCGCGCGCGCCTGAACCACTACGTGCGCCTGTTCGATCGCACGCGCGCGGCGATGAGCGGCCACGAAGTACACGAGAGCGTGCGTGTCGACGGGCCGGTGCGGCGCCTGGACGCCATCATCGATCACTACGGCGAGCGCGACATCGGCGGCCGCGTGGACAAGGCCAACCGGTATTCGTCGTTGCAGGTACGCGACCGGCTGACGCGCCAGCCACGGCTCCTGCGCCTGCGCATGGTGGTGTACCCGAGCATCGCGTTCGCGCGGTACTATCTCTGGCGGGGGCACTGGCGGGGCGGCTGGGCCGGCTTCGTCGCGGCCCGCGTGCACGCGTTCTACGCGTTCCTGAAATACGCCAAGCTGTACGAACGACGCATGTCAGGCGGCCAGCGGCATGGCCACGGCGCGTTCGAAACCGAACGCCGCGACGACTAGTTCGCAGGCCTCGCGCCGCAGGGCCTCGCGACGGCGGAACTCGCTGCGCCGCTTGCTTTCCACTTCGGTCTCGCAACGCACCGGCTCGTGCGGCGCCATGGCGTAGAAGCCGTCGGCGGTTTCGGTACCGCCGGACTCACGCCAGAAGCCGTTGTAGTCGGCCTTGACCTTGTCCGCGATGCCGGCGAACACATGCGACTCGTTGGAGATGCCGAGCACGCGCTCCACCTCGAATGCCTCGGCCAGCGCGCGGATCAGCGAGAGCAGCAGGTTCTTCGGACGCAGGCCGTGGCATTGACGGGTCAGCTCGCGCACGGCTTCCAGCCCGGCGTGGTTGGGCGCGCCCTGCAGGCAGCCGATCGCGATGGCCTTGCCGTCGTCCATGAACGAGAAGGCGGCATAGGACAGCTGCATGCCCTGGTGGTCCACCAGCGACAGGGTCATCTCGCCTTCCCGCGCGCGGCGGTAGGGTGCCTTCAGCACCAGCGACAGCGGTTCGCCGTTGCGCAGCGTCACCTTGCCCAGCAGCACCGTCCGTTCGCGGTAGAGCATGTGGAAGAGCGGGCGCGGGAAATGCGTCAGCGCGAACTCGTAGTGCCCGCGCAGCACGTCCATGCGTTTCTGCCACGGCCATGCCTTGTGGATGTAGCGGTGCTGGTAGCGCTCGGTGAGGATGGTGTCGATCGACGAGACGCCTGCCATGGGCGGCGTCTCCAGGAAGGCCAGCCACGCGTCGTGACGGCGCCAGCGCGTGAGGCTGCGTCCCAGGTAGTTGATCACGGCATTCACGACGTGCGAGCGCTTGCGGTGCCAGGCACCACGGCCGCGTAAGGAACGCGCGAAGCGAAAGATCGACTGCATGGGAAAAAAGGTCCGTCTCCGAAGGGTACGACGGACGTTCTACGCGCGTGTTTTTTCGCGAAGCTTTCGTTCCTTGCGAAGAAAGCCGATGCGTGTGTAGGCGTTATCCCTTACGAAAGCCCGGCGAAAGTCTCAGTAGATTTTTGCGGCGCCCGGCGGTCGCGTCTTGAAGCGCTTGTGCACCCAGAGATACTGCTCGGGCGCTTCGCGCGCCATCTGTTCGATCTGCGCGTTGACGCGCGCCGTGTCGCTTGCTGCGTCCTGGCTGGGGAAGTCGTCCAGCGGCGCGCCCAGGCGCATGACGTAACCGGCATCGTCCGGCAGGCGGCGGTGATAGAACGGAATGACCAGCGCGTTGGATAGCCGGGCCAGGTGATGCGTCGCGGTGATCGTGGCGGCGGGGACGCCGAAGAACGGCACGAACACGTTGTCCTTGCTGCGCATGTCCTGGTCGGGCGCGTACCACAGCGTGCCGCCCGCCTTGAGGTAGCGCACGCTGCCGCGGATATCGTCCTTGTCGAACATGGCTTCCGCGTAATGCAGGCGCGCGCGCAGCACCGCGAACTCGAACACCTCGGAGTCCATGCGCCGGTACATGCCGGCGATGCGGATACGCGAGGAAACCAGGCGGGCGCTCAGCTCCAGGTGCGAGAAGTGCCCCCCCACCAGCAGGACCCCTCGGCCGGCGGCGCGGGCGGCCTCGAGGTGCTCCAGGCCCTCGACGGTCACCGGTACGCGCGCGATGGCCCGGTCCGAGCCCATCCAGCCCAGGGCGAATTCGGCCAGCATCATGCCCACGTCGCACAGGTTGGCGCGGACCAGGGCCTTTTGCGCGTCGGCGTCCAGCTCGGGGAAGCACAGCGCGATGTTGGTCGCGGCGATGCGCCGGCGCTCCGGATTCAGGTGCAGCGCGAGCCGGCCGGCCAGGCGCCCCAGACGCATCAGCCAGCGGAAGGGCAGGTGGGCGATCAGCCAGATGAAGCCCACCCCGGCCCACGCCGGCCATTGACGGGGCGAGAGCAGGTGACGCGTGAGGGTGGGGCGGGGCATACCAGGCATGTCCGCCCATTGTAACGAATGGGCGCGGCTATACTGACGGGCCACGTACCAAACAGGGATTCGCGTGCTGCTGCGTGTGCTCTACAACTTCGCGATGTACCTGTTCACCCCGCTGGTGATGCTGCGCCTGATGGCGCGGGGCATGCGCTATGGCGACTACCACGTGCGCTGGCGCGAGCGCTTCGGTCGCTTCCCCGAACCCCGGCTGGCGGGCTGCCTCTGGGTGCACGCGGTATCGGTAGGCGAGGTGAACGCGGCCGAGCCCCTGGTCAAGGCGTTGATGGCGTCCTATCCGCACGCCCCCATGCTGGTCACCACGGTCACCCCCACGGGCTCCGAGCGCGTACGGCAGTTGTTCGGCGACACCGTGCACAGCGTCTACCTGCCGTACGACCTGCCCTTCGCGGTGAGGCGCTTCCTGCGCAGCACGCGGCCGAGGCTGGCCGTCATCGTCGAGACGGAGATCTGGCCCAACCTGTATTTCGCCTGCCGCAAGCACGGCATCCCGCTGCTGATCGCCAATGCCCGGCTGTCCGAGCGCTCGCTGCGCGGTTACGCGCGCATGAGTTCGCTGGTGCGCCGGGCGCTG
Source organism: Luteibacter sp. ME-Dv--P-043b (assembly GCF_030209605.1). Taxonomy (NCBI): domain Bacteria; kingdom Pseudomonadati; phylum Pseudomonadota; class Gammaproteobacteria; order Lysobacterales; family Rhodanobacteraceae; genus Luteibacter; species Luteibacter sp. ME-Dv--P-043b. The sequence goes on from NZ_JARVRT010000008.1 coordinate 296,939, forward strand.
CGTTGCGTCAGCCACATTGCCGCGCAGTCGCGCACGGATGCCGCGCGTTACCGGCTGCTGGGCGCGGAGCCCAGCCAGCTCACCGTGTGCGGCAATCTCAAGTTCGACATGCCGGTGCCGGATTCAGCCCTGCAGGCCGGACTGGCCATGCGTGAAGCATGGGGCACGGGGCGCCCGGTGTGGATCGCCGCCAGCACGCACGAGGGTGAGGAAATGTGCGTGCTCGAGGCCCACCTGGCCGTGATGCGCCGCTTGCCGGACGCCTTGTTGCTGATCGCGCCGCGCCATCCCGAGCGGTTCAAGGCCGTGGAGTCCTCGGTGCGTAGCCTGGGCTTCCAGGTCGGCACGCGCAGCGGCGACGGCGTTCCCGGGCATGCCACGCAGTGCTTCGTCATCGACTCGATGGGTGAGTTGCTGCGCTTCTTCGCCGCGTCCGACGTGGCCTTCGTCGGCGGCAGCCTGGTATCCATCGGCGGGCACAACGTGCTGGAACCGGCGGCGTTGAACAAGCCCGTGCTGGTCGGGCCGTACACCTTCAATTTCGAGGAGATCACCCAGGCGCTGCTCGACGAAGGCGGCGGCCAGCGGGTGAAGGACGGCGACGCGCTGGGCGGGCAGGTGCTGGCGCTGTTGCGTGACCGCGAGCGGCGCGAGCACATGGGGGACCGCGCCCGCTATGTCTTCGACAGCGAGCGCGGCTCGGTGGGCAAGGTGATGGATCTGGTCGATACGCTGCTTCAGGAGTAAGCGCGGCTCCGCGTCGGCTCCGTATAACGGAGCCAGACCGTACTCTCCAGGGGCGGTGACGTGTCAGCGGATACGGCAGGTCACCTCGGCATCGAACTTGAAGCCCAGGCTCGATGGCGTAGCGGTCACGTGGTAGTCCGTCACCGTGCCGCCGATCGACGCGCACTCGCGCTCGATCGCGTCGAGCAGCTGTCTCTGGGTCGCCACACGATCGAAGCCGTCGAGCTGGCCGCGGAGAATCTCGACCGACTCGCGGGTGACGTTCGACGGCTGCGGCGCGGCGGTGGCTGCGGTGGCGTTGCCGGCCATCAGCAGGCCGGTAATGATGAGTGCTTTCATGGGGAAATCCTTTTCAGACGGGGGATTCAATCGCGCTGCGGCGACGCGTTCATGGCGGAGTTGCAGGCGAAGCGGGCTTCCACGGTCGTATCGCCGTTTGGTTTCGGCGTGGTCGCCACGCTCATGAAGCGCACGCGGCGATCGTTGTCGAGACAGGTCTGGAAGACCTTTTCGCGAACGGCGAGATAGGCCAGGCGCTTGTTGCCCGAGGCTTCGACGAGTCCCTTCGTCCCGTCGAGGCCCGTGCCCAGGGCGATGGTGGCCAAGGGCGTGGGTTCGCTGCCGGTGAGCGCCGGCTCTTCCGGCACGTCGATGCGGCAGGTGGCGTAGGCATTGCTGCGCACGCCGCCTTCCCGTGTATCCACATACTTACGCTTGAAGCCGTCGTGGTACTCGGCGAGATAACCACCCCGCGCGTCGCAGTTCTTCATCGTGGCCGCCCACAGGGCTTCATAGGTCGGCCTGAACGAACCGAGCACGCCCTTGTTGCGGACGTCGTATTCGAACGCGACGGCACTTTCCTGCTCGACGATTTTCGGCTCGCGGCCTGGCGAGGGCGATGTCGCCTCTGCAAAAACGGAGGATGCCGCGAGTATCGCGGCGGCGGAGAACAGGCTGGTTCGGATCATGATCGTCCTTGGTCGTGGCTTGGCCCGGTTGGGCCTGCCCATGATCTATGGCTCGCCCGCGGCCGGCTGTAAGCCCATTGCGCGTGTGAGTGTAGGCGGCGCTCTGGTACACAGAAAAAACGGGCCCGCCAGGGCCCGTTCTTCCGTGCGCGCGACCTGGGTTGAGACCGACCCGTAGGAGCGCACGCACGTGCGCGAATCGTTTCTCGATGACCCCTGAGCTGGCGCGGCAGCTCCAAGGTTCGGCCTCAACACATGTCGCGCACGTGCGTGCGCTGCTACTGCAGTAGCGCGTTGATCGCTTCGAGGTCCTTGACGTCCACCGTGCCGGCGGTCTGCTTCAGCAGCAACTTGTCGAGGATGAACTGGTGGCGGACGACTCGACCGCGGCCTTGGTGGCCTCGACCTTGCTAAAGAGGAGACGGTCCACGTTCGTCCTTGGATGGATGTGGGGGCCGATCATCGTCGCGCGTATAAAGATGGGCGGGCAATCCGCCCGCCCATGATCGAATCACTCTGCGCCGCTTACCCGGCATACCGCCGTGGCCTGCACGCGCGTGACTGGGTGGGAACCGCCCCAGATCGGCGTGCTCTTGTAAGTTACCTGAACGATGGAGCCGCCCTTGCTGGCGCAGGCCTGCTCCAGTTCGGCGTGCGCCATGTCGCGGGCCACGCGCTCGACGGCGTTGCCTTTTTCCACCGAGATGACATGGTCGGTGTGCGACGTGGTGGCCGTGCCGGTGGCCAGCGCGATGGTGGGAACGAAGGCCATCAAGGCGGCCAGACCTGCTGCATGCATTTTCATGGGTAGTCCTTTACTGAGTCATGCCCGGATGGGCATGCAAAGTATGGCTTTCCCACGCGCCGCATCGATGTAGGGCCCGGGCGACGTTGTATGTCGTTCCGTCGCTTCGGGCCCCTCTGCGATGCGTTACTGCAGCAGCGCGTTGATCGCTTCGAGGTCCTTGACGTCCACCGTGCCGGCGGTCTGCTTCAGCAGCAGCTTGTCGAGGATGAACTGGTGGCGGGCCTGAGAGTAGTCGCTGAGCGCGGAGGTCAGGTTCTGCTGCGCGATCAGCACGTCGACGATGGTGCGGGTACCGACTTCGAAGCCGGCCTGCGTGGCGTCACGCGCGCTTTCCGACGACTCGACCGCCGCCTTGGTGGCCTCGACCTTGCTGATGCCGGCGACCACGGATCGGTAGTAGTTGAGCGTGTCGCGAACCACTTGGCGGCGGGAGCTTTCCAGGGAATCCTGCGCGGAATCGCGCTGGTAGATCGACTGGCGCACGCGCGACTGGGTGGCACCGCCGGAGAAGATAGGCACGCTCAAGGTCAGGCCGACGGTGGTGCCACCACGGCCGTTGCTGCTGGTGTTGCTGGACGAAAGCGTCCCCGCATTCTGGGTCCAGGCGGTGCTCTTGCTGTAGCCGGCGGTGGCATCCAGTGTGGGTAGATGCGCGGCGCGGGCCGAGGAAATGCTGTGTTCCGCGGACTCGACGTTGTACTGCGAGGCCAGGATGGTCGGATTGCTCTTGACCGCCTCGGCCACCCAGGCCTTCGGATCGTTGGGCGTGGGCGGGTCCATCGGCAGCTGCTCGCGCAGCTTCTTCAGGTTATCGGACGGCTTGCCCGTGATCTGGGTCAGGGCTTCGCGCGAGTCCGCCAGCGTGTTCTCGGCGGTGATCACCGAGGCCACGGCGGTATCGTGCTGCGCCTTGGCATCCTGCACGTCGGTGATGGCGGACAGGCCGACATCGAAACGCTGCTGCGCTTGCTCCAGCTGGCGGGCGAGCGCCTGCTCGTTGGCCTTGGCGAAAGTCAGTGCGTCGTCGTTGGTCAGCACCTGGAAGTAGGCGGTGGCCACGCGTGTCGACAGCTGCTGGAGGGCCGCCTCATAGGTGGCGTCCTGCGCTTCGGAAGACGACTTCGAGGCCTTCAGGTCCGCGTAGCGGCTGAAATCGACCACGCTCTGGGAGACCGAAAGGCTGGAGCTGCGCGTGCGGGTATGACCGATGTCGTTACTGACCACGGTGCCGTCGTTCAGGACGAGGGGATCTCTCCCGTTCGGCTCCGACTGGCTCAGCTGCAGCTGTGCACTGACCTGCGGCAGCAGCAGCGCACGGCTCTGCACGACGGTCTCGCCCGTGGCGAGCCGGTTGGAATCGGCCTGCGACAGCACCGGATCGTTGGCCCGGGCCTGGCGGTAGGCGTCGAGCAGGTCTTCGGCGTGGCTCGCGAAAGGCATCGCGGCCAGTGCCAGCGCGACGGTGAGCAGCTTCAAGCGCATGGTTTCGCCTCGTGGGTAATGGAAAATCTGGGGGTCAGAGCACGAAGCGCTTCACCGGCGCGGCATGCGCCAGGTAGGGAAGGTCCGTTTCGAACAGCGACTCTTCACGGAAGCGGCCCTCGCCCTCATGGGTGAGGAGCACCGCCGTCTGCGCGGGGGAGTCGCCGCGTACGACGAACATGCGCCCACCCGGCTTCAGCCAGCGCACGAACTTCTCGGGCACCGAATGCACCGCGGCGGTGATCACGACGGCATCGAAAACGCCCGTCGGGGTGTAGCCGTTGACCGCTTCGGCCGTTTCGACCGTGGCATTGGTGACCATCGCGGCGGCCAGGCGCTCGCGCGCAGCGTCCACGAAGTCGGCATGCATGTCGATGCTAATGACCTTGCCGGCAAGACGGGCCAGGCAGGCGGTGAGGAAGCCGGAGCCGGTGCCGATTTCCAGCACCTCGTCGGTCTTCTTCAGTTCCAGGGCCTGCAGCACGCGGCCTTCCACGACGGGCTTCATCATGACCTCGCCATGGCCCAGGGGCAGGGTGAGGTCGGCAAAGGCCACGTTACGGTGGGCCGGCGCGACGAAATCCTCGCGGCGAACGCCCTTGAGCGTCTCCAGGACGTCGGCGTCGAGCACTTCCCAGGGGCGGACCTGGTTCTCGACCATGTTCTGCCGTGCCTGTTCGAAATTCATCGCCATGGTGTCGGGTCCCGTACAAAAAGCTGAAAAAGGTTCGAAAGGATAAGCGCTTAGCGCCCGTTTTCCCAATGGATCGAAGGCTGCGGCTACGGTGGTGTCCCGACTAAGTGCCGGAAGTCACCGGATGGGGCTGACGGAAGTCACCCCCATGGGCGCCTTCGCTCGCTCCTGCCTGAACAGCCGCGACCGCAAGCCCCTGAACGCCTTGGGTTTCGCCCGAGGGCGACCCCATTTCATTCCGAGCCACGAAGGACAGCCTTTCCGTCGTCTCCACCCTTGTCGGCAGGCGCCGCAGCAAAAGTGGAAATAACTGAACCGCTGCGTATAATAAAGTCATATTTTCAGTTTGTGAAGGTGCAGCCATGAACGCCAGCCCGAAAATGAAGCCGCAGGGCCCTGGTCGTCCCAAGGACATGGAAAAGCGCGCGGCCATTCTCGAGGCGGCCAAGGCACTGTTCACACAGGGTGGCTTCGCCGGAACGAGCATGGATGCCGTGGCTGCAGCGGCGGGTGTGTCCAAGCTGACCGTGTACAGCCACTTCGGCGACAAGGACAACCTGTTCCGTGAAGTGATCCGTGCGCACGTGCAGGAACGCCTCCCGGACGACCTGTTCGATTTCAGCCAGGGCGCCGATATACGCGTCACGTTGACCAACATCGCCAGCCGGCACGCGGCGACGGAAACCAACACCGAAACCGTCGGCACGTTCCGGGCGATCCTCTCGGACTGCCAGTCGGGCGGCAATCCGCGATTCGGTCGCCTGGTCTGGGAAGAAGGCCCGGCCCGCATGCACAAGCTGATGCAGCGGTTGTTCGAGGGCGCCGTGGCGCGCGGCCAGCTGGAGATTCCCGATGTGTCGCGGGCCAGCACGCAGTTCCTCGCGCTCCTTAAGGGCGACCTGCTGATCCGTCGCCTGTTCGGTTGCGAGGACTGCGCGGTGCAGTTTGCCGAGGAGGTCAATGCCAATGCATTGGCGGCTGTGGAAATGTTCCTCAACGCCTATCAGCCGCGTACGGCGAAGGCATAGCGCAGTAAGGCGCGCACGACGCTAAGTGCGCGTAATGCGGACGATTCTCACCCCGCACATTCTTCACCCGGCTTTCCCAGCAACGTCCTTACCGTCGTGGCCCTACCCACTCTCCCAGGAGACCAGGCCATGGCCACGACGAAGCCGTTCATCAGCGATATCGAGAACATCCGCAAGCGCGCCCGCGAGCACATCGACGATGGCGCCGTGACCGCGGGTTACCGCGCCGATCGCGAAACGGTGATCAAGCTGCTCAACGAAGCGCTCGCGACGGAAATCGTCTGCGTGCTGCGCTACAAGTACCACTACTACATGGCGCCGGGCATCCATTCCCAGAGCGTGAAGTCGGAGTTCCTGGAGCACGCGCGCGAGGAGCAGGAGCACGCCGATCGCATCGCCGAGCGCATCACCCAGCTGGACGGCACGCCCAATTTCAATTTGGAAGGCTTGCTCTCGCGCAGCCACGCGGATTACGTGGAAGGCACCACGCTGGTGGAGATGATCAAGGAAGACCTGGTGGCCGAGCGCATCGCCATCGACAGCTACCGCGAGATCGTCCAGTACATCGGTGACGACGATCCGACCACGCGTCGCATCATGGAAGACATCCTGGCCCAGGAAGAAGAGCACGCCGAGGATATGGCGACCCTGCTGGAGAACCTGGGTGCGAAGGGCGAGCCGGTGCAGGCCTGGGAGCCGTCCCAGTCATCCTCGCACTGATCCGGTCCTCCCGGCATCGATTAGGTAAGCTAGGCGCTCACGTTCGCGACGATAAGGAAAGACATCATGAATGCGACCGCCACTCCCGCGCCGTCCCGGCGAAGGCAAAACCCGATCGGCCTGCTGGTCGCCACCCTGGTGGCGATCCTGCTGCTGGTCATGCTGTTCTTCATGTGGTGGTGGGACAAGGAGCCGGAACAGTTCGATCCGGTCGCGGTCACCACGGCCCATATGAAGGACATCGGCCGACCCATGGCCACCGGCGCGGTCACCACGTACACGCTGATCCGGTCGGTCGACACGCTGATGACCAAGCGTGGCGGCTACCTCAGCAACGACAAGATGCCGCCCGGCGTGTTCATGGACAACATGCCCAACTGGGAATTCGGCTCGCTGACGGCGTCGCGCGATCTCTCGCGTGCGCTGCGCAACGACCTGAGCCGCTCGCAGACTCAATCCACGGAAGACAAGTCCCTGGGCGAGGCCGATCCGCTGCTCAACAGCCCGAACGATCGCTGGCTGCTGCCCAGCTCGGAATCGCAGTACGGTAAGGCCGTCGACGACCTTGAAAACTACCTGGGCCGCCTGAGCGACGCCGAGGATGCGAACGCGCATTTCTACGCCCGCGCCGACAACCTGGCCGATTACCTGCAGACGGTCTCGGGTCGTCTCGGCTCACTGTCGCAACGGTTGTCCGCCGCCGCAGGCCAGCTGAAGGTGGACGCGGCGCCCAACGCCGACGTCGGCGGCAAGGCCGGTCCGGCCAGGGCGGTGTACGTCAAGACGCCCTGGAACAAGATCGACGACAACTTCTACGAGGCGCGCGGCTATACCTGGGCACTGCTGGAGCAGCTCAAGGCGATCCGCCACGATTTCGCCCCCATCCTGCGCAGCAAGAACGCCGACGCCAGTCTCGAGCAGGTGATCCGCGAGCTGGAAGAATCGCAGAAAGACCTGGGCAGCCCCGTGGTGCTCAACGGCGCGCCGTTCGGCTTCTTCGCCAACCACTCGCTGGTGATGGCCAATTACATCTCCCGCGCCAACGCCGCCATCATCGACCTGCGCACGCTGCTAGGCCGCGGCTAACCGCATACACCGTTAACCCGAATAAACCCGTGTAGGAGCGCACGATGTGCGCGAAAAACGATGTGCGTCGACGTAGATCAAGCGACAACGTCGGGCCACGAAACGTTTATCGCCCACATCGTGGGCTCCTACACGAGCGCTGTAGGAGCCCACGATGTGGGCGATAAACGTACGTGCAAAAGCGCACGATGTGCGCGATAGCCGCCTAGGCGAGCTTAATGGTCGGCCTTATACCGAGCCATGCCAGCCACGATTTCCGCCTTGGCCTCATCCGCGCCAACCCAGCCCTCGACCTTGACCCACTTGCCCTTCTCCAGGTCCTTGTAGTGCTCGAAGAAGTGGCCGATGCGCTCCAGCCAGTGGCCGGAGACCTGGGCGATGTCCTTGATGTGCGAGTAGCCGGCGAACACCTTTTCCACCGGAACCACCACCAGCTTCTCGTCGGCGCCTGCCTCGTCGCTCATCTTGAGCATGCCGACCGGATGGCAGCGGATCACCGAACCGGGCACCAGCGACAGCGGCAGGATCACCAGGGCGTCCAGCGGATCGCCGTCGCCACCGAGCGTGCCCGGCACGTAGCCGTAGTTGCAGGGGTAGCGCATGGGCGTGGAGAGGATGCGGTCGACGAAGATCGCGCCGCTTTCCTTGTCCACTTCGTACTTGACCGGCTCGGCATCCTTGGGGATTTCGATGATGACGTTGATTTCGTCCGGTACGTTCTTGCCGGCGGGAACGAGATGCAGACCCATGGGATTCCTTGACGAGTAATAGGGGAGGGAAGCGGCCGAATAGGATACGGGCTAGCCGCCCGCGCCGCAAAAGCGGCGTCGGGCGGCCCCGGCCGGCTACTTCAGGTGGTCCCAGAGATAGGTATAGGCCAGTGCGTTCATGAAGGCCGACTGCTTGTTGTCCGCCGCCGCGCCATGGCCGCCCTCGAGGTTTTCATACAGCGAGGCATCCAGGCCCATGGCCTGCATGCGGGCGGCCATCTTGCGCGCGTGTACCGGGCCCACGCGGTCGTCGCGGGTGGAGGTGGTGAACAGCACGGCCGGATAGTGGGTGCCCTTGTGCAGGTTGTGGTACGGCGAGAAGGTCTGGATGTACTTCCACTCTTCCGGCTTGTCCGGGTCGCCGAATTCGGCCATCCACGAGGCGCCTGCCGACATATGGGTATAGCGCTTCATGTCGAGCAGGGCGACCTGGCTGACAACCGCACCGTAGAGCTGCGGGTAGCGGGTCAGCATGTTGCCGGCCAGCAGGCCGCCGTTGCTGCCGCCCATCATGCCCATGTGCTTCGGGCTGGTGATCTTGCGGTCGATCAGGTCCTGCGACACCGCCGCGAAGTCCTCGTACGCGCGCGGGCGGTTGGCCTTGAGGGCCGCCTGGTGCCAGCGCGGGCCGTACTCGCCGCCGCCACGGATGTTGGCGATGACATACACGCCGCCCTTTTCCAGCCAGGCGCGCCCGACGCCGCCGGAATACGCCGGTTGCAGCGGAATCTCGAAACCGCCGTAGCCGTAGACCAGGGTCGGGTTGTTGCCGTCGGCTTTCAGATTTTTTGGGGCGATCTCGAAGTAGGGCACCTTGGTGCCGTCCTTGGAGGTGGCGAAGTGCTGGCTGACCGCGAACTTCGACGCGTCGAAGAACGCCGGGCTGTGCTTGATGGCCGAGCGTTCGCCCTGGCCGAGCACGCCGTAATAGAGCGTCGTCGGCTGGAGAAAGCCGGACACGGTGACGAAGTACTCGTCCGAATCGTCGGCATCGATCCCACCGGCGTCCATCGTGCTCAGCGGCGGCGCGCCGCCCAGCGATTCGCTCGTCCAGGGGCCCTTCGCATTCGGGGTCAGGATCTGGATCTGGCTGACCACGTCGCGCATCACGTTGAGGATCAGGTGATGGCGCGTCCACGAGTGACCCGACAGCGAGCTGTGCTCGTCCGGCGTGAACAGCACGGTGAACTCGCGCTTGCCGGCCATGAAGTCGTCGAACTTCGTGGCCACCAGCGAACCGGACGGGTAGGTGGTGCCACCCACGGTCCATGCCGTGCGCGGTTCGACCAGCAGCCACTCGCGCTCCACGTCCGTCTCGGCGTCGTTGGGCACGTCGATCTTGACCAGCTTGCCGTCCTTGCCGCGCAGGAAGGTCTCGGTGTTGTAGAACTCCAGCGCCCGCTGCACGAAATCGCGCTGGAAACCGGGCGTGAGATCACGATAGGCCGAGATCGACATGTCCTTGGCGGTGCCTTCGTACACCGTGGTGGCGGACGACAGCGGCGTGCCGCGCTTCCATTCCTTCACGATGCGCGGGTAGCTGGACTCGGTCAACGAGCCCGGGCCGAAGTCGGTGGCGACGAACAGGTGGTCGTCGTCGATCCAGGCGACCTGGGTCTTGGCCTCGGGCAGGGTGAAGCCATCCTTGATGAAGCTGCGCGTGGTGAGGTCGAACTCGCGGATTACGTCGGCATCGGCGCCGGCGCGCGAGAGCGAGACCAGGCAGCGGCGATTGGCCGGCCGCAGGCACTGCGCGCCGTGCCACACCCAGTTTTCCTTTTCGGACGCGGACAGCGCGTCCAGGTCGATCACGGTTTCCCAGGCCGGGTTGTCCTTGCGGTATTCCGCCAGCGTGGTGCGCCGCCACAGCCCCTTGGGGTGGGCCTTGTCGCGCCAGAAGTTGTAGAAGTGGTCGCCGATCTTCGAGACCATCGGAATGCGGGCTTCGGAGTCGAGCACTTCGAGCAGGCGCGCATCCAGCGAGGTAAAGGCGTCGCTCTTGGCGTATTTCGCCACGGTCTCGGCGTTGCGCTCCTTGACCCATGCGAGCGGCTTGGCGCCGTCGATGTCGTCGAGCCAGAGGTTTTCGTCGTCGCCGGCGGCCGGGGCGGCCTGGCCGGAAGGGGTCTTCGGGGCATCATGGGCTTGGGTCATGCCCATGAAGGTAAGGGCGATGGCCAGCGCAATCCAGCGTCGTTGCATGGGATCGTATCCGTGAGGCAGAGCGGGCCCCGACCTTAGCGCACGCCGAGGGGCCCGCCACCCATGACTTTCGGGCTAGAGGGCCTGGGTGGCCCTCGCCCCTCGATCACAACAACGGAATCAGAAGCAAGGCCACGATATTGATGATCTTGATCAGCGGGTTGACCGCCGGGCCCGCCGTGTCCTTGTAAGGGTCGCCCACCGTGTCCCCGGTGACTGCCGCCTTGTGGGCCTCGGAGCCCTTGCCGCCGAAGTGGCCGTCCTCGATGTACTTCTTGGCGTTGTCCCAGGCGCCGCCCCCGGTCGTCATGGAGATGGCCACGAACAGGCCGGTGACGATGGTGCCGATCAGCACGCCGCCCAGCGCCTGGGCCCCAGCCTCCGGTCCGCCCAGCCACTTGAAGCCGAAGATCACCACCACGGGTACCAGCACCGGCAGCAGCGAGGGCACCAGCATCTCGCGGATCGCCGAGCGCGTCAGCATGTCCACGGCCCGCGAGTAGTCCGGGCGCGTTGTGCCCTCCATGATCCCCGCGATCTCGCGGAACTGCCGGCGTACTTCCTCCACCACGGCACCCGCCGCGCGGCCTACCGCTTCCATCGCCATGGCCGCAAAAAGATACGGGATCAGGCCACCGATCAGCAGGCCGATGATCACGTAGTGGTTGGACAGGTCGAAGCGCACCTCCGTGCCGCCGAAGTGCAGGTTGAGGTTGTGCGTGTAGTCGGCGAACAGCACCAGGGCGGCCAAGCCGGCGGAACCGATCGCATAGCCCTTGGTCACGGCCTTGGTCGTGTTGCCCACGGCGTCCAGCGGGTCGGTGACGCCGCGCACGTCGGCCGGCAGTTCGGCCATCTCGGCGATGCCGCCGGCGTTGTCGGTGATGGGGCCGTACGCATCCAGCGCCACCACCATGCCGGTCATGCTGAGCATGGCGGTGGCCGCGATGGCGATGCCGTAGAGGCCGGCCAGTGTGTGCGCACCCCAGATCGCCGCGCATACGGCCAGTACGGGTAGCGCGGTGGACTTCATCGACACGCCCAGCCCCGCGATGATGTTGGTCGCGTGACCGGTGGTGGACGATTGCGCCACGTGCCGCACGGGCCCGTACTCGGTGGCGGTGTAGTACTCGGTGATGACCACGATGGCGCCCGTGAGCACCAGCCCGATGATCGTGCAGCCGAACAGCCGGGTCGGCCCGAACGACGAATCCGCCATCATCGACTGCGTGATCGGCCAGAACGCGATCGCTGCGAGCAGCGCCGAAACGAACACGCCGGCGTACAGCGCATTCATGATCTTGCCGCCGCGGTTCTTGACGAAGAACGTGCCGATCACCGACGCCACGATCGACGCACCGCCCAGCACCAGCGGATAGAGCACGCCGGACGGCCCGACCTCGGTGGCCATCACACCGCCCAGCAGCATCGTGGCGATCAGCGTCACCGCATAGGTCTCGAAGAGATCCGCCGCCATGCCCGCGCAGTCGCCGACGTTGTCGCCCACGTTATCCGCGATCACCGCCGGGTTGCGCGGGTCGTCCTCGGGAATGCCGGCTTCCACCTTGCCGACCAGATCCGCACCCACGTCGGCACCCTTGGTGAAGATGCCGCCGCCCAGCCGCGCGAAGATGGAAATCAGCGAGGAGCCGAAGGCAAATCCGACCAGTGCATGCAGCGCATGCGTACGCTCGTAGCCCATGTGCAGCAGCACGCCGTAATAGCCGGCCACGCCGAGCAGGCCCAGGCCGACCACCAACATGCCGGTGACCGCGCCACCACGGAAGGCCACCGCCAGGGCAGAAGAAAGGCCGCTACGGGCGGCCTCGGCGGTGCGGACGTTGGCGCGAACCGACACGTTCATGCCGATGTAGCCGGTCGCCCCGGAAAGCACGGCGCCGAGTGCGAAACCTACCGCGGTGCCCCAGTCGAGGAAGAGGCCGATAAGAAGGAAGAGGACGATGCCGACGGCACCGATGGTGGCGTACTGGCGATTGAGATAGGCGCGGGCGCCTTCCTGGATCGCCGCGGCGATCTCCTGCATGCGAGCGTTGCCGGGCGACTGGGCCAATACCCATCTGACCGAGAATGCGCCATACACGATCGCAACGAGCGCGCATGCCAGCGCGATCCACAAAGCGTACTGCTGCAGCATCGTAGCCTCCCCATGGTGGGAGCCCGGCAGGGCCCGGCCCGAGTATAGGCACCGGAGGCGGTGGAAGGTGTTGTGCGCTGCGCAAGGGGTGGTTTGCGCGTTTTTGGCGTGTGCATTGGAAGCACGCTGATCTGACAGCACCACACTTGTGTAGTCCTACGCCGTCAGTTTGTGTAGGGGAAGGACTACAACGTACGACATAGGCGCCGCGCCAGCCATTGGTGCGCCTAGGTTCGCATCGGGTCCACGGTTTCCCCGTGGTCAAGCTAACGGCTTTAAGCTGTGTTGACCGCCGCAAAATCGGCCATTTACATTCCCCGCCCTGAGCAATCGCTCACGGCCAGGGGAAGCACGATGACAGGGTCCAACCAGGGGAGGGCGCCGGTTGTGCGCTCGTGGGCGCGTATGGCGCTCGGGATGTCGATGGTCGTCGCGCTGGCGCTGCCCTTCGCGGCAAGTGCGCAGACGACGGTCAAGCCCGAAGACGAGTACAAGAAGCTCATCAAGGTCAACGAGGACATCCAGCCGCTGGGCGACACGCCTTTCGGCGAGAAGATCAGCCTCTACGACGGCTCCCTGTCCTTCGCCCAGACCGATGTGTCGCTGACTGGCACCGGCCCGGCGTTGACCCTGGGGCGCAGCTTCAGCTTCCACGGGGTGGAGGATCGCCCCGACCTGCAGGCGCGGGCCTTCGGCGACTGGGACATGGACCTGCCGCAAATCTTCACCGTGACGGCCCAGCAGAACAACGTGCCGGGCTGGCGCGTCGCGGCGACCAATCACGGCGCCATCTGCTCGAGTTTCGGGCCACCGCCCAGCGTGGCCGCGCCGACCGGCGATTCCAAGCGCGCGGACTGGGAGCCGCCAACCTGGTGGCAGGGCTACCAGCTGCGCATCCCGGGCCAGGCCAGCCAGGACTTGCTGGCGCGCTCGACGGCCAACACGGCCACGCCCGGCGTCGCGGGCCTGACCTATCCCATCGTGACCCGTGGCAACTGGGCAGTGGGTTGCCTGGCACATGCCGCGAACGACACCGCGATCGAGGGCTTCCTCGCCGTCTCCCCGGATGGCACGAAATACTGGCTCGATCACATCGCGTACCGCTACATGCCGTCGTTGACCCGGCCGCTGGGCTCCAGCCCCGAAGCCGCGCGCTCCGGATTCCATGTGTTCGCCACGGCGGAAGATCTGCTCCTGCGTCGCGAAGGCCGGATGCTGGTGACCCGCATCGAAGACCGGTTCGGCAACTCGGTGAGCTATACCTACAGCGGCGACGACGTCACGGACATTGCAGCGTCCGACGGTCGTCATGTCACGCTGACCTACGAGACGGATGCCAGCACGGGTGCCAGCAGCCACCGCGTGAGCACGATCACCGAGCAGGGCGGTGCCGCTGGCAACCGCACCTGGACCTACAGCTACGTCAAGTCCACCGCCAACCTCGTCTACACCCTGACGTCGGTGCAGCAGCCGGACGGCAGCAGCTGGGGCTACAACTTCGATCCGTTCAACGGGGCCTGGGTGGATTCGCGCGAATCCGGCGGCACCTGCGGGGCCGTGGGCGTGCCTGGCAACGCAAGCAGCCTGTTCATCGCGTCGGCTACGCACCCCTCGGGGCTGACGGCGAGCTATATCGTTACGCCGCTCAAGCGCGGTCGCTCCTATGTGCCCCAGCAATGCATGGCCGGCCCCAACATGGCGGCCACCCCGAACGGTGTAGGCACGTGGGCGGCGGTGCCCAATGCGTCCTACGGCATCGCGATTATCAAGCGCACGCTCACGGGTACGGGCTTGCCTTCTGGCGGGCTGGTCTGGATGTACGGCTACACCCCAGCCAATGAGAGCTGGTCCAAGGACTGCACAACGACGGCCTGCGCGACCCAGGTAGCGACCGACGTCGGCTATCCCGACGGGCACGTGGAGCGCAGCACCTTCTCCAACCGCTACGACTGGACCGAGAGCCAGCTGCTGAAGGAAGAAGTATTCACCGGCGACGGTACGACCCCCTTGCGGCGCTCGACTGTCTACACCTACGTCAATCCGACGCCGGCCCAGGACGCGCGGTCCGGAGCCTATGCCCATCCCTGGGGCTACGCACCGCAACTGCGCGTCAACACAGCGCAGTTGCAGGAGCAGCTGCCCAAGGCCACGCAGCAGATCACGATGGACCCCTCGGCCAGCGCCACGCCGGACGTGTACACCTGGAACGCCACCGCTTTCGATGCCTTTGCGCGGCCTCAGGATGTCACCCGTTCCAACAACTTCGGCTACAGCGTCAGTGATCGGTCTACCTACACCGACAACGCCGGCCTCTGGGTGATCGGTCTGCCGGCCCAGTCGATCAATCTGAGCACGGGCGAGACGGTCAGTCAGATGCTCTACGACAGCACCACCGCCACGCCGACCGAGCGCGACCGGTTCGGTGTGAAGGTGATGGGCTACACCTTCAGCGCGCAGGGCCAGTTGGCCAGCTTCACCGACGGCAACGGCAAGACCACGACGCTGGGTAACTACACCCGAGGTATTCCCACCAGCATCGGTTACCCGGACGGCACCAGTCAGGCGGTGACGGTCGACGGCCTGGGTCAGATCGCGGCGATCACCGATCAGGCGGGTGCGACCACGAGCTACGGCTACGACGGCATTGGCCGCATCGCGCGCGTCGACTATCCCACGGGCGACAGTACCGCGTGGGCGCCCAAGACTTACAGCTACATTTTCTCCCCCGATGCCCGCGGCATGGGTGGCAACCATTGGGTACGCACCGCGACGCAGGGCAACCTGAACCAGCGGACGGATTTTGACGTCCTGCTTCGCCCGGTGATCTCGACCCAGTCGGATGCCAACAGCGGCGCACTCGCCGTGTCCACGCGCACCGAGTACGACTGGGCGGGACGCAAGAGCTTCGTGTCCTATCCGGTGACGGGCACGCCTGACCGCAGCAGCATCACCTCAGGCACGACCACGGCGTACGACTCGCTGGGGCGGCCCACCTCCAGCACGCAATCGTCCGAGCAGGGCGACCTGGTGACCACCACCTTGTATCTCACCAGCGGCGCACGCCAGGTGACCGATGCCAAGGGCAACGCGACGTTCACTCACTTCCAGGTGTTCGATACGCCCGGGTTCGACAACGTGGTCGAAGTGGAGGCGCCCGAGGGCGTGACGCAGACCATCAGCCGCGACCTCTACGGCAACGTGCTGTCGATGACGCAGGGCGGCCTGACCCGCACGATGACCTATGACGCCCAGCATCGGTTGTGCCGCTCGTGGGAACCGGAGACGGGCAGCACCATGGCTGCGTACGACGGCGCCGACAACGTGGTCTGGAGCGCGGCCGGCCAGCCGTTCAACGGTACCGGGTGCGGCTACGACCAGGTTGCCACGGCGGCCCGCACGACCAATGCCTACGATGCGATGAACCGCGTCACTTCGGTGTCCTATCCCAACGGTACTCTCGCCACGAGCTTCACCTACGACGCGCTGGGCCGGCCTGCGACGTCGACGTCGGCCACCTCGTCCAGCAATGCCAACAGCACCGGTACCGTAGGCTGGTCCTACGGTCGTAACAAGCTCGGCCTGCTCACCGCCGAAGCGCTGTCGGTGGACGGCTGGTCCTGGACGCTGGGCTACGGGTATGACGCCAATGGCCACTTGGCCAGCGTGCAGTATCCCGATGGCAACACAGTGGCGATGGCGCCCAACGCGCTGGGTCAACCAACGACGGCGGGTTCGTTCGTCAGCGGCGCGACGTATTTCCCGGACGGTGCGGTGCAGGCCTACACGCTGGGCAATGGCGCGCTGTATTCGGCCAGCAAGAATGCGCGGCAGTTGCTGTCCAACTTCAGCTTCGGCACGTCCGCCAAGATCGCGGTCAGCGAAGACTTCGGCTACGACAAGGTGGGCAACATCCTGTCGATCACCGATCAGTCGGGTTCGGCGCAGCGCACCCGCGCGATGACCTACGACGGCCTGAGCCGCTTGGTGTCGGCCACCGCCTCCAACCTGTGGGGCAGCGAGACCTACACCTACGACACGCTGAACAACCTGCGCAGCCTGACCAACAGCAATGGCAGCAACACCTACAACTACGACGCCAACAACCTGCTGAGCACGATCAGCAACAACGGCGCCACCGTGCACAGCTTTACCTACGACGCGCAGGGCAACACCACTACCAAGGACAGTCAGGCGATGACCTTCGACCTGGCCAACCGGCTACTCTCGGTCAACGGTAAGGGCGATTACCTGTATGACGCTACCGGTCACCGGGTGAAGGCGGTCACGTCGTCCGGCACGACCTACTACGCCTACAGCAGCAGCGGTCAGCTGATGTGGGAGTACGACAACGGCAGCACCAACGGCACCAGTTATGTCTATCTGGGCAAAACCCTGGTGGCGAGCCGGAAAGCAACGACCTCGAACGTAATGGGCTACGTCGATGGTGTGACCAGTGGCACCGATGCCGTCGTCTCCGGCTGGGCATGCGCCAGCGGCTTGGCTGCCTCCATCGATGTGCATCTGTATGTGGGTGGCCCGTACGGCACGGGAACGGGCATAGCCATCGCGACCGCCAATCAGGACACCGGGTCCGCCGTGCAGACCTTGTGCCATTCGAGTGGGACCAAGCATCGCTACACGATTACGCTGACCGAAGAGCAACGCGTGAAATATGCCGGCCAGGCGATCTACGTCCACGGCATCTCTCCCGTCGGTACGCCCAACAACCTCCTGACCAACTCGGGTAACTTCGTCGTGCCGCCCTCCGTGCTGGCGCCTTCCTCGCCCGCTTCGGCGACGGCGACGGCCGCAGGTGACCTGTCGAATATTGCGGTCAACTGGTCGGCGACGAGCAACACGACGAGTTACAAAACGGAGTGTTCCACCAACGGCGGCGCCTGGGCGACGCTCTATACCGGAACGGGTACCAGCGCTTCCTACAATGCGCCGGGTGATGCGAACTATCAGTTCCGCGCTTCGGCGTGCAATGCGAACGGCTGTAGCACGCCCACCGTAACCAACACGGTCACCATCGCGCACATCCCGCCGGCGCCGGCCAGCATCAGCGTGCCAGCTAACTCGACGGGTGCCGTGGCGGTGAGTTGGCCTGCGACGGCGTATGCCACGTCGTATCAGGTGGACCACAGTACCAACGGCAACTGGGCCAATGTGTGGTCCGGGACAAGTACGTCCACCACCGTGAACGAAGGCACCTCAGGCAACTGGTCCTATCGAGTGCGTGCCTGCAATGCGAATGGCTGTGGCGGTTATGTCACGAGCGCAGCGGTGAGCGTGATGCGGCCGCCAGCCAGTGCTCCCTCCATCACCGGCGGCGGCACCAACAACTCCGGTGCTTACACCATCAGTTGGTCGACGGTCGGCGACGCGGTGGGTTACAACCTAATGGAATCGGTCAATGGCGCGGCGTTCCAGCAGGTCCAGTTCAACGGCGCGACAAGCTGGTCGACCTCGGGACGGGGCAACGGGACCTATGCCTATGAGGTGCAGGGTTGCAATCCGCTCGCGTGCGGACCTTTCAGTGGGACCACCACGGTGACGGTCTCCCTCGTGCCCTCGGCGCCACCGGCACCGACCTTCACTACGACGTACCACGGCCCGACCAAACCCACGGTGCTGGTCAAGTGGACAGCGCAGTCATCCGCCACGCGGTACGAGCTGATGGAAAACAACACCCAGGTTTACAACGGCTCGGCTCTTTCCTACAGCTCGCTGCAGCAACCGGGCGTCACGCTGACCTACAAGGTGCGGGCATGTAACGCCGTGGGCTGCTCGGCCTATAGCCCGTCCAACAGTGTTAGCCCGTGATGGCCGGGCACAGGAGCGTGATGATGGAGACTTCCACGATGTCGATCGTTCGTCGTTGCCTGCGGCCGGGGTCGGCATGGCTGACAGCCTTGCTGCTTTTGATGGCGATGGTCTGCGCGAGCATGGGCGTTGCGCATGCTGCGGAGACGATTACCTACTACTACACGAGTCCGCAAGGGACAGTGCTGGCGAAGGCGGATGCATCGGGGAACATCGTCAGTAATGCGGATTATCGGCCTTATGGTACACAAGTGCTGGGTACGCTCGAGCAGGGCCCGGGGTATACGGGGCATCTAAATGACGTTGACTCGGGCTTGGTCTACATGCAGGCTCGATATTACGACCCGGATGTCGGAAGATTCTTGAGCATCGACCCTGTCGCAATCAAGCCAGGTAGCCTAGTAGACGTAAATCGCTTCGGCTACGCCAACGATAATCCGGTAACGTTTCAAGATCCCAGCGGTCGGTGTACAGGTTCACGAAACGCTCCCGACGCTCCTTGCAATCCCTCGGGCGCGCAGGATTCGGTGCCGCGAGAGCCGGTCAGGCCACACCAAGACTGCAGCGCAGCTTGTCAGCGGATGCGCGACACATCTGACCGGAAAGGCGGTTCGGCGATCCAGCCCAAAGGTTTTACGGCGGATGGGCTTCTCGTGGGTCGACCGACATTTTCCGCGTCGGGCATGGCCGCACTAGGCGGCGGCATCAAAGCCACGAAGGGTCTTTATCGTTCTGATAGCAATGTCAGCATCGTAACGCCTGCCATCGGGTTAAGAGCATCCGCCGACACCACTCTGATCAAGTTGGGGTATGACGGCAACTCTCCGTCAGACGGTGCTGTTAAAGTAGGGTTTGGCGCCGATATCGCAGCTTACGCAATCCTCGGTGCCGGCTTAAATATCGAGTACACGCCGCCCTACAAAATTGAGGTGGGTATTGACGTCGGTGCAGGGGCCGGCGGAGGCATTAGTACTTATTCGGTGGGCAAAGAATTCAAGGAAAACAACTGATGAAAGAAGCAATAACAGTAGCGGGGACGATAGCCTTTATCTTGGCTATCTGCTATCTGACAAGCATGGCGCGTCTCGCTTCTCTATTGTCTAAAGAGACACGCTTGGAAGGCGTTGGCATTGGCGGTGCGAATGCGCAGATGAAGCTGCTTGGTGTTGTCTTCTTGTCTCGCGGTCTCGACCCCGACTTTGCAAGTCGTCATCGAGTGTTGCTAAGCCTGACGCGGTGGGCTGGGGGTATCGGCTTACTCCTCGTTCTTCTCGTTTCTGCCGGTATAATGCTCGGTTACGCAGGTTGATTGATACTCAATTCGGGTTCAACTCTCTCCAGAGGAGGGAGTTGAACAACCCAACGTTTAGAGCAAGTCTGCGAGCGATCGGTAGGGCGCTTTGCCGCAGTAATGCTCGAATCACAATCACATCTTGACCAGTCCTCCAATCTCTCAACGATGCCAATACCCACGATGCGGTGGCGGCGGCGGAGGCGGCCGGTGGTAGTACGCCGGATGCGCATAGTAATGATGGCGATAGGGAGGCGGCGGCGGACGATGCCCACGCCAGCCATGGTCGCGATACCCATAGCGATGATCGTCATAACGGCGATCGTGCCATCCGTGGTTGTTACGGTACTCGCCATGGCGGCCGCGACCATGGTCGTCATAGTGATCGCGAGCGAACACTGCCGACGTGGACAACAGGGCGAGGGCGACAAGGGCACTGCGGATCATCGTTTTCATAGCCGGTCTCCAGGACGATCGTCACACCGCGGGTCACCTCGGCCGATCGACGATTTGGATGCTAGGAAGACGACGCTGAACGCAAAGTCCTACGATTGGAAAGGTTCGCGAAAGCGTTCATTGACGCGACAGCTAATGAACCTGCCGGTTCAGGAAATCGACCCCGGCCGGAACTCCAACGTCAGTTCTGATGGGCGTTCCGGAAGGAACAGCGCCGTACGTCGTTCAGGTGCACGGGCGAGCACCTTGCCGCCGCGGACGACCAGCAGTCGGGCCGCCTTGAGTCGAATGGCTTCGTAAGCGTCGCCAGCCTGAAGCAGCACCATGTCGGCACGATGGCCCACGGCGATACCGTAGCCGTCCCACCCGATCACCTTCGCGGCGTTGGTCGTCACCGCGTCGAAGCACTGCGCCACGCCGCGCGTCGAGGTCATCTGCGCGACGTGCAGTCCCATGTGCGCCACCTCCAGCATGTCGCCCGAGCCCATGCCGTACCAGGGGTCCATCACGCAGTCGTGGCCGAAGGCGACATTGACGCCGGCCTCCAGCAACTCGGGCACGCGCGTCATGCCACGCCGCCGGGGGTAGGTGTCGTGGCGGCCCTGCAGCGTGATGTTGATCAGCGGGTTGGCGATAGCGTGCACGCCGGCCTCGGCGATCAGCGGCAGCAGCTTGGATACGTAGTAGTTGTCCATCGAATGCATCGACGTGAGATGCGAGCCGGTAACACGCCCCTGTAGCCCGGTGCGGATCGTTTCCGCCGCAAGGGTCTCGATGTGCCGCGACAGCGGATCGTCCGACTCGTCGCAATGCATGTCCACGCGCAGGCCGCGCTCGGCGGCCAGTTCGCACAGCCAGCGGATGGACGCCGCGCCGTCGGCCATGGTCCGTTCGAAATGGGGAATGCCGCCCACCACCTCCACGCCCTTGTCCAGCGCGCGTACCAGGTTCTGCTTCGCGGTCGGGGAGCGCAGCAGGCCGTCCTGCGGGAAGGCCACCAGTTCCAGATGCAGCCAGGGCGCCACGCGCCGCTTCACTTCCAGCAACGCATCGGTGGCGAGCAGGCGGTCGTCGCAGATATCCACATGGCTGCGGATGGCTAGCAGGCCCTGCGCTACCGCCATGTCGCAGTAGGCCATGGCACGGTCCACCAGCGCCTGCTGGGTCAGGTCGGGTTTGAGCTCGCCCCACAGCGCGATGCCTTCCAGCAGAGTGCCCGACGCGTTCAGCCGCGGCAGGCCCAGCGACAGCGTGGCATCCATGTGGAAATGCGCATCGACGAAGGGCGGGCTGGCCAGGCGCCCGGCGGCGTCGATTTCCTCGCGGCCGCTGGCGGCCAGGCCGGGCTCGATGGCCACGAAGCGGCCTTCGTCGATGCCGATATCGACATCCCGGCGGCCGTCGGGCAGCGTGGCGTGGCGGATGATCAGGTCCATGGGAAGGCTCCGTGGCAACGGCCGCCATCATAGCGGGCGGCGGCCTTCACACGGCTGCGCGGGCCTTTTGGCACGATAACCCTCCCCATGAAGATCTCCGACAAACTCGCCATCCTCGCCGACGCCGCGAAGTACGACGCTTCGTGCTCGTCCAGCGGCGGCAAGGGCCGCAACTCGCTGAAAAGCGGGGGCATCGGCTCGACGGAAGGCATGGGCATCTGCCACGCGTATGCGCCGGACGGCCGCTGTATCTCGTTGTTGAAGATACTGATGACCAACTTCTGCGTGTACGACTGCGTGTACTGCGTCAACCGGCGCAGCAGCAACGTGCAGCGCGCGCGTTTCACGGTGGAGGAGGTGGTCAACCTCACCCTGGAGTTCTACCGGCGCAACTACATCGAGGGGCTGTTCCTCTCCTCGGGCATCATCCAGTCCCCCGACTACACGATGGAGCAACTGGTGCGTGTCGCGCGCACGCTGCGCAGCGTGCACAAGTTCGGCGGCTACATCCACCTGAAGACCATTCCCGATGCCTCGCCCGAGTTGATCGATGCCGCTGGCCGCTGGGCCGACCGCCTCAGCATCAACGTGGAGATGCCGACCGAGGGTGGCCTGAAAGCGCTGGCGCCGGAGAAGCACCTGGGCGACATCCGCAGTGCGATGGGTCGCCTGCGCCTGTCCATCGACGAGGCCAAGGCCGAGAAGAAGGCGCCACGGTTCGCGCCCGCCGGGCAGAGCACGCAGATGATCGTGGGCGCCGACGATGCGAGCGACCGTGACGTGCTCTCGGCCAGCACCAACCTGTATACCAATTACCGGCTGCGCCGCGTCTACTACTCCGCGTTCAGCCCGATCCCGGATGCGTCGAAGATCCTGCCGTTGAAGCCGCCGCCGCTGGTGCGCGAGCATCGCCTCTACCAGGCCGACTGGCTGATGCGTTTTTACGGCTTCGGTGCGGACGAGATCGCGCCGCCGGGCGACGACGGCATGCTCTCGCTGGACGTGGACCCGAAGCTCGCCTGGGCTTTGCGCCATCGCGAAACCTTCCCGGTGGACGTGAACCGCGCGCCCCGCGAAACGCTGCTGCGCGTGCCGGGCCTGGGCGTGAAGACGGTCGACAAGATGATCGCGATGCGCGGGCATCGGCGCATCCGCTACGACGACCTGATCCGCCTGCGCGTGCCGGTGAAGAAGGTGGCCCCCTTCGTTGAGACGGTGGATCACCGTCCGCGCGGTGATCACGAAAGCGGCGTGCTGCGACGCGACTTGCGCGAGCCGTCGCAACCCGACCTGTTCGGCTGACCATGTGGTCCGTGACGCTGGACGATCCGTCGGATTTCGACGCGTGGCGGGCGAAGGCGCGCGCGTTGCTGCTGGCCGACGTGGATCCGTCGGCCGTGGACTGGCAGGTGGGCGCGACCGGCGGCCTGTTCGGCGGTGACGATCGCCTGCCGCCCGCCGTGCATACGCGGGTGCCCGCGGTGCCGCGCGATTTCCTCAACCTGGCCCATGCGGTGCTCGCGCATACCGATACGCGCCGGCACGCCACGCTGTACCGCATGCTCTGGCGGCTGGCGCACGGCGAGAAGGCCTTGCTGCGCATCGCCACCGACGAGGACGTGGCCTGGGCACATGTCTGCGTGAAGCAGGTCAGCCGCGACATGCACAAGATGAAGGCGTTCGTGCGGTTTCGCGAGGTGCGCCACGGCGACGACACCGTGTACGTGGCCTGGTTCGAGCCGTCGTTTGACATCGTGACGCGCGTGGCGCCGTTCTTCGTGCGCCGGTTCACGGGTATGCACTGGTCGCTGCTGACGCCGTTGCGCACCGCGCACTGGAATGGCGAGACGCTGTCCTTCGGCCCGGGCGCCAACCGCGCGGACGCGCCGTCCGACGATGCCCTCGAAGACCTCTGGCGCACGTATTACGCCAGCATCTTCAACCCCGCCCGGCTGAAGGTGGACGCGATGCGTCGCGAGATGCCGGTGAAGTACTGGAAGAACCTGCCGGAAGCGCGGCTCATCCCCGAACTGGTGCGCGACGCGTTGCCGAGGATGCAGGCCATGGTGGACAAGCAGCCGACGATCCCGAAGAAGAAGATCACGCCCCTGCAGAAGGCGACCGTGGCCGCGCCCGAGGGCAGCCTCACGGCGCTGCGCGCCCAGGCCCGCGAGTGCCGCGCGTGCGACCTGTGGAAGCCGGCCACGCAGACGGTGTTCGGCGAAGGCCCGGCGCACGCGCGCATCGTGGTGATCGGCGAGCAGCCGGGTGACCAGGAGGATCTGGCGGGCAAGCCGTTCGTCGGCCCGGCGGGGAAGCTGTTCGACCGGGCGCTAGGCGAGGCCGGCGTGGAGCGCGATCTGCTCTACGTCACCAACACGGTGAAGCATTTCAGGTTCGAGCCGCGCGGCAAGGTGCGACTGCACAAGCGCGCCAGCGTGGAGCAACAAGCGGCATGCCGGCCCTGGCTGGCGGCGGAGATCGACCGTATCCAGCCGGATGCGCTGGTGTGCCTGGGGGCGATGGCGGCGCAGTCGGTGTTTGGCGCATCGTTCCGCCTGATGGCGCAACGTGGGGAGTGGATCGACCTGCCTGACGGGCGGAAGGCCATGGCGACCGTGCATCCGTCGTACCTGCTACGCCTGCCGGATGCGGAGGCGCGGGAGGCGGGGTATGCGGATTTCGTGCGGGATCTGGGGTTGATGAGGGAGGTGTTGGGGTGAGGCGAGGCTGATCGCCGACATCGTCGGCTCCTACATGGGGCGGGTGGTCGCGGATGGATCGCCGACATCGTCGGCTCCTACACCGGGCAGGTGGTCGCGGGGCACGTGGTCGCCGGCTGTTGTAGGAGCCGACGATGTCGGCGATCCCGGACACTCATCGCCGGTGCAACCCGTCATCGATCCCGCTCCTCATTCCATCCTGAACTTCCGCAGCTTCTTCGGCACCGACGTGTTCCGCAGTGTCACGTACATCGGCAGGCCATCCTCACCATACGGCGGCGGCACCTCGCCCTGGATCAGCGGCGCCAGGTAACGGCGCGCCGCGGCGGTGATGCCGAAGCCATCCTTCGACATGAAATTCCGCGGCATCTTCTTCTCGTGGTTGGCGATCTTGTCCAGCGGCGCCGCCTCGATCTTCCACTTGTACGGCTCGTCGGACACCCGCACGATCACCGGCATCACGGCGTTGAGGCCTTCAGCGGCGTATTCCACGGCCTTCTTGCCCACCGCGTAGGCCTGCTCCACGTCGGTCTTCGACGCGATATGCCGGGCCGACCGCTGCAGGTAGTCGGGCAGCGCCCAGTGGTACTTGTAGCCCAGCTTCTCGAGGACCAGCGCCGCCAGCACCGGCGCGGCGCCGCCCAGCTGCGCGTGGCCGAACGCGTCGCGCGCGCCGGACTCGGCCAGGAAAGTGCCTTCCTTGTTCTTTACCCCCTCCGAAACCACCACCGTGCAGTAGCCCACCTTTTCCACCGTGGCCTGCACCTTGGCCAGGAAGGTCTCCGGGTCGAACACGTTTTCCGGGAACAGGATGATGTGCGGCGCGTCGTTCGGGCCGGACCCGGCCAGGCCGGCGGCCGCGGCGATCCAGCCGGCGTGCCGGCCCATCACCTCGATGATGAACACCTTGGTCGAGGTGTCGGCCATGGAGGCCACGTCCAGGCTGGCCTCGCGGACGGCGATGGCGGTGTACTTGGCCACGGAGCCGAAGCCCGGGCAGGTGTCGGTCACCACCAGGTCGTTGTCGATGGTTTTCGGCACGCCGATGCAGTTGACCTCGTAGCCCAGCGCCTGGCCGATCTTCGAGACCTTGTTCGCCGTGTCGGCCGAATCGTTGCCGCCGTTATAGAGGAAGGTACGGATGTCATGCGCCTTGAACACCTCGATCAGGCGCTCGTATTCGGCACGATTCTCTTCCAGCGACTTCAGCTTGTAGCGGCAGGAGCCGAAGGCGCCGCCCGGGGTGTGCTTCAGCCCGGCGATGTTGGCCTTGGCCTCGCGGGTGGTATCGATCAGCTCCTCGCGCAGCGCGCCCAGGATGCCGTTGCGCGCCGCGTAGACGGGGATGCCCTTGTCCCGGGCGGTCTCGATGACGCCGGCGGCGGTGGCGTTGATGACGGCGGAGACGCCGCCCGACTGGGCGTAGAGGATTTTTCCGGCGGCCATGCTGCGGTTTCCTTGGGCGTGAACGGAGCGCCGAGGGTAGCGCGATGGACGTCGTCCCCGCTTGAAGGCGTCAGGTCCGCCCGGGCTGCCCTACACCTGCGGCATGTCGTCCGTTTGACGGCGCGGCGCCCCTGCCGTTACCTTGAGATCCATTTTCTTGTGTCCGGTGGCGGGGTTACCCGCGCGCCGACGAACGGAGCATCAATGCGACTCGTGCTATTCGGCGCCCCCGGTTCCGGGAAAGGTACCCAGGCCACCCGCCTCAAGGAACGCCTCGGCGTTCCCCACATCTCCACCGGCGACCTGCTGCGTGGCGAGATCAAGGCCGGCACGGAACTCGGATTGAAAGCCAAGGGCCTGATGGATGCCGGACACCTGCTGCCCGACGACATCATGCTCGGCATCATCGAGCACCGCCTGGGCGAGCCGGATGCCCGGCCTGGCTTCATCCTCGACGGCTACCCGCGCAACCTGGCCCAGGCCGACGCGCTGGATACCGTGCTGGCCCGCATCGGCCAGCCGCTGGACGTGGTGGTCAAGCTGGAGGTGCCCGACGCCGCCATTGTCGACCGCTGCGAGGTCCGCTTCGAGAAGGAAGGCCGCCCGGACGACAACCCGGACACGGTGAAGAAGCGCCTGGGCATCTACGCCGACCAGACCGCTCCCGTGGCCGACTTCTACAAGCAGCGCGGCAAGCTGAAGGTGGTCGACGGCGTGGGCGAGCTCGACGAAGTCACCCAGCGCGTGCTGGACGTCCTGCCCGGTGGCGTCAAGGCCGCCAGCGCCTGATCCACTCCAGGCCCGCCCTCCTGGCGGGCCTTCCGACGAGCCCCCTATGCGCGTCCATATCCTCGGTATCTGCGGCACCTTCATGGGCGGCGTCGCCGCGCTCGCACGTGAGCTCGGCCTGACCGTCGAGGGATCCGACGCCAACGTCTACCCGCCGATGAGCACGCAGCTGGAAGCGCTCGGCATCGGCCTGATGCAGGGTTACCAGGCAGCGCACCTGCAGCCCGCGCCCGATCTGGTCGTGGTCGGCAATGCCATGACTCGCGGCAATCCGGCGGTGGAATACATGCTGGACGCGGGCCTGCGTTACATCTCGGGCCCCCAGTGGCTGGGCGAGACCCTGCTCGGCGGCCGCGAGGTGCTGGCGGTGGCCGGCACGCACGGCAAGACCACCACCACCAGCCTGCTGGCTCATCTGCTGGAAACCGCCGGCCAGTCGCCCGGCTTCCTGATCGGCGGCGTGCCGGGCAACTTCGATGTGTCCGCGCGCCGCGGCACCGGCAAGCCCTTTGTCATCGAAGCCGACGAATACGATTCGGCCTTCTTCGACAAGCGCTCCAAGTTCGTCCACTACCGGCCGCGCATCGCCATCCTCAATAACCTGGAATACGACCACGCGGACATCTTCCCCGACGTGGCCGCCATCCAGCGGCAGTTCCACCACCTGGTCCGCACCGTGCCGTCCAACGGCCGCCTGATCGTCAACGCCGAGGACACCTACCTGGCGGAGGTGCTGGTGATGGGCGCGTGGACCCCGGTGGAGACCTTCGGCATCGACGCGGGCCACTGGCGTGCCGAGCTGCTGTCGGCGGACGGGTCGCACTTCCGCGTGCGCCGTGGCGACGACGTGCTGGGCGAGGTGCGCTGGGGCTCGCTGGGCCGCCACAACGTCATGAATGCGCTGGCCGCCTTGGCGGCAGCCAGCGCGGCCGGAGCCGATCCCGTGGCGCTGCTGCCGGCGTTCGCCGGTTTCGCCAGCGCCCGGCGGCGCATGGAGCGGATCGGCCAGGCACGCGATGTCACCGTCTACGACGATTTTGCCCACCACCCCACGGCGATCGCCACCACGCTGGCCGGGCTGCGCGCCAGCGTCGGCGCGGCGCGCATCGTGGTGGCGCTGGAGCCGCGCTCCAACTCGATGCGGCTGGGCGCGCACGCCGAGGCGCTGGCGCCGTCGCTGGCCGATGCCGACCGCGTGGTGTTCCTGCACCGGCCCGAGCTGCCGTGGGACGCGGGCAAGGTAGTCGATGCGCTCGACGGCCGCGGCGCGACGGTGCCGGGCGTGGATGCGCTGATCGATGCCCTGGTCGCGGACGCCCGGCCCGGCGACCAGGTGATCTTCATGTCCAACGGCGGCTTCGAAGGCGCGCCCCGGCGCTTCTTCAACGCGCTGGACGCAGGGTAGACTCGACGGCATGGCCGCCACCACGCCCGCAATGGACCTTCCGCTGTTCCCCCTGTCGAACGTCCTGTTCCCGGGCGGCCAGCTGCAGTTGCGCATCTTCGAACCGCGTTACGTCGACCTGGTGCGCGAGTGCGCGCGCACCGGCCGCGCCTTCGGCGTCTGCCTGATCCTCGACGGCCGCGAGGCGGGGCAGCCCGCCGTGCCCGCCGCGGTCGGCACCCTGGCCACCATCACCGATTTCCACTCCCGCGAGGACGGCCTGCTCGGCATCGTCGCGGAAGGTGGGCAGCGTTTCCGGGTCACCCGTACGCGCGTGCGGGCGGATGGCCAGATGCGCGGCGACCTCGCGCCCTGGGGCGACGAACCGTTGCTGCCGCTGCCGGCGGAGTTCGGCCTGCTCGGCACCATCCTGGAACGCCTGGCCGAGCAGATGCAGCCACCGTGGCGACACGAGATCGGCGAGCGCGGCGATGACGCCAGCTGGGTCGGCTTCCGGCTGTCCGAGTTGCTGCCGCTGGATGCCAACGAGTGCCAGCACATGCTCGAACTGGACGATCCGCTGCAGCGTCTTGCCGAGTTGCGTGACATCCTGCCGCGCTTCCAGCGCGCCTGAGGGCCGTGGCTATGACATCGCTCAAAGGCAAGACCTTGTTCATCACCGGTGCCTCGCGCGGCATCGGCTTGGCGATCGCCCTCCGCGCGGCGCGCGACGGTGCGAACATCGTCATCGCGGCCAAGAGCGGCGTAGCCAACCCGAAGCTGCCCGGCACCATCCATACGGCGGCTGCGGCGATCGAGGCCGAGGGCGGCGTGGCCTTGCCGCTGAAGGTGGATATCCGCGAGGAAGCGGAAGTGCGCATGGCGGCGGCCACGGCGGCCGAACGCTTCGGCGGCATCGACATCGTGGTCAACAATGCCAGCGCCATCTGGCTGAAGGGCGTGCCGGACACGCCGATGAAGCGCTTCGACCTGATGCACCAGGTCAACACGCGCGGCACCTTCCTGGTGACGCAGGCCTGCCTGCCGTACCTCAAGGACGCCGCCAATCCGCACGTGCTGATGCTGTCGCCGCCGCCCACCGTCGATCCCGCCTGGTACGCGCCGCACACCGCCTACACCATCGCCAAGATGGGCATGAGCCTGTGCGTGCTGGGCATGGCGCCGGAGTTCGCGCCGCTGGGCATCGCGGTGAACGCGCTGTGGCCGCGGACGGTGATCGCCACCGCCGCCATCGCCATGATCGAGGGCGTGCGCACGGAACACTGCCGCACCCCGGCCATCGTCGCGGACGCCGCGCACGCCATGCTTACCCGCCCCGCGCGCGACTACACCGGGCATTTCGCCATCGATGAGGACATCCTGCGCGAGCAGGGGGTTACCGATTTCGAGCGTTACGCCGTGTCGCCGGGCCAGCCGCTGTTGCCGGATCTGTTCCTCTAGGCGGCCGGTGCGCGGTTTCCTGCGGAACCCGGGGGCTGCGCGGCGGCATAGACCGGCCCTGCCAGTCTCGCTAGGATGCATGTTCCACGGATCGATGTCGGACCGCAGAGCGTACCGTGCGATTCCATCCGTTCCAGTATGGGTTCCGGCGCTGCGGCCGGGTCCGGGAGTTCGTTTCATGTCGTCGCATCCTGTCGATTCCTCCGATCTCATCGGCCTCGGCAAGCGTTACTGGCTGTCCGTCTACCGTCCCCGCGACGTGGTGCTCGACCACGGCAAGGGTGCCCGCGTCTGGGATACGGAAGGCCGTGATTACCTCGACTTCGGCGCCGGCATCGCCGTCAACGCCCTCGGTCACCAGGATCCCGATCTCGTCGCCGCGCTGACCACCCAGGCCGGCAAGCTGTGGCATGCGAGCAATGTGTTCTGGACCGAGCCGCCGCTGCGCCTGGCCGAGGAACTGATCGCCCACGCACCCTTCGCCCAGCGCGTGTTCCTGTGCAATTCGGGCACCGAGGCCAACGAGGCCGCGATCAAGCTGGTACGCAAGTGGGCCACCTCCAAGGGGCGGCCGCCGGAAGAGCGTGTCATCGTCACTTTCAAGGGTTCGTTCCACGGGCGCACCCTGGCCTCGGTGACGGCCACGGCCCAGCCGAAGTACCAGGAAGGCTACGAGCCACTGCCCGGCGGCTTCCGTTATGTCGCCTTCAACGACGTGCCCGCGCTGGAAGAAGCGTTCGCTCAGGGTGGCGTGTCGGCGGTCATGCTGGAGCCGGTGCAGGGCGAGGGCGGTGTGATGCCGGCCGAACCAGGCTTCCTGAAGGCCGTGCGCGAACTCTGCGACAAGCACGACGCCTTGCTGGTGCTGGATGAAATCCAGTCGGGCATGGGACGCACGGGCACGCTATTCGCCCACGCGCACGATCACGTCACCCCGGACATCGTCACACTGGCCAAGGCCCTGGGCGCCGGCTTCCCGATCGGCGCCATGCTGGCCGGGCCGAAGGTCGCCGACATCATGCAGTTCGGTGCGCACGGCACTACGTTCGGAGGCAATCCGATGGCCGCGGCCGTGGCGCGCGTGGCCCTGCGCAAGCTGGCCTCGCCCGCCGTGCTGCTGAACGTGGAACGTCAGGGCAACGACATCCGCGCGGGGCTGAACAAGCTCAACCACGATCTTCAGCTGTTCGCGGAGATCCGCGGTCGCGGCCTGATGCTGGGTGCGGTGCTGGCCGAGGCCTACAGGGGCCGTGCCAGCGAGATCCTCGACCTGGCGGCCGCTCACGGCCTGCTGATCCTGCAGGCCGGGCCGGACGTGCTGCGCATCGTGCCGCCGCTGACCCTTACCGACGAGGAAACCGCCGAAGGCCTGCAGCGCCTCGGCGAGGCACTGCGGGCCTTCGCGACGATGTCGCAGGTGGCCTGATCCATAAAGCGCCGCGGCGGCGTTACAGCGAGGCGAACACCTCGCCCGCCGCGGCCACGGTGGCGGCGATCACATCGTCGTCGTGCGCGCTCGATACGAAGCCCGCCTCGAATGCCGAGGGCGCCAGGTACACCCCGCGCTCCAGCATGCCGTGGAAGAACCGGTTGAAGGCGTCCACATCCGCCGTAGTGGCCTGGGTATAGCTCTCCACCGTCTCGCCGGTGAAGAACAGCCCGAACATGCCGCCCACGCGATTGACGCTGAACGGCACGCCGGCACGTCCGGCGGCGGCGAGGATGCCGTCGGTGAGCTTCACCGTGCGGGCGGTCAATGCCTCGTGGAACCCCGGTGCCTGGATCAGTTCCAGCATCGCCAGGCCGGCGGCCATGGCCACGGGATTGCCGGACAACGTGCCCGCCTGGTAGATCGGGCCGGCGGGCGCGATCTGCTCCATCAGGTCGCGGCGGCCACCGTAGGCACCCACCGGCATGCCGCCACCGATGATCTTGCCGAAGCAGGTCAGGTCCGGGGTAATCCCGTAATGGGCCTGCGCGCCGCCCAGCGCCACGCGGAAGCCGGTCATCACCTCGTCGAAGATCAGCAGCACGCCGTGCTCGGTGCACAGGTCGCGCAGGGCCTGAAGGTAGCCCTCCTTCGGCGGGATGCAGTTCATGTTGCCGGCCACGGGCTCGATGATCAGGCCGGCAATCTCCTTGCCTTCCTGGGTGAATAGCAGGCGCGCGGCGTCGATGTCGTTATAAGGCAGGGTCAGCGTGAGGTCGGCGGCGGCCTTGGGCACGCCGGGCGAGGTGGGCACGCCGAAGGTCAGTGCGCCGGAGCCGGCCTTCACCAGGAAGCTGTCGCCGTGGCCGTGGTAGCAGCCTTCGAACTTCACGATCTTGGAGCGGCCCGTGGCGCCGCGGGCGAGGCGGATCGCCGACATCGTGGCTTCGGTGCCCGAGTTGACCATCCGCACCATGTCGATCGACGGCACCAGCGAGACGATGGTCTCCGCCATTGTCACCTCGGCGGGGCAGGGCGTGCCGAACGACAGCCCGTTCTTCACCGCGCGCTCGACCGCCTCGCGTACGGCGGGGTGGTTATGACCGACCACCATCGGGCCCCAGGAGCCGACGTAGTCGATATAGCGCTTGTCTTCCACGTCCCACAGGAAGGGGCCGTCGGCGCGGGCGGTGAAGAACGGCTCGCCGCCGACCGACTTGAAGGCACGTACCGGCGAGTTGACGCCGCCGGGCATCAGGGTACGGGCGCGGGCGAAGAGTTCCTGGTTGCTGGTCATCGAAGGATTCCGGGGTGGGGGTCGAACAGCGCGGCGAACTGGCGCGCGGCTGTCTGGATGTCGTCGGCTGCGAAGATGGCGGAGACCACGGCGATGTAATCGGCACCGGCCTCGAGCAGCACCCTGCCATTGTCGGGGGTGATGCCGCCGACCGCCACGACCGGAAGGCCCAGGCGGGCCACCTGCGTCAACACGTCGTGGGAGGCCACGGGGGCGTGTGGTTTGGTCGTCGAGGGATACATCGCGCCGAAGGCGAGGTAGTCCGCGCCCTCTGCCGCCAGCTGCTGCGCCCGTTCGAGCGAGCCGTAGCAGGACACGCCGATGATCGCGTCGGGACCCAGCACGGCGCGTGCCCCGGCGATCGACACGTCCTCGCGGCCCAGGTGCACGCCACCGCCCGTGGCCAGGGCCAGCGGCACGTCGTCGTTGACGATGAAAGGCACGTCGTGGTGCGCGCAGAGGCGTGAGATCTCGTCCGCCTCGATCCGGCGCCGGTCGGCGTCCGTGGTCTTGTCGCGGTACTGGAGCATGCGGACCCCGCCGGCCAGGGCCGCTTCCACGGCGGCGAACAGGTCGTCCCGCGGGCCGTCGGTGATGGCGTACACGCCTTTGCCGTCAGGGCGGCGTCGGATCAGGGTGGTCATGGGGCATTTCCTTGGGAGGGGCGGGTCACGCTACCGTCGTCGCGCGGGGAATGACAGAATGGACGACTTCTCCGTAAGACGACACGACGCACGCCATGAGCCAGAACAGCCCCACCAACACGCGCAAATGGATGTGTGTCGTTTGCGGTTTCATCTACGACGAGGCCGTGGGCCTGCCGGACGAGGGCATCGAGCCGGGCACGTCCTGGGATGATATCCCCGATACCTGGACCTGCCCGGACTGCGGCGTCACCAAGGACGACTTCGAGATGGTCGAGGTCTGAGCCGTACGGCGGACTCTTGCCAGAGGGCGGGTAGGGGCTGACATCGTTATGCCCCAAACCCGTCGGCAATAAGGCAGGACCACCTGCTTTATTGGCTCCACGGCACGCGCAACGCGTGCTCCCCGTGGAGGACACACCATGCAGCGTTTCATACCCTTCGAAGACCAGTGGGACGAACTGGCGTCGCTGGACCCGTCCCGCCTGATGCCCTATCGCGTCGACGTGCCGTGCGAGCGCCTGCTGTCCGGCGCTCAGCGCACCGTACCCGGGTCACCGTCGATGGCCAGCGTATCGCCCAGCGTCAGCCCCAGCTTGCCCGCGGTGCCGGCCTTCAGCTCGAGCACGTACCGGGCGTACTGACCGCCGCTGGGGTAGATCGCACAGGGATCGGCCTTGCACGGCTGGGCGTGCAGTTGCATGGCGACCAGCCGGCGGGCCTTGTCGAAGTAGAGAATGTCCAGCGGAATGAGCGTGTTCTTCATCCAGAACGCGCGTGGCTGGTCGTCGGTGAAGACGAACAGCATGCTGTGATCCGCTGCCAGGTTCGTGCGGTTCATCAGCCCGAGCTCGCGCGAAGCGTCGTCGGTGGCGAATTCCGTCGAGAAGGTGGCACCGTGCAGGGTGACCTTCGGCGAGGTTGCGGCAAGGGCGCCGAGCGGCGCCAGGAGGAGGAACACGGGAAGGGCGAAACGGATCATCGAAAGACACCTTATAAGTGTGACCGGATGGAATAAGTCTACCGTGTGACTTTTTTTCAGAAAGATGTCGAAAACCCCTTCACAGAAGCACTACTCGCGCCTATACTTCTCCTCCTGGTCGCGACGAAAGTCCTCAACGCGACATGTTCTTCGCTTCACCAACCACCTCGAAAAAAAGCTTCACGAGGGTGTTGACGGAAACGAAAAACGATATAGAAT